>JBPCQW010000129.1:0-2580 GCA_050997715.1 Hassallia sp.
CTTCTATGACTGTACCTCATTTACCTGCAATCTGCTGTATTACTATAAATCCCAATCAAATCGTTTATCTTCTATTTACTTATAAATGGAAGTTTTATTTGACTTAAAAAATTCTATAACAACAATCATTAAGTAATTGTTAAAAAATAATAACTTAAAAAATTAGTACGGATTTTTATTAACGGGTCGTGCCCTTTCCTTAAGCGACGGAGAGCGCACTACTTTCTGCTTACTTGAGATATTCATTCGTTTTGCAGCGGGTTCTTCGTGAGTTGCTGCAACTAATAATGGAGACAAGGGGACAAGGAGGAATTATCCCATCCCCCATGACGGCAGGTGCGATCGCTGCCGGGAAACCCGTCCAACGCACTGCCTCCCCCATTCCCTATTTGTGCCTTTGCTGATGCCACTGCCAGGAGTGAACGAGAATATCTTTCAAAGAAGAATATTGAGGTTGCCAATTTAAGATTTTTCTGGCTTTGTCACCACTACCGATGAGTGATGGTGGATCACCAGGACGGCGATCGCATTCTTTGATGGGAATTTCACGTCCTGTGACAAGCTTTGCCGTTTCAATAACCTCTTTAACTGAGAAGCCGTTACCATTGCCCAAATTGAAAACTTCGCTATCACCACCGTCTAAGAGATATTTCAATCCCAAAACATGAGCCTCTGCTAAATCGTTAACGTGAATATAATCGCGAATACAAGTACCATCAGGCGTGGGATAATCAGTACCAAAAATTGAGATAAATTCGCGTTTGCCTAAAGCTGTTTGTAGCACCAAAGGAATTAAATGAGTTTCTGGGTTGTGATCTTCACCCAAGCGACCCTGAGGATCGGCGCCAGCAGCATTGAAATAGCGGAAACGTACTGATTTAAAATCGTAAGCGGTATGAAAGTCAGAAAGAATCCTTTCCACCATCAACTTAGTAGCACCGTAGGGATTAATTGGATTTTGGGGATGGTCTTCCGGAATTGGGACGACTTCCGGTACACCATAAGTGGCACAAGTGGAAGAAAAGACGAATTTCTTAATAGAAGCTGCCAGCATTGCTTCTAACAGCGTTAAAGTGCCGACAACGTTATTGCGGTAGTATTTTGCCGGGTCAGTCACCGATTCTCCCACATAGGCATAGGCAGAAAAGTGCATAACTGCGGCAATATTGCGGGTAGAGAATAAGTTATCTAACAAAGGGCGATCGCCTGTATCTCCTTCTATCAGTTCTACCTGTAAAACCTTTTCTACCAAATCACGATGCCCATACACCAGATTATCGAGTATTATCACCTCATATCCTGCCTGCAATAAAGCAAGCACCGTATGAGAGCCAATATATCCAGCTCCTCCCGTAACCAAAATGCAGGGCTTTTCCGGCGACATAGTTTTCATGTTTAATTTCACAACCACTTAATCAATTTAAATTACCAATGGCAGATGACTGTTTGAAGAAAGTATGAACGATGAACTTCTTTATACTTCATACCTGCTTGCTTACCTCCAGGTTTATTTGTGAAGACAAAATTAAGCGATCGCATCCTACTTCAAATCCTCCACAACTCCGGTGGAGTCTTAACTTTATCCTTCTCAATCGCAAAAACCTTAAGCGAACATACTTAATTTGACCGGAAAAATTATAAATACTGCGTCCATTATCACAAAATTGCTCTAAAATCACTACGACGGTAGTCTTTGTGTGAGGGGAGTCACCCCCATTTTTGGGGAGTGGCGTTGTGATGTATTTGTAGTCAGGTAACAATGTGCTTACAATTTGACAATAAAATCAATCAACTGCCCAAAACCTCTAGGCTGACCCTTAGGGGTTGACGCCTACTAACCTGCGTTCGGAAAACGCTCCGCAGTGGTGGACTCACCAAACTAGCGCTCACTGCACGAGAATATTTGAGAGTAAATGTATGTTTCTACTATTAAGCCGGGTACTTCTCTGGCTGCTTGTTGGCACAATTGTCTATTCTTTGTTCCAGAGATTTTATCCCTCAGGAAGTTTTGCCGGACGATTGGTCGTAGTTATTTTCTTGCTCGTCCTAGCGCTGTCGTTTATTAACCCTAATGAACCTGCGGTGGCTTCGTTGTGGAGAGTGGTGTCATTTCCGCTCAAGCCTCTGGGAGCATCAATGTTAATGATGATGTTTGCCGCTCAAAGAATTAAGGGTGGAGGAATAGACAAACCAGGCGGATACTTGCTTGGCTGGGCGCTAACGATTTTACTATTGGCAAGTACACCAGCTGTTGCCTATTTCTTAGTTAGATCGCCTGTCGCAATGGTGGGTGAACCTTCCATCGCAAGTCAAGTCGATAATTACCGCCTCGCGTCAACATCTGGGACACTAGTAGCATTGGGGCAATCATCTGATGCAATTATTTCTGATGTCGTCGTCGGCTCGCGTATTCTACCTGCTGTGGATACAAGTGTGGCAACCATAGCATTAAACAATTTGGAGATTAAAGTCCCACCCTACCTGTTGCAAAACCCTGCGGACATTACCAGACGAGGATTGCGGCTAGAAGACTTTGTACCCAATGCAGAAACACTGTCACTAACAACGCGAGTTTGGGAA
>JBPCQW010000367.1:0-17420 GCA_050997715.1 Hassallia sp.
TCTTACCAGAAACCCCGCAAAGTTGCCTTGACAGACTACTAGTCATTCACGAAGACTTAGAAGAAGCGATCGCCTGCTAATGAACGCGGACATTATCGGATAGAATCAATGGGTGTAGAATTGGGAATTTGGCACGATCGCTCTCAAAATCTAGAACTACCCTGGTTGCGCTGGTGGGATGATCGGGGTAGTCTGCTGCTGACAGCATGGGAATCTTCGGAACCTTTGGCAGGTAAGTTAAAAGAATTCGGCGTTAACCCGTGATGAGTTAGTATGATTCTTATCGGGCGGAAACTAAACGCCTGGTTTACACAATAATTAAACGAGTCAAACAAACCTCGTGACTTGTACAGGCGATCGCGTTAGAATCTTGTCACGCTTTTCTGTTAAAGAAAAAGGAAAGCCCAGTTGGGCAATATAAAGCATGTCGTTCCAACGACATAGCCGGGAAACCCGCCTTAAACTATGTAGCCGATCGCGGCTAAAAAATGTCAAAATAGTATATCTGTTCTACTCATCTCAAATTTAGACTCCTTAAATCCATATATTATTTAGAGGAAGGAATGGCTACTAACACCACTGATAATGCAGGGAAGCAAAAAGCCCTCAGCATGGTACTCACCCAAATTGAGCGTAGCTTTGGTAAAGGAGCAATCATGCGCCTCGGTGACGCTACCCGGATGCGTGTGGAAACGATTTCCAGTGGAGCGCTCACCCTGGATCTGGCATTAGGCGGCGGATTACCCAAGGGACGGGTGATTGAGATTTACGGACCGGAAAGTTCTGGTAAAACCACTGTAGCCCTACACGCAGTCGCTGAAGTCCAAAAAGAAGGCGGCATCGCAGCCTATGTGGATGCTGAACACGCCCTTGACCCCACCTACGCGGCGGCATTGGGTGTTGATATTGACAACTTGCTGATCTCCCAACCTGATACCGGAGAATCTGCTTTAGAAATTGTCGATCAACTCGTCCGTTCCGCTGCGGTTGACATCGTAGTTATCGACTCGGTAGCAGCATTGGTTCCCCGCGCTGCAATTGAAGGCGAAATGGGAGATGTCCACGTTGGTTTGCAAGCGAGATTGATGAGCCAAGCTCTACGTAAAATCACGGGTAATATCGGTAAATCTGGTTGTACAGTAATTTTTATTAACCAGTTGCGGCAAAAAATTGGTGTTACCTACGGTAGCCCAGAAACTACAACTGGCGGTAATGCCTTAAAGTTTTACGCCTCAGTGCGTTTGGATATTCGCCGGATTCAAACCTTGAAAAAAGGGACAGAGGAATTTGGCAACCGCGTCAAAGTCAAAGTTGCGAAAAACAAAGTTGCGCCGCCTTTTAGAATCGCGGAATTTGACATTATTTTTGGTAAAGGCATTTCTACCATAGGTTGTATTGTTGACATAGCAGAAGAAACTGCTATCTTGGTTCGCAAAGGAGCATGGTATAGCTACAACGGTGACAACATCTCTCAAGGTCGAGACAACGCCATTAAGTACCTAGAAGAAAAGCCGGAATTTGCTGACCAAATTAAGAAGCAGGTTCGTGAAAAGCTAGACATGGGGGCTGTCGTTTCGGCTAATTCTGTGAAGAAGGCAGACGAAGACGAAGAGGATGAAGTCGAAGAATTAGAAGAATAACACTTACCAGATTGCTAGGGCGTGTTTTCGCTGCTTCATTAGCGTTCAGGCTTCAGCCTGAGAGCAACGCTGGCACGCAAACAAAGCCTTCCGGAGCGCTGGCTGAAAACATTGTTTTTTATAGTCCGCGTTGGCGGTGAGTCCAGCGCTACGGGAGGGTTTCCCTCCGCAGACGACTAGCTCTCCCGTTGGGACTTTGTTTGTATAGCCGCACCTTTCAAGGTGTCGGGTAGGTGCGAAAATAATAATGGCTAATCGCTCTTAATATGATTAGCCATTAGCAATCTTATCTATCGCACTTATGCTGAGAACAAAGCTGCTTAAACCCTGTGGATGAAAGCTAATTATCTGATAAATCAGACAATTGTGGTAAAATAATAATGCGTAGATATAAGTTTAAATAAAATATTTTTTGACAACATATAATTGCCACTGCATAAAATTCAAAACTATTTGTCAGGATTTTTTATGCAACACAATTTGCAGCATAAACTGTAAATAACTGTCTTTTCTTACCTCAATTAAAATTGAAAACAATTTTAAATTTCCGATTTTGGATTGCCTTTATCTCAAATCCAAAATCTAAAATCTAAAATTAAATTATAATAAGCCTCGTTTACCATTGGGACGTACAGTCATCCAATTAGTCTTAGCTAGTGCCAGCTGCTCCTCAGAAATTTTAGCACCTGTTAGATTAGCACCACACAGATTAGCACCTCGGAGATTGGCATTATTAAGATGAGCATAGCTAAGGTCTGCACCTCGCAAATCTGCTGCTTCTAAATCCGCATGACTAAAGTAAGCCTTACTCAAATTAGCGTCCCTGAGATTCGCACGGTTAAGAGAGCTTCTGCCAAAGTCACTGTTGTGGAGATTCGCTCCTTGGAGGTTGGTTTTCTCCAATTGAGAGGAATGGAAATTCGTTCCCGATAAATCTGCTCCTTGTAAATTCAGTAGATTCAAATTGTGTTCGGCAAAATCTCGTCTTCCTTTAACGTAAGCCGTTAATAAACCTTGAGTATCTAATTTCCGACTAACTTTAGTATTTTGATGCGAAGTACTATTGCTGCTAACCAAAGTACTTGATTTTGTAGTGACGACTCCCTGACGTATTCCTGGAGCTTGTAAAACTGCTCCTTCTGCGGCTTTAGCTCGTCTTGCGCGAATTGCTGCTGCTACCTGCTGAACCCCAGCACTAGAAGAAGCGCTAGAAGCATTGCTGCAATATACACCAGAATCTTCCAAGTGGTTACGTGTTAGAGAAGTTCGCTCTTTCACGCTCACAGAAGATTGAGCAACCATACTTTGTGCCAAGCTCTCCAAATATGGTTCCATCTCTAGTGCTTTGAGTACTTCTTCGGCAGACTGATAGCGATTGCGTACTGAGACTTCGAGCATTTTTCGCAGCACTTGTGCTAAGTGAGCGCTTACTTGTACAAGCTGTTCCCACATCATTTCCCCAGTTGTGGGATTGTAGTCCAAATCTCTAGGAGATTTGCCAGTCAGCAGATAAATGCATGTTACCCCCAGCGCGTAAATATCACTGGCGTAAACTGGACGCATAGCCATTTGCTCTGGAGGGGCAAAACCAGGAGTGCCAATTGCGTATGCAGTTAATGCTGTTTGCTCGGATTGGTTTGTAACTTGACTGACTTGGTTTTTGACCGCTCCAAAGTCAATCAGAACTAATCTGGCATCTTGATCGCGGCGAATCAAGTTGGCTGGCTTGATATCGCGGTGAATCACCTTTCGCTCGTGGATGTATTGTAGCAATGGCAGCATCTCGCTCAAGAATTGCTTGACTCCGGCTTCGCTCAAAACTCCGTCGCCTTTCACCTCCTGTTGAAGGGTAGCGCCACTGATGTATTCCTGGACTAAGTAGAATTGTTCATGATCTTCAAAATAGTCTAGCAGCCGAGGTATTTGGGGATGATTGCCAATTTTGCCTAGGGTTTTCGCTTCTCGCTCAAACAGTTCCCGCGCCATCTGTAAAATGTGTGGTGCGGTTCCTGAAGGACGTAGTTGCTTGATTACACAACTTGGTTCGCCTGGTAAGGCTTCATCTTGGGCTAGAAAGGTTGCACCAAAACCACCTTGACCTAATGGTTTGAACACCCGATAGCGATCGCGCAACCGCAGCCGCGAGCCACAAGACTGACACCTTTGGCTGTATGCCAAATTTTCTGGATTGGGACAGATCGGATTTAAGCAGTAGCTCATGCACTGTCAACTCGCTGCACGAATAATTACGGGGGAGTATTAAACTCTATTTTCATTATTTAAACAAAAATCTACTTTTGCCAGGTCATTTTTGCTGGAATCCTTTGAAGAGTTGCTAAAGTTAGGCACGAGCTTACGTAAAGCAATGATAAATCCCCGAAAATCTACTCTACTCAAACTCGCAGCTACTTTCTCGGCTTGGTTTAAACCCGAATAGTTACGAGCTTATAAAATTTTCTACGTAAGTTTGTATTTATATTTAGTATTAATTATTTTTAATAGATAAGTAATTTTACTTTTTATTAAATAAAATATTTGATTTTTACAGAGTTTTTTCTCAAACCAGGAATAGACAAGATAATTTTTTCTAGCGAATGAGCCTCTAAATCAATTTATCGCTTCAGTAAGATTAAATTATATTAACTTACACTTGAACATTTGTTCATATGTTATATTAATTTCAGTATTCAGAGAAAAAATTATGGCAACTGTAACCCAAATGAAATGTGCTTGTCCTTCTTGCCTGTGTGTCGTTCACATCGAGGATTCGATTAAAAAGGACGATAAATCTTATTGCTCTGAAGCCTGTGCTGAAGGTCACAAAACCATGAAAGGCTGCGCTCACAATGGTTGCGGCTGTTAAGAAGGGACTAGGGATTAGGGGACAGAGGACAGGGGGACAGGGGGACAAGGGGACAACTTGGAAAAATTTCTCTCTTGTCTCCCCCTCTCCTTGTCTCCCCATTCCCCATTCCCTAACTTACAAATTAGACATCACATCGCGTGCGGCTGTCAAAGTCTGCTCAATATCTTCCTCAGTGTGAGCAAACGAGGTAAACCCAGCCTCAAACTGAGACGGTGCTAAGTAAACACCCCGCTCTAACATGCCGCGATGGAAGCGTCCAAACTTGGCTGTATCCGACTTTTTCGCATCGTCGTAGTTATGGACTGGTCCGTCCGTGAAGAATAAGCCGAACATGCCGCTAATTTGTCCACCGCAAGCCGCGTGACCAGTTTCAGTCGCAATTTGCAGCAAGCCTGAAGCTAGCTTGTTGGTGATTTGGTCAAGATACTCGTAAGTACCCGGCTTTTGCAGCAATTCTAACGTCTTAATCCCAGCAGTCATCGCCAAAGGATTACCAGAAAGCGTTCCGGCTTGATACATCGGACCGGCGGGGGCAACCATTGACATGATATCCTGGCGACCTCCGTAAGCTCCAACTGGCAAACCACCGCCGATGATTTTACCCAAAGTGGTCAAATCGGGTGTGACACCAAACTTCTCTTGAGCGCCACCGTAAGCAATGCGGAAGCCCGTCATTACCTCATCAAATATCAATAACGCCTTATGCTCGTGGGTAAGCTCTCGTAACCCTTCCAAGAAGCCTGCATCGGGAGTAATAAATCCAGCATTGCCGACGACTGGCTCAAGAATCACACCAGCAATTTCATCGCGGTTCTCTTCAAACAAAGCTTTAACGGCTTCTAAGTCATTGTAAGGGGCGTTTAAAGTATTGGCTGTTGTCGATTTCGGCACTCCTGGGGAGTCGGGTAAGCCGAGTGTAGCAACACCTGAACCTGCTTTCACCAAGAACATGTCAGCATGACCGTGGTAGCAGCCTTCAAACTTGATGATTTTGTCGCGTCCAGTAAAAGCGCGCATCAAGCGCAGCACTGCCATACAAGCTTCTGTGCCTGAGTTAACAAATCTTACCATTTCGATGCTGGGAACGGCAGCGATGACCATTTCTGCCAGTACATTTTCTAGCACTGAAGGCGCACCAAAGCTTGTGCCTTTTTCTAAGGCTTCATGCAGTGCGGCAATGACTTCTGGATGAGCGTGACCGCAAATCGCTGGTCCCCAAGTGCCTACATAGTCGATATATTGGTTGCCATCGACATCCCAAATGTACGCGCCTTTAACGCGATCAAAAACGATTGGTTGTCCACCCACAGATTTGAAGGCGCGGACTGGAGAACTGACACCTCCTGGCATTAAATTTTGAGCAGCCGCGAAGATTTCTTGTGATTTTGTAGTTTTAATCGTGGTATTTACCAAGGTTTTCTCCTAACAGTGGAAACAAAAAGCTCTATCTTAGGATAGGCGTAATAATTGCCTAGAACCTCTATCGTAATAAATTACCTGAACCAAGAAAATAATAATATGTTATACAAATCGAATCAAGACTTGCCTTCAGATATTCGGACTCGATTATCTGAGCCATACCAGGATCTTTACCGGGCAGCTTTCAACTCGGCTCTACACTGGTATGGCGAAGCAACAAAGGCTCATAAAGTAGCTTTAAGTGCTGTAAAAATGCAGTCTGCCATGAACAGGAATGTTGTTGTTTAAGATGAGATAACAGAGTTTAATTTAAAAAATTACGCCAGCTGCTTCATCCATAATGGTATCGTAAATCAATAAATTATTTTTGCATTTACTTGCAGCAGCTGGTATGTTTTCGATTGATTCGCATTCAGTCCCTGTTGATAAAATTCGCTACGATGACAGGGGTCTAGTACCCGCAATTGTCCAGGATTATCTGGACGGTACTGTTTTGATGATGGCATGGATGAATCAAGAGTCGTTGCAGAAAACTTTAGAAACTGGGGAAACTTGGTTTTGGAGTCGATCGCGTGAAAATTTGTGGCACAAGGGAGAGACTTCGGGACATCTGCAAAAGATACGAAGTATCCGTTATGACTGTGATAGTGATGCTCTATTAATTGGGGTTGAGCAGTTAGGAGATATTGCCTGCCATACAGGAGAACGCAGTTGTTTTCATCAAGTTGATGGGACAATTACTGCACCACCAGCAGATACGTTGTCGCAATTGTTTCAAGTGATATGCGATCGCCGTGATAATCCAAGTGAAGATTCTTATACTTGTAAGTTATTTGCTGGCGGTGATAATAAGATTTTAAAAAAGATTGGCGAGGAATCTGCTGAGGTGGTGATGGCGTGTAAGGATGATGAACCAGATGCGATCGCTGGTGAAGTTGCTGATTTGGTATATCATACTTTAGTCGCTTTGGCTCATCATCATGTTGATTTGAAGGCGGTTTATCGGAAGTTGCAGGAGAGAAGGAAGTAAAACGAACCGCCTTCTCTGCCAGAGGCTTCCGCCAACGCGCTTCTCTTCGAGAGGCTTCGCCAACGCGTCTACAAGGAGAAGACGCCAAGGAGGAGGGGAAGAGGAGAGGGTTTTGTTTAGAAGGTGAAGGTGGTACGAAGTACGCCTACGGTTGTTGTGTCGTTGCGGCTGTCGCTTTCGGGATTAAAAAGGACAAAGGCGCCTGGGGTAATGCTGATATTATCAGTTAGGCGCAAGCGGTAGTATGCTTCTAAATGGTAGGGAACGGCTCTATTTACACCCGCAGGTGTAACTCTCGCGTCTCCACTAGCATCGGTACGGTAAAGCGGTTGACCAAAAATAAGACCGGCGTTGTTGCCCTTACTGAAAAGATCGTTGAAGTGAAGTCCTACCATCCAACTGGTGAAGGTGGTGGAAGCATCTACACGACCGGAAGAATCGTCAACAAATAGCGCTGCACCATAGCCAGATAAAGCCACTTTGGGAGAAAATCTCCAGGTGGCTGTACCACCAACGGAGTTGAGTTTGACGGGTATTCCTAGAGGAACTCCAGCTAAAGAACCAATATCGCCGCGAACTAATCCTGTACCTAAAATGTTTATTTCGTGATAACTATTGGCATAGTTCAAACCAATATCTATCGAACTGGTTGGTCTAAATGTTAATTGTGCGGCAACAACGCTACTACCGCCAAATACGCCGGCACCCAATGGTGTGTTAGAAACTCCTGGAAGTATATCGGGAGATGAACTGGGAAGATTTGCGTTTACACTGCCATACAATGCTCTCAAATCGAGTTGTTTTGAGATGCTAAAAATAAAGCCTGCCGCTGATGCTAAACCAGTACCTGAAGTACCCCCAGAAACGCGCACTACAGGGTTTAAGCTGGCAAAGCGGGAAATAGCTTCTTGTCCTTCACCATAAAATGGAGTGATGGGAGGAAAAGCATCGGATACTTCCGCAGCAGTGCCGGCAAACAAAGTTAATTTATCGGCGACGGGAAAGATGTAAAGTAGTTTGTAAAGCTCAACACTGTTGGCGCTGACGTTCGATAAGGTTTTGACGTCTAGTCCAGGAAATTGAGGTTCAAAGCTTGTACGAGCGCTACTAGCAGTCAGTAGGGGTGAAGCTAATCCTAAACTTTCTTGAATGCTACCACGACCATCGACACCGCCTAAGAAATTGTAAGATTGCAACCCAGTAATTAGTAAATCTTTACCTGTAAAACTGGTGTTGAGATTCAACCGCACTCGATTTACTAGGACGATATTCGGATCGTTTCGATTAGGAGCGCCTCCTGTGGCACCAATAGCTGATATAATTGCTTCACCATTCAGTTTAGTAGTTGTAGAAAACTGATTCGCCTCCAGTTTAGCGGTGCTAGCTTCTAAAGCGTCTACTCGACCCCGCAATGTCGCTAATTCAGCAGAAAATTCCTCTCGCAGTCTTTGCAAGCTGGCTAAATCTTCTTTTTTTACTAAATCGGCGGTTGCGGTAGCAATTAGTTCGTTAACTCGCTCCAAACACGCATTTAAACCAGCGGCAAATTCATAACGAGTCATCGCACGATTGCCCCGATAAGTGCCATTTGGATATCCTGCAATACAACCGTAGCGCTCTACTAAAGATTGCAATGCTCCAATTGCCCAATCAGTAGGCTTCACATCAGACAGTTGCGATACAGATGTTACCTGTTCCTGTATTTCTGCTGCTATTAAGCGTGAATAGTCTGAGCGAGAATTGACATTTTTTAAGACTGTTTGCGAAAAAAAAGTAGAAGCAGCTACTGCTAAATCAGTACTTTCCTGCTTTTGATTTAATATAGGTACTGATTTGATTTTCTCATTAATAGAGATAGTTTCATCAAAAATATTATTGCTGGAAACTAGTATGTTTTGAGAAGAGTTTAGAGCCTGCGTGTCAGATGCTGTTTCTTCAAAAGTAGGCATCGCTTGCACAGGTAACATTCCAGCGATTAAGTATAGAAAACTTACTCCCCCAGCATAAGCTAGCAGATTTACTTTCACGGCAACTCCTCAGATTTAGATTGAAAAGTAAAATTTAAAATCAATGGTTAATTGAGCTTCAAGCCATCCATTGAAACTTAAAACACACACTTAAATAAGTGAAGTTATTTTGATATAAATAAAATTTATTTAATTAAATTTACTTACACTCTATAGTTCCCACTCAAACCATTAATTATAGTAAATACTATTTCTGCCAACAATTAGCACAAACAATCATTGATAGTTTTTATGATTGTTATATACTCGACTCGTGTTAAAGTATTTAGTTCTAATTCTAAATTCTACTTTTTTCTTGCTATCGAGCCAATGAAATAGTATTTTAAGAATGGGATATTACAAAAACTTTTGGTAAAACAAGTTCAAATCGCATTGTAAATTAAAAATATCAGCAAACTCGCCCCTTGTCTCCAGTATCTCTAACTCTTCAACGTGGTGAAAGTCAGGATGGATAGACGGGAGCGTGAATTTCCTACTCTTGATTTCCTAGTTTTGTGTGAGTAGGTAAAATTCGATTGAGATATTGCAAAATTACCAGAGTGATGACAACACTAAAGGAAAATCCTAACCAAAGGCTATCGCGCAGGATTCGCGGTTGATCTAATGCCCAACCACCTAAGGGAGGACCGATAAAATAGCCAACTGCCCAGCACAGAGAACTGATGGATAAATAAACTCCACGTTGAGATTGGGGGGCTAAGTCGGTGACTAATGAAGAGGCTGAGGGGGTATATGAGGCTATAGCAAGAGCAAATATTGCCAATGCCAAAGCTGCCCAAACTAGATTATCGGTTGTAGCAGTGCCACAAGCCCAGATGAAGCTGAAACCAATTGCCCATAGCAAGCAAGAAAAGGTAAACGCAACTGTGTGAGAATAGCGTTTTAAGATACGGGCAACGGGTATTTGTGTGAGAATAGCGATCGCTAAATGCAGCGCGAAAAGGGCACTAATTGTAGTTTCCGAAAATCCTTGTCCCGAGTTGCTTACTGACACAAAGTTTTTAAAGTAGATGGGGATGGTGCTGTGTAGTTGGGAAACGTAGGTGGTGAAGATGATATTCAGGACAACGTAGACCAAAAAAGGGCGATCGCTTAATGCTGCCATCCAAGAAGCAATATGTTGCGTCTTCTGTGATTGTCTCATATCTGGTGTGCCCGTTTCCGCGATCGCCAGATAAACAACTCCAAAAAATACAATAAAAGAAATCGCATCAATGATAAATAGCGATCGATAACTGCCAGTAGTCGTCACCAAAACGCCACCCAAGACAATTCCCATCCCCAAACCCAGATTATCTGCCAGTCGCGTAATTGCATAAGCTTCACGGCGATTTTCAGTTGGTGTCAAGTCGGCAACAACAGCTTCATTTGCGGGCCAGTATAAACCCAAACCGAACCCCGCGATCAAGTTACCAATTACCAAAGTAGCAAAATTGTGGCTTGCAGCTAAAACTAGAGAACCAATTGCCGAAATTGCTGCTGAAAACAACAATGTGCGTCTGCGTCCCCAAGACGGAGAATCAACACCAATACCACCTAAAATCCTGCCAGCGACACCAGAAATCGACGCGCTACCCAAGGCTAAACCGACAGCGGTTGTAGATAAACCGACTTTGTTAACGAAAAATATCGGGGCATAAAACAGGGTAAAGCCTGTGCCCATTTCTAACATAAGTCTACCAACTGCCAAAATCCAAACTTTGGCATGAATCGGTGGAAACCACGATGCGAACTGGAACTTGGGGGGAAATTTCAACGATCGCTCTAGGTAAAGTTTTTTTAATTATAAATTTAAAAAATAATTTTTAATTTGTAATCTGTCAAAGGGGCTAATTGTCTTTTTTGTAATTCTTATCATTCATGCTGATTTTCCTCACGGATTCCACAGACTTTCCACAGTTATTTTACAGGTTTTCCACAGTTATTTTACGGTTTCATCGGCTCTTGATGATGATCGCTTAATTTTTTAGTGTTAGGGAGACTTGACTTAAAGGACTGAGTTTTTATGAAGATATGTAACAGAAAATAGCCTCCAAGCCTCATTAGTTCGTAGTTATTTAGTTTTGAGCAACTGATTTGTAACATTTCGCAGCATTGACAAACCTACCCCCTCTTGGCGCACAATGATTCGGCTTGCTTTTGTAATCGGCAATGCAACTGTGTAAAATTACCCAGTTGTTGCCTTGTGATTGTTGGTTGGGCATTTATACAGTATGTTGTCCAAAGGCTCATAACAGCAAGCAAGTCTACTTTATTGATTAACCTGATAGGGGGAAAATAGAAATGAACGCAACGGTTAGTATATTTACAGAAATTCCGGAAACGCTCCACGAATCCCTCAAAAGTTACTTAGAATCACATCCGGATTGGGATCAAAATCGAGTATTAACGGCGGCGCTGTCACTGTTTTTGCTGCAAAATGGAGATAGCGATCGCCGTGCGGCTCGGGTATATCTGGAAACATTATTTCAGAATTGCTAAGTATATTTGCGGTATAAGCGTTCACCAAAAACAGCTAAGATACAATAGACCTCTTGCACTCATTCTTTTTTGCACCCGAAGTGAGAGAGCTTTTTTCCTACCCCTTTCCCCTTTCCCCTAATAAGTGCAAGAAGTCTAATATCTCAGCCATCGCTCTTGGTGCTGTTAACCAAGCTTCCTCAGGTTTTTTGTTTAGTTAGAAGTCAGATGGCGATCGCTTCCCTTGGGTGCTTTAACTGCGGTTAATGCCTGCATTGCCACTGACGACCCTACCTCAAGAAAGGAAAATGTTATATGTAAAACTCTCAATTTTCCCTAAATTTAAAAGAATTGAAAATTGAAGTTATTTGTACAAAGTACGTGAAGCGTTCGCGGAGCGTGTCGCAAACAAGCTATCGCCGTCAGGCGAATCGCATTTACCAGTCGAAACAGGTCAAATTTACCTGACAATTTGGATGACACTTAACAACTGTGAAAGCTAGACGCACCCCATTTAAACTTTCAATAAAGATTTCCAAAAATTGTCTGACTGTACTTGTGTCGTAAATACATCAATGGCGTATCTTTGGGCGTTTGCTGTGTTAATTTAGCTGTTGATACCAAAGAAATTCACCCCTTTTAGCATCAAAAGTCAAGAGTCAAAAAACTCTAGACTCTTGACTTAGGACTTGCTATCAGACGGTGGCTGAGTAGAACATTCAAATTTATACCCTACGCCACGTACAGTCTGGATGAGTGCTGGCTGACTAGCATCGACTTCAATCTTCTTGCGAATTTGACCGATATGCACATCCACAACGCGCTGGTCGCCGACGTATTCATAGTCCCATACTTCTTGGATGAGTTCGGCTCGTCGCCAAACTCGACCGGGATGGCTGGCTAAAAAATGCAATAAGTCAAATTCTAAAGCAGTTAAAAGTACTGGTTGGGTGTTAAGTGTTACCTCTCGGCGTACTGGATCGATCATCAATTTTTCAAATACTAAACGTTTCTGTTCTGCGTTAGTAACAACCCGCTGACGCCGCAAAATGGCTGCGACTCTGACTTCTAGTTCTCCCAGACCAAATGGTTTGGTGAGATAGTCATCAGCACCTTTAGCAAAGCCGCGAATTTTGTCAGCCTCGTCTGCACGGCTAGTCAGCATGAGAACAAAAACACCGTTACGGCTTTGCATTTCTTGGCAGAGGTTAAACCCAATGACATCTGGTAAATTCACATCTAGAATCACCAAATCTGGGTTAAATTGCTCAAATAAAGCTATGGCAGTCTTACCGTCTTCGGCAGCCTCTACCTGATAGCTCTGCTTAATCAGAAAGCGTTGAATTAAATTACGAACCGCAGGGTCGTCATCAACTACAAGAACTTTGGCAGGAGCCATGACCATCACTTTGCACAAAAAATCATAGGATTAATAAAGGTCACCGCGTAAAAGCGTGCTTTTACGGGGGTAATAACAATCTACAAGTCTAAGGTATTACTTGAGCGATCGCCCAAGTAATAGTGTAATCAGGATTTTGGACAATTAGAACGCAATATTCTGCCGATCGCCACTTTTGTACCGAAGTGCAGATGTTTAACAAGTCAAAATATGAGTGTCCAGTAAGCAGATGTTACCTGCATTCGGTGCGATTTGGGCAAACTAGAACACTTTCTGATTTGAGTTGCGTGGTTACTTAAAACGTTTCAATTTTAAATGGATATGTAGCTCAATGCCACAAGCCAGTGGAAAACTAATCATTTAAAATGTCAAGGTATGGTGAGATGCTTTATCACAAAACAAAAAGTTAATTTTTTCATAAACAATGCCTTTTAAGTATTTTTCGCTTAAATTCCAGATTAGAGCTAGAAGTGGGCAACGACATGAGGGGATACACTGAGTTATAATAATATGTTAAAGTTACTATAGTTAAATTTTCCAGATCGATCAAAGGCTAAGAGTGCTACTATCCACAGTAGGACATCACAATCGAGCGAAACCTAAGTTTCAACCGACATAAAACCTAAAGAACCGTTTCTCGTTTAAAAAAAGGCTGCTGCCAACTAAGGCTATACGTAATAAACTCCCATGAGCGATCAAAATCCCTACGAAAAACTTGGGGTATCAGAAGATGCTAGCTTCGATGAAATTCAGGATGCTCGCAATCGCCTGTTGGAGCAATACAGTGGCGATACAAAGCGTCTAGAACTAATTAACGTGGCTTACGACGCGATTTTAATGGATCGCTTACGGATGCGCCAAGAAGGTAAAATCAAAGTACCCGAACGCATTCGGTTTCCTGAACGCGTCGTGCAAGCACCTGCGAAAGAAAGTCCCACGAAGAGCGAACAACTTTCCCCCGCTTGGCTGCAACGAATCATTGATAAACCAATGCCTCCAGATGTGTTGTTACCTGGAGCTTGGTATCTCGGTTTGAGTGCTATTAGTGTGTTTTACCAAGCTGGGGGCGATCAGGTTTTACAGTTGGCATTGGTGCTAGGTGTTGGTATAGGTATTTATTTTCTCAATCGTAAAGAAGGCAAGTTTGGTCGAGCAGTTTTGTTGACTCTGCTCGGTTTAATAGTGGGTTTAATTAGTGGGGGACTAGTTGCTAGCTTAGTTTTGCCGCAAATAACATTTATCAGTATGACGGCAAATCAGTTTTCTACTGTGCTGACGTTTATATTGTTGTGGTTGGTTAGCAGCTTTTTACGTTAAGCGTGCTTGCTCTTTGATGCCGATCGCTCTAAGACGAAATCTACAGCAGCAGTCAAATCCTTGACAATTAAGTCTGGGTTGTATACTGCCAATTGAGAGCGATCGCGGATGCCACACTCTACAGCCATCACCTTGACACCGTGATTTTTAGCAGCGGTGATGTCGGCTTCTGTATCCCCCACCATCCAAGTCTCAGCGCATGGTGGTAGTTCTGCTATTGCCCGTTCCATCAATAAAGGTTTATCATCAATGTCGCGGGTTTTAACGTAGTCGTTGGTTAAGCAATAACAACGATTATCCGGGAAAAACCTGCCTAAATCGTGTTTTTTAAAGGCATAGTCAAGTTCCTTAATCCGACGCATCGTCATTACAGCCAAATCGCTCCCAGCTTCTTGAATTTTTAACAGTGCTTCCACCGCGCCTGGGGCAAGGGTATCATAATCAAAGTAAGGCTCTGTATGCACCGTTTGCCGTCGCAACTGAGAAAATTCCAGTGCCTGTACTTCGTCCAAACCGGAATTTAAGGCGATTTGTTTTTCCGGAACACGCGATCGCTTCAATTGCCAAAATTCCGCTTTAGAAAGTTCTTGTACTGTTTGGTTTGGACGCTGTGTTTTCTCCAGACAGAATTGATAAACGCGGTAGTACCGTTCAGAAACATCAATAATCGGACCGTCAAAGTCTGTAATTAGTCTTAACATTTAGATAAATGTAAATTTTATTTACAGAATATATTATATGATGTTACCTTTTGTATTGAAATATTTGATGAATGACTTTTGAATTACTAATCTCAGCGCCAAAATTATTGCAGGCTACCGCGTTTGATTTGTTCCTTTTCAATCGCTTCAAATAAAGCGCGAAAGTTACCTTCACCAAAACCTTGAGCTTGAAAACGACGCTCGATAAACTCAAAGAAAAAGGTGGGCTGTCCGAAAATTGGCTGGGTAAAAATTTGTAGCAGTACTGCTTTTTGGGTATCTTCTCTCCAATCTACCAAAATTTCTTGCGCTCGTATCGCCTCCAGTTCTAAAGTTGATAAAGGCAGTCCTTGTCGGTGTTTTAGCTGTGAGTAATAGCTTTGAGGCACTGGAAGTAAGGATAAACCACCTTGCCGAAAAAGAGCGATCGCATCCACAATATTCGGCGTTTGCAAAGCGATATGTTGAATTCCCGCTCCTCGGTTCACGTCCAAAAACTCTTGAATTTGAGAATGAGCCGAAGCAGGTTCATTAATTGGCAATTGTACGCCACCGTTACGTGAAAGCATAACTCGGCTGTGCAAAGCAGAGCGATCGGTTTTAATTTTAAACGCCTGCTGGGGTTGAAAATCGAGAACTTTTTCGTACCAATTTACAGCATGTTCTAAATCACCCGCTGCCACGTTTAGAACGATGTGATCTATAGCGGTGATAGAAGAGGGGAGTGGGTGAGTGGGGGAGTGGGGGATGGGGAGAGAGGGGGATGAGGGAGATGGGGAAGAAACTCCCCCTTGTCCCCTTGTCTCCTTGTCCCCAAGTCGTCCCCTTTGAATCAAAGTATGAGTCAAAGAACCCCAAGCGGAGATTTTGCCCCACTTGATGTATTCTTGACTTTGTTGGTATTTTTGAATCGGTTGTAGGATTTTGGCGTTGTGTTGTGCAGCCAGAGCGATCGCTTTTTCTACATCTTCGACAGCAAAAGCCACATCTGCCACACCAGGGGGGTACTGACGCAAAAACTCAGCTACTGGACTTGTGGGTAACAGTGGTGAAGACAGCAAAAAGCACACGGCACCACTTTTCACAACTTTTGTGCAAGTGTGAAACGATCCATACTCGTTGCTTGATGTCAAGGTTAGGGGGATTATATAATCCGTTACCGCTTGAAAGCCGAGATGACTTACAAACCAGTCTTGCCAGACGAGCGCATCTTTTACATAAAAGTGAACGTGATCTATTTTCATAAACTACGAAAATCCAGCGCAATAGCTTATCTGTCTCTATATTTTGCCTGTTTTGCCGGATTTTCAGGTCTTTCCTAAGCTATAATTAAGTATAATCAGCTTTGTTTTTGACCTAAAAAAACATAAGATGCCAGGAAAGGGAGTTAAGGCTCTCTTCAATGCCGGCGATACTCCCTTGGAGTGGCTCCGCCAACGCACCGACAATGACTTTATCATGCAATCGTGCTATTTACATTTATTTACATCATACATAATCAAGAGACTAAGTACAGTACGAACACGTTTTTAAACGCAGAGGGACGCTAAGGTAAGCGCAGAGTAACGCAGAGTGAATGCTCATGAAATGCGTGGAATTTTGTCCTAAGCTGTAACACTCTTTGCTTGACGTAGTGCTACATGCCAGCGATCGCCTATTTTTTGTAGCTCAAAAGAATCGCATGATTTCAAAAAAGTGACATACTTAACGCTCAATTCTAATTTTTTAAATATATCAATAATTCCTTGACCGTACTGATTATTAAAATTAGCGCTTAGAGTTTCAATAGGAATATAGCCTGTTGGATATTTGCCCGCTAAAGCATTTATAATTGCGACCAGTGACTGTTCCAAGTCTGTTTTAGTATTTATCTGTTTGTTCTCAACACAATCATTGCTAACTGCCTTATTTAGCTGAGGCATTTTAAATAATGCCACATATAGTTCCTTATCCTCTGGCAATTCGTAAACTACAAACTCTGATTTGTCAAGAAAAATATCCTTGGTTATTTTACCCGGAAGGCTATAAGACACAACTTCACTTATGTTAAAGTTGTACTTTTTATAATATATTTGCGATATTTGAGATAGCTTAAACCATTGATTTGAGGTACGCTTTTCTTGCGAGATTATTATACTTTTAATCTGAGTTATTAATTCTTCAATTGAAGGTGGTTTCAAAAGTGAATGAGTATATTTATGAGCACTTTTGCTGTTCAATATCGTTATATTGTTTCCTTGCTTGCTAACCTGGTAGACTGTTAATCCATTTTTCTGAAGATGGTTGCAGAGGTTAGTCATCACCGTATCTGACGAACAAACTAAAACTTCCTTAGCTTTTGGGTAATGTTCATGAATTGACGAACCAAAAGCTATCATTTTTCCATCAGCATTGTCTCTCCCGGCGGGGACATGAATCAAGTCGTAACCACGCTGATGAAATTCAATATCTAGTTTACCCATGCTGCGCCAATTAGCAAAGGCAATTTTAACTTGAATCCGGCAAGTGCAAACTGTTGTTAAGAATTGTTCAATATCGGCGTTTATTTGTAAGTTTTCTGC
>JBPCQW010000285.1:0-2850 GCA_050997715.1 Hassallia sp.
TTTGCAGGTGGTATCGGTCCAACAAACTGCGTTTCCCCTGGTTGAGGAACGTTATTATTAGTTTCGCTCGTGTTTATTGTTGGGGTAGCTTGTGCCGTTACAGTGACATTAGCTCCATACTCAATCAACAATTCGGTGTTTGTCTGCGGTTGATTGGGTGCTGGGTTGGTAACAGATTTCGGCTGTATGGAAACTTTAAGCTGTAAATCATTGCGCTGCGCTACAAAAACATTAGACTGTTGGTCTTTCGGTTGTTGTAAAATCTGCCAGTTATTTGTCTGAAACTGATTGCGGTAAAAGCTTTCAATTATATTACTGGGGTCAGAACTCAGCCAACGAGTTGATACACCATTGCTTGAGGGTGTAACTTCTTGTAATTGGGCATTAGTATAAAGCGGAATATCTGAGGGAAAATCAGCAGGTAATTGGACTGTTGATTGGGGAAGTTGTTGTTCGCTTTGCTTGGCTTTCCCCAAAATAACAGAATTATTTTCCAGCCTGGAATCTGCTGCCAAAGAGTCCTCAAGATTTTTGGCAACAGGACTGCTAGCACAAGCTGTTAACGACGAGAGTAAAACAGCCAAACTCAGAAATACAGCTGGACGTTTACAAAGCACCACAGGAAATCACAAAACAAGTGTCAATTCCTACCCTAGCGCAGACTGTCGAGAATTTATTTATGTATCAGATTTTGTTAAGCTGTTGCGCTTACAGTTTGCAATGCTTAAAATTTCACTTACTTTGCCTCAAACTTTCTCCCCCTCTCCCTCTCCCCCCCTCTCCCTCTCTGCCTCAACGATAAAATTAAAAGCTTCACAGCTTACCAATGCTTTGGGAGTAAGTTCACGACAAATTTCCAGCAGTCGAGTAACAGCAAGCGTTGCCGAAAACTTTTCCGCAACGTATTGGCTAGACTGGAAACCCCGGTTAATTGCTTCATCGGGATTATCCAAGCAGTATCGCATACATTTAGCTAATTCTTCTGCATCTTCATTTTCAAAAAATAGGCTGTGCGGTCCTGCCACTTCTGGCAATCCTCCCATTTTTGAGACAATGGAGCAGGTTTGAACGCTAGAAGCTTCTTGCACTACATAAGGTGCTGGATCTTGCCAACGAGAAGGAGCAATTAAAGCTAGAGCATCTTCAACTTTTAGAAGTACTTCTTTTTGAAGAAGTTTACCTAAAAAATTAACTTTGTTGGCAATTTCTAAATCAGACGCTAGCTGTTTTAATTCCTGAGATTGTCCGCCATCACCGATTATGGTAATTTGAAATTCTTTATTTTCATCTTGTAAAATCCGCGCTGCTTTTAATAAAACATCTACGCCTTTGTCTGTAGCTAATCTACCGACAAAAATAAACTTATATGGATTAGATAAACTTTCTAAAGTTTTCAGTTGGCTTTTTGACTTTATTTGAATCGGATTATATATAGTATCGACTGACCAAGGAAAGGCAGAAGATTCTCCTAAAAAATTGCTGCAAGCTGTATGAGAATCAGCTAATAGTGCCGTAGAAAGCCGGGTAGCTAGGCGTGCCCATTTAACAAAAGTGTGTAATTTCCACTTCAATGGATAGTTAGCTTTTGGTAATGTCTGTTGAAATTCAGCTTTTAGCCGTTGTGTCAACTTCATCGGCTCGTAAATAGTATGAGTAGATTGATAAAGACAATAATGGTATTTAATAATTATCTTTTTTTGCAAAGCTTTACATAGCAAGGTAAAAGATAAGTCATTTGAATTCATATGTACTATATCTGCCCCAGCAATACAACTAAACCATTTGGCGATATTATCTTGTTTGGTAGATATAGTTTTGACTTCGATACCTCTGGCTTCTAGTTCGGGAATAATCGCAGAAATATAAGTTAAAACTCCACTGATTTCGTTTTCATAATGACGGTGTTGAAGTAATAGTTTCATACATCTCCCGTAGATGCTGCTAAATTAACATTGTCGCGCTTTTTTTCGCGAAAATGTTTAACTTATGACCCGACGACTGAAGTCGCGGCTATACAAACAAAGTCCGCCTACGCGGACTTAAAATTAAAAGGAACACGTAGGTAAGCTCTGTACGCACAACGCCACAGGAATCTCGCGCCTGTAGGTTAAAATTTCACGTAGTTCTCTAAATCTGAAATTTGCGGTGCTGGTAATTGATTGAGAATTCGCCAGAGAACTGTGTAGCTACCGTCAGAACGGCGACGAACGGCACGGAAGGCGAAAATGATGTCACTGCTGTGCATTTGTTGTAATTGGTCAAGGTGGCGCCGCTGTGCCGGGGTTAGAGGCTGACCAGTTACAATCATCTCTGGTAATTGGAATTGTAGCGATCGCACTAAATAAGTACGGTTCAATTCTGATGAAGCACCAGCTAAAATTACTTGATGATTCAAGTTCTGGTTTTTCCCACTCAAAAACCGCCGTTGCTCTACTTGCAGTGCCTGCAATTGCTTCGGAGGCTGATAGTTGAGAAAAAATTCTCGCGTTTGAGGTGAAACATCTTTCAAACTTGCATCCAATTTTTCTAAGGGGATATCGCCGACATTCACCATAAAGTTGTAATCTAGTCCTTGTTGCTTTAACTCAAAGTTATCGCCAACCATCACAAGTGCTAAACTAGGAGTAAATCCGCCTTTAGCCTCACCCAAGGACGGAAATGGATAGCGATCGCTGACGCTAGGTTGCAATCGATTCTGGAGTGTATTCAGGGGACGATTGTAAGCTGTATGCGGCAAGACGCGAAAAATACCAGTATTAGGTGAAGCAAGAAACTTTGCGTAAGTCTGCGGCTCTTGAGGGTCGAGATCGTAGGCAAAACGGTCAAGTTTAGTAAGAGTTTCCCTCGGCT
>JBPCQW010000294.1:0-3888 GCA_050997715.1 Hassallia sp.
ATTGATTTTGAAGCTTTAGGTTCCACAACCTTAAAAAATGAGCGAATGCGGCAAGCTGTAGAACCAGATGCCTGTTTTTATATTCAAAATCAAGCTGCTGTAATTGGAAAAAATCGCCTTGATTTAACTATAGATCCACCACCAGATTTAGCAATTGAAATTGATATTACCTCCCGCACTCGCTTTGATAACTATGAGCTTTTAGGAGTTCCTGAACTTTGGCGATATACACAACAAGGATTAGAAATTTATTTGCTACAGCAGGGAAAATATATTAAATCTGAATTGAGTCCTAATTTTCCCGATATTCCCATTATTGAATTAGTCAATGAGTATGTTAAACAGTGTTTAACTATTGGGAGAAGTCAAGCTATTCGCAATTTTAGAACTTGGATTGCTAATAATTTATAAAGGTAATTTTAGGGTAATTAAATTGTAGAGACGACGATTTATCTAACGATTTTATGTTCCACATTGCTTAATTGCAAAGCCAACATTCTTTTCTAGCTTAATTCCACAAGAATAAGATATATCTCCGCCATTATTACTGCGATTTTCTTCAATAAAATTATCGGAACCACCATTACTAGCTCTAGCTAAAATTCCATTACTTAAAATGTTATTCTGTATCTTGACATTATCCATTGTGTTCATGCTTCCATTTGTATCAGCATTAACATAAATCGCTGGAGTATTGGTAATATTATTTAATATTTTGTTCCCAGCAATCAACACATTTTTGACTTGAGGTACTTTGTAGATACCGATATAAGAATTACCCGTATTATTGGTAATTTTCACGCCATTAACACTAGTTCCACCACAACATTCTTGAATGAGAATACCTTCTCCATCAATGCTTTCGTAGTTACCTCCCGCAATTTTATGACGGTAAACTTCATAATTATTCCCGTCAATGGTGACATTCCAGCCAGACCAATCAATCGCACGATTTTCAAAAGTCGCAGCGTTTTGAGGTTGTTTTGTGCCAGTCGGATCTACCCAAGCTTGCTTATTTTTTTCATCTCTAACTTGATTATTTATAATTATCAAACCATCTCCAGTTGCATGAATAGCAACTCGCATAGTGTGATAAACCCAATTGTCTTGAATTACTAAACCTTTGCGAAAGAAGTTAGGAAAGCTATTTGGATCGTTAGGTAATTCTTTGGGTGTAGAACTGAAGCGATTTAGGGAAATGCCATAATGGTCTGTATAATTAAACTTAGCTTTTTCACCTTCGGGATACGTAACTGTTGAATTGCCGCGAAGTTGTTTTAGTATATAATTTGGTTGGTTAAAATTATCAGTTACAGCATCATTTAGTCGATTGTTACTAATTAAAACGTTAGCAAATGCTTGAATTTGTATATTAGCGGCAAACCTGTGAGAAAATCGCTGCCAAGCATTCTGAAATGATTCGGGAACGCGAGGTTCTGGAGTAGCTACATTATTACTTCTAACTCCAAAGATGATAATATTTTGGTTAGTATTTTTATCGGAATTTTCGGCTGATGAAAATTCAATTGCAGCCCGATTAATATCTACATTGACTACACCGATATTGCTATCTTGGTTTGGGTTGGTTGTAAGGATTTTTTTAAAAGCTGTATTGTTGGGTGTACCGTTACCGGAGAAACTAGGTTTATATTGAGGAAAAACTAACTTTGTGGCTGGATTATATGAACTAGATTTAGCATCATTGACTGCTGGTGTATCTCCACGGATAACCACACCATCTTTTAAGTAAATGTTGTCTGCAAAGTTGTAAGTTCCAGCGGTCAAATAGACAACACCACCACCATTACTAGATGCAGCATCGCGTGCAGCATTAAAGCTAGCATCTATGGTAGAAGCGGGGAAATCTTTGATGTTATAAACGCAATTCCATTTAATATTTTTAGTCCAAGCAAAAGCGTTATCTTTATATTTTGTAGCAATGGGATTGTCTTGAGGTGCATTGCTACGACTGCCACATTTTGACGATTGGGTGATGGTTTGAATTGGTGAAGTTTGAGAAACAACAGTTTGATTAGGTGAAATTTGAGAATTACAACTATTTAGAAAAATTATGATTCCAGCGGTTAATAAAAATTGGCAGAAGATTCGGAATTTCCGCCGCGCTTGTCGGATGATAGCGATGTGGTTAATGTTGACATTAAGTTTAGGCAACCTTAGTTCTCCCCTTTGCACAGTTTCCAGGACTTGATTTTACCGGAAATACTGGTTGTGAGGTGAGGGGGGAAGCGTAAACGCCCAGCGGTGCATGTTTAAGATATCGCTCACCATCGTTATTCGTTCTCGTTTGCTCGAAAGCAGAGAATCATTTCTAGAATTTAGCTATTGTGGAAGTTTTTGAAGTTTGTTTAATACCTTTTTGTAACTGTCTTGTAATCCTTGTTTCCTATAAAGCTCTGCGGATCTTTCATAATCGTCACGAGCTTCCTGGTTTTTCCCCATTTTGTGAAACGTATCACCTCGTTTGTCATAACCACTGTCTTTAGCTTCGTCATCAGCTTTTTCTATAAACGTGGTGAAATCGCGAATCGCTTCTTCGTATCTACCAACTTGGAAAAGGGCTTTGCCCCGGTTGTAGAATATAAATTTATTAACCTTATTGGGGTTGGAGTCGAGTGACTCCGCTTTGTTATAATCTTCAATTGCTCCTTTATAGTCTTTTTTGTTAAGCTTATCCTTTCCACTACGGTAAAATGCGTCAGCATTTTCTGTGGAAACAACGGTGGAACCATCAGTAGGTGGGACTGACTTTCCTAAGTCGGGTTGTAAAGTTACTAAAAAATAGGATGTTAGCGCCAAAGCAGCGGCAATACCTGCGCCAATCAGAGATTTTTTGTTTCTAAGAACTGAAATAGAATTAGAAAGTCTATTTGGCAATCTAATGTTAGCAGGTGCAGAAGTTTCCGCAAATGACTGTTTGTGATTTTGGCTCAAGGTCGCGGTGTTACTAGATAACCGTGATTCGTCTAATGAGTTTGGTTCGTTTTGATTAGTAGAAGTAGATTGTTTATTAGAAATTATCGCTTCAATTGGCACTACATCTTCTTGGCTCAAGTTTTGCCTTACTGGCACAGTGTCATTAGATGATCGCGATTCCTCTACAAGGTTTGCGGGTTGTTCCTCAACTTTACCCAGATGCGGCTTCTTTTTCATAATCGGAATAGATATACCAGAAACCCCAGCAAACTGAATCGCATTGCAAGCAATGTTAAAAGCAAACTCTATCCGTGAATAGGTATCGTATCGCGGATCGTAAGCTACTAAAGCATCATAAAAGCCAACGGCAAATTCCAACGCGGCTTTATCACCGATCGCAGCATTCATTCCAATGACATAATCAATATGTTGAGCGATCGCCAAAGCTTGTTCTTCACTATAGCAAGCATTCAACACCACACACTCTACTTGCTTGGCAAACTGCCCGAATAGCCCAGCGAGTGCTTCTCCTGTAACTAACTTTTCTTTGCCGGTTTCATCCTCAAATGATAATCCTGTACTTCCCGCTCCATGTCCAGAAAAATGGATAATATTTGGGCGAAAATCTAACACAGCACGACGCACATCTCTTGGACGTACTGCCCATTCTTGTTGCAAAATAAACTTATCTCGTTGCTGCGAAAGCCGCAAACCTTCCTTGATGTCGCGCACTTCCTCATCCAAACGCAAACGTGATGTCTGTTTCGGGTTCGCTGCTAGAATCAAGATTTTCTTCGCTGGAGTTTCTATATTCATTTTTTCGCATCGGTAGAATCTCTGATTTAATTATGCAGTAACTACAAACAGCATTTAAATTTTCCGGAAACTACGTTAATCGCCTTTTCAAGCTAACTCGAAGCACTAGTATAAAAACGCAAAGCAAATCGCCAAAAC
>JBPCQW010000401.1:0-16134 GCA_050997715.1 Hassallia sp.
GATGCCACACCACCACCATATGTGCAAGAAGCCTTTGCCAGTCAGTTTCGCCGCCTCGTGGATGCTAACATACCCACAGTGCTGCTGGTAGGAAACCATGACCAACACTCCCAAGGAGCGGGAGGCGCAAGTCTATGTATTTACCGCACCTTGGGAGTGAAGGGTTTTGTTGTCGGTGATACTGTAACTACTCACCGCATCCAAACCCGTAATGGAAGCGTGCAAGTTATGACTTTACCTTGGCTGACTCGTTCAACGCTGATGACGCGCCAAGATACTGATAATTTATCACTTGCGGAAGTCAACCAGCTATTAACAGAACGCTTGCGGGTGGTTTTAGAAGGAGAAGTTCGCCGTTTAGATCCTGATGTGCCAACTGTGCTATTAGCTCACTTAATGGCTGATAATGCGACTTTAGGAGCCGAGCGTTTTTTAGCTGTGGGTAAAGGCTTTACTCTGCCATTATCTTTGTTAACGCGACCTTGTTTTGATTATGTGGCATTGGGACACGTTCATAAACATCAGAACTTGAATAAATCTAACGATCCGCCGGTAATTTATCCGGGAAGTATTGAGCGGGTGGATTTTAGTGAAGAAAAGGAAGATAAAGGTTATGTGATGGTAGAGTTGGAGCGGGGTAACGTCAAGTGGGAATTTTGCCGTTTGGATGTTCGGACTTTCCGGACGATTGAAGTGGACGTATCCAAGGCAGAAGATCCGCAGGGAGTTATCATGAAAGCGATCGCCAAACATAATATAGAAGATGCCGTAGTTAGACTCATTTACAAACTTCGCTCCGAACAGTTGGATCTAATTGATAACGCTTCACTGCATGATGCTCTAACTCAAGCGCACACCTACAGCATTCAACCAGAATTAATCAGTCAATTGGCTCGTCCCCGCATTCCCGAACTGAGTGCGAGTAGTAGCATCGATCCAATGTCAGCCTTAAAAACCTACTTGGATAATCGCGAAGACTTGAAAGACATCGCAGCATCAATGTTAGAAGCAGCAGACAAGTTGCTTGCAGACGATGTAGAAATCTGGCTCGAAAAAGCAACTAATTAATAAGATTCTGATAAAAACCTATCTGTAGGTAGTAAAGGTAATTAATCAGTCCAATTTAAAATTTTACAACTATTGCTCAGAAATCTGCCAAAATTGCAATATTCATTGCTCAGTGCTTAGTTTTTGACTTTCACAGAGTCAATGACCAAAACCTTTTTCAGGTGGGCGTTGTATGTCCTTCTACCCTCAAATCAAGCAATTTTTACTCGGTAAAACATTACCAACCAGCGCTCATGCTGAAGAAAGATTAAGCAATGCTGCGGCTTTAGCGGTTCTTTCCTCGGATGCTCTCTCCTCGGTTGCTTACGCGACAGAAGAGATTCTGCTGATTTTAGTAACCGCAGGAAGCAGCGCTCTGGGTTTGTCTGTACCGATTGCTGTAGCAATTATCGTCCTGTTGGGAATAGTCATACTTTCCTATAGACAAACCATTCGCGCTTATCCCAAAGGTGGCGGATCGTATATCGTAGCCAGAGAAAACCTCGGTCTTTATCCCGGACTGGTGGCTGGGGGTTCGCTGATGATTGATTATATCCTCACTGTCACCGTCAGTGTATCTGCTGGTACAGCCGCTTTGACTTCATTAGTTCCAGCATTGCTACCCTATACAGTCAGCCTTTGCTTGATTTTTATTTTCCTGTTGACACTGGCAAATCTCCGGGGTGTAAAGGAATCAGGCAATATTTTTATGGCTCCTACTTATGCCTTTATTGTCAGTATTTTTGTGTTGATTGCCCTTGGTTTGTTTAAACAAGCTAGTGGACAACCTGTCACAGAATATCCTACCCTGCCGGTGAATGAAGGAGTCAGTTTGTTTTTCATTTTGCGAGCTTTTGCTGCTGGATGTACAGCGCTGACGGGAGTAGAAGCAATATCCGATGGTGTTTTGGCTTTTAAAGAACCAGAGTGGGAAAATGCCCGCTTCACATTGCTCTCGTTGGGTGTGATTCTCGGACTAATGTTTGTGGGAATCACCTACCTGTCGAACGTTTATCACGTTGTTCCCAGAGAGGGAGAAACTTTAATTTCTCAGTTGGGTAAGCAGCTGGTTGGGACTGGACCATTTTACGGTTTTATCCAAATCGTCACATTGTTGATTTTACTTTTAGCGGCGAATACCAGTTATGCTGACTTTCCTAGACTGAGTTACTTTTTGGCAAGGGATGGATTTTTACCAAGACAATTAGCATTGCTAGGCGATCGCTTAGTCTACTCCAACGGTATTATCCTCCTGAGTCTTTGTGCTGCGGTTTTGGTAATTGTCTTCAAAGGACAAGTTAACGCCATTATTCCTTTGTACGCAGTCGGTGTATTTACTTCCTTTACCCTTTCGCAAGCGGGGATGGTACGTCGCTGGTTTAGACTAAAAGAACGCGGTTGGCAAGCGAGTGCTTTGATGAATGGTTTGGGAGCGATCGCTACACTAGTTGTTCTCGGCGTCATCGTCTCAACCAAGTTTCTCTTAGGTGCTTGGTTGGTAGTTGTAGCAATTCCTTTGGTGGTGTGGCTATTCTTAGCGATTCACCGTCACTATGAATATGTAGCCGAACGTCTGAGCATTCAAGGATTACCACCACGTAGCTATGTTCCCAGACCTAAACCGACAGTCGTGACTCACCCCGCAGTGGTTGTAGTCGGACAACTTAATCGAGGAACAGTAGAAGCTTTAGACTATGCACGCACCATTGCCGATGAAATTGTAGCCGTTCATGTAGACCTTAATTCTACCGACCGAGAAAAGCTGCAAGAAAAATGGCGAAATCTAGAATCAGATATTCCCTTAGAAATCATCGATTCACCTTATCGCTCTGTCATCGAGCCAATTGTTGATTTTGTAATTCAATTTGAAGAACAACATCAAGGTGTTTTTACAACTGTAGTTATTCCGGCTTTTGTCACTCGCAATTGGTGGGATAGTCTTTTACACAACCAAACAACTTTGTTCTTAAAAACAGCTTTAAGAGCTAAACAAAGTCGCGTTATTACCACCGTCAGGTATTACCTGTAATATCCTTTCACGTTGTAAATTATTAGAGCAAATCACACATATTGTAGAGGCGTTCCGACGGAACGTCTCTATATTTTGGATTATATCTATAAAAATACCGATAATTTGTCTCAAGCATAGCAATGTTATCAGCAAACTATTTTAGTTTTATTTAATGTAAAAAGATTATATATTCTGATATATTTATTGCTCGTGTTGAGAATTTAAACAGACATATAAACTAAAGATAAAATGTTGGTTTTAGAACTTTTTTTCAGATATATTTTGTTTAAAATATATTATCTTAGCTAATAAAATCATATTTTATAGATTAGTAAAAATATATGCAAGGCTTGCAATGGAAGGATATTAGCACTAAATAAATTAGCTTTTTGATTTGAATTATGACTAAAGGCACTACAGTCAACAAAATTAATCACCTAATATAGAAAATATCGATAGTTAATAGGATTTCAGTTGGATGTCATATATGAACACCACATACCAAAATCAGCAGAAACAAACTGCTCTTATTACTGGTGCATCCAGTGGAATCGGTTACGAATTAGCCTGCATTTTTGCGAAAGATGGCTACAATCTTGTATTAGTTGACAAGCAAAAAGAAAAACTTACGCAAATCGCCGAGGAATTTCCGCAAAAATTTGGCATTTCGGTGAAAATTATTGACAAGGATTTATCCAAACCAACATCTAGAGAAGAAATTTTTTCCGAGTTGCAACAAGCATCTATTAAGGTTGATGTTTTGGTGAACAATGCAGGATTTGGGACTTACGGATTATTTCACCAAACTGATATCAGTGCTGAATTAGACATGATACAAGTAAACGCAGGATGTATCACTCATTTAACAAAGTTATTTGTCAAGGAGATGGTAAAGCAGGGTTATGGAAGAATATTAAATGTTGCTTCAACTGCTGCTTTTCAACCAGGACCGATGATGGCAGTTTATTTTGCAACGAAAGCTTATGTATTATCATTTTCGGAAGCGATCGCTAATGAATTAGAAGGTACAGGTGTCAGTGTGACTGTTCTTTGTCCAGGACCCACAGCAACGGGATTTCAACAAGCAGCAGCAATGGAAGAAGCTAAAATCGCTAGTTCTGCACGAATGATGGATACACGAACTGTAGCCGAAATTGGCTATCGCGGTTTAATGGCTAAGAAAACTGTTGTCATTCCTGGAATCAGAAATAAAATACTCGCTCAATCGATCAGATTTTCACCCAGCAGAAAGCTAGTGGCAAAGATCGTCAGAGATATGCACGAGGCAAAAAATAAGTAATATTTTTAACTTGTAAGCTACTCGAATCTGGATATCTGATGTTAGGCTTGGGTATTCAAATCTACATATTTAACTGTGTAAATCCTAATACCATGTCTAAGTTATTATCTGTAACTCTGATAGCCGCCGCACTGTTAACATCCACCCAGCATCTAAGCCCTACTTTCGCCGGAACCTGTGCCTCTAAATGTGGTTCCCCACCCCTTCAATTTACACCCGGTAAACACATTCGACTGCAAGTACTAAATAGCACCCCTAGGATAATAAAATTAGAGAAAATACGCGGAACGAATGCAATTACTTTGCAACCCGGACAGAAATTACAATTAGACCAGGGAGACGGTACAGAACCGAATGTCTCTCTGGTGTTTTGGGATGATACTGGGTTGTCGCTACAAGCAATAGTCTCTAAAGCAAACTTTGCCACATTACGAGTTGAACTTCGTCCTACATGGCGTTTTCCAGGCGATCGCTCAGTTGATATCCTCGATGATGGCAGAGTAAACGTATTTTAGGTAATGGGGCATTTTCTCGTTCCCATGCTCCGCATGGGAATGCTTTTTGGAGGCTCTGCCTCCTACGACTGGAGGCAGAGCCTCCCTGAATACATTCCTTGGCTCTGCCAAGGAACGAGGGAACGAGAGAGTCCCTAGTCCCTATCCCCCCACTCCCCAATCAAAACGGGCGCGGTTTTGCGATGCCATAGCCCTGTGCATAATCGACGCCTAGAGTGGTAATTTTTGCTAAGATTTCTTGATTTTCGACAAATTCGGCGATAGTTTTAATACCCATCAAATGACCAATTTGATTAATTGCTTCTACCATTGCTAAATCAATCGGGTCTTCGACAATATGTTGGATAAAGCTGCCATCAATTTTCAGAAAGTCTACTGGCAGATTTTTTAGATAAGCAAACGAACACATTCCACTACCAAAATCATCCAAAGCAAAGTGACAGCCGATTTCTCGCAGTGAACGAATGAATTGAGCCGCTTTTGCTAAATTAGCGATCGCTACGGTTTCGGTAATTTCAAAGCAGATTAATGCTGGGGGAATTTGGTATAATGCAAACTGCTGATGCAGAAATTCGATAAACTGCTCATCGTTAATACTCGCACCAGAAAGGTTTATCGCATACAAACAGCCACAATTAACTCCATCCAATTGACAGGATTTCCAGGTTTCTCGATAATGCTGTCCCTGTGTTGCAAAGAGAGTGCGGATTACCCAACGGTCAATAGTTTGCATCAAATTGTAACGTTCAGCTGATCGCATAAAGGCGATCGGTGATACCAAGTTCCCCATCTCATCCACAAGACGCAACAGTACTTCATAATGTTCGCCATTTTCAGATTGGGTGATCGGGACAATCGGCTGATAATAAAGGCAAAAACGATTTTCTTCCAAAGCTTGAGTAATCCGCGCTACCCATTGCATTTCACCATGCTGCTGCGTCAGTTGAGTATCATCAGCTTGATAAATATGCACTCGATTGCGTCCGTTATTTTTGGCAGCATAGCAAGCTGCATCAGCAGCACTTAAAACAGTAGTTACGCTTTCACTGTTCTCATTAATCTCAACTAACCCGATACTGACACCAAGTTTAAAAGTTTTATGTTGCCAAACAAAACGAAATGTTTCGATACTTTCACGCAGCATCTTGGCGATCGGTAGTGCTGACTCTAGAGAGCAATGGTTGAGCAAAATACCAAATTCATCTCCGCCCAAACGTGCTAAAGTATCGCTGGAGCGCACTTGAGCCTGAAATAGTGAGGTTACTTGGCGCAAAAGTTCATCACCAACGATATGACCGCAAGTATCATTAACAATTTTGAATTGATCTAAATCTAAATAACACAACGCATGTTGTTGATTTTGGGTTCTGGCAAAGGCTAAAGTTTGAGTCAGGCAATTTTCAAACTCACGGCGGTTAACTAGTCCTGTTAAAGCATCGTGACTTGCTTGCCAACTTAGTTGACGTGCCAGAGAGCGGGCTGTGGTAACATCATGAAACACCATGACAGCACCGATTATTTCATCATCAAGAGTGCGAATTGGTGCGGCAGAATCTTCAACAGCAAACTCATTACCATTGCGGCTAATTAAAACAGTATCCTTAGCAAGAGAGACAATATTACCTTCGCGTAAGGCTTTTTCTACTGGGTTTTCTAGTGGTTCACGGGTAATTTCGTTGATAATTTGAAATACCTCTGTCAACGGCTTTCCTTGCGCTGACTGCTGACTCCAGCCTGTGAGTTCTTCAGCGACTGGGTTGAGAAATCTAATTTTACTTTCAGCATCGGTGGTGATAACTGCATCCCCGATAGATCGTAACGTCACTTGCGCGAGTTCTTTTTCTTCAAAAAGCTCTTGTTCCAACCGATGCCGAATCTGTTCTTCTAGCCGATGGCGATCGCTTATATCAACTGCCACACCACCAACAAACTTTTGTCCCCCAGTGTTTTCAAAGGGAAATTTGAAGACTAACCAGTGATGCAGACATCCATCTGGGGTAGGAACAGCCTCAATTACCTCTACAGTTTTACCTGTAGACATAACATACATATCATTTTCATATACCTGTTTTGCTGTGTCGTAGGGCAACCAATCAAAATCGGTCTTACCTCGCAAATGAGCCGATTTTATATTGAAAACTTGCTCTAACTGCTTGTTAACATAAACAAAGCGCCCTTCCTCGTCTTTCATAAAAGCCACCGTCGGACTGTTATTCATGAAAGCTTGAAAGAGTTCTTCACTTTCAAGCAACGCTGCTTCTGCTTGTTTGCGCTTGATAAATTGACCAATTTGACTGCCAATTGTTGCCATCATCGTTAATGAATCGTCTTGTGGTGGCTGAATCTTTCGGCTAAAAAAGGTCATAACGCCGAGAATTTCGCCGCCATTTTTGATGGGGAAACCAAAAGCACCGTGCAGTCCTTCTTCCATCCCGCTTGAGGTTCGCAGAAAATTCGCTTCGCTCTTGATATCTTCAATCCAGATCGGTTCACCGCTAGCCCAGACGCGACCTGGTAGCCCAATACCTGGTGAAAAGGCGATCTGCCGGGAAACCAACAAAAATTCTGGGATATCAACCGACGACAAATGCCAAGTTTCCACATAGCGTAGGACGTTGGCTTGCTCGTCTAACAGCCAAAGTTCCCCTACTTCCCATCCCAAGTATTTGCAGATAACTTCCAAAATTTTCGGAGTCGCTTCTTCCAGCTTGGCTGATTCTGACAATATCCGGGTTGTGGCATGTTCGGCAGACAGACGCGCAAGCGATCGCTTACGTTCTGTAATGTCCCGACCGATATAAACTAAATCAGGTGAATTCTCATTAATACTAGTCTGAATTACTGCTGCCGAAAAAGCGACAAAAACCTCATCCCCGGTTTTTGTTTGACAAACAACTTCGCAATTATTCAAAAATTTCGTTTGATAGCTAGAATCTCCTTGGTTTATTTTTGATAATAACTCTTCTCCATTAATAATTTCTGAAATATGCTTCTCTAATAATTCCGTTTCGCTATAGCCAAATAAATCAATTGCGGCTTGATTGACTTTTTTTATCTTTCCAAAAGAGTTTGTGACCAACAAGACATCGGCTATGGATGTAATAATATTATCAAGATAATTTTGTGAAGCTGTTAATTTACTCAATAAAATATTTGCCTCGCGATTTTTCTGGAGTAAGTTTTGCTGCAAAACCATTCTTGATGTGGCATTATCAAAAAAGATTAGCAACTTTCTATCCAGATTTATCACATACAAATCAATGTAAAATGGAGTATAATTCTCCGAAACACGCGCTATTCCCTTTAACTCAAAATATTGCTTTCGTCCTTCCAAAATGTCTATTAGGATGTCTTCCACTCCTATTAGTTCCGGAAAGCCGAGGCGGACATCTCTTAAAAGTATCACTTCCGATGGACAATCAGCAAACCGTTGCACTTGTTCAGAAACATCTAGAATGTGAAAATGTCTATTGATTTGCAAGTATTCCATCTGTCGATTATCTGAAAGCTTGTTACAAATCTGCTCCAGTTCCAAATATTTCATGTCTGGTGATGCTTTATTATTCCTTTTAAGCAGACTTATTTTATCTGTTTCTCAGGTTTTTTGGTGCTATTTAACAATTCAGCAATAAAATTTTCTACTACAAATTGAAAAATTTTCTCACTGAAATGGCAAATAAACTGGTAATTTAGCCGATTTCTCTGTTGAAATAAATCGCTACTTAAGCAGATTTTTTGAAGTTTTGCTGACATGATATTTGACAGATGACTCCAAATTAATTAATAACTAACTCCTATTAATTCAAACAACTTTATAAAAAGTTAACCTAATCTATAGAAAGATTATATACTTTCAAATAATTAATGCTACAGTATAATTACGGAATCAACGATTGTTTTACTTACGTACATGCCACTTTACACATTCAGCTTGAGACTTTACGCTAAAAGCTGACACCTGAAGTGCTAATAGCTTGCATGGCAGACCAACTAACATCTGAATTGCCCGATCGCCGACTAACTCGTTTGCCGAATCAACGCTGGCAAATTTGCCCTGCATATCCAGAAATTGCCCAAGAAATGGCAATAATTACAAATATATCGCCTATTATCAGCCAGTTGTTGATAAATCGCGGTATGAAAACAAAAGAACAAGTGCAAGCGTTTTTAGATCCAGAATCTTTAAGTTTGCCTTCACCACTATTAGAATTTCCAGATTTGGCGGTAAGTTTAGAGTTGTTAGAGTCAGCGATCGCATCAAAAGAAAAAATCGCTATCTGCGGTGACTACGATGCTGATGGCATGACTAGCACAGCTTTATTGTTGCGTAGTCTGCGAACTTTAGGCGCAGATGTTGACTACGCCATCCCCAGCCGAATGCACGAAGGCTACGGCATTAATAAACGGATTGTTGAAGAATTTTCGCGCGAAGGTGTTAAACTAATTCTCACGGTAGATAATGGCATCTCTGCGTATGATGCGATCGCTCTTGCCAGAGAACTCAATTTAAAAGTAATTATCACCGACCACCACGACATCCCCCAGCAATTACCACCCGCTAACGCCATCCTCAACCCGAAACTCATAGCCGAATCCTCACCTTATCGTAGTGTCGCTGGTGTTGGGGTTGCTTACATTTTGGCAGTTTCCTTAGCACAACAACTCGGACAAGCTAGAGGCTTAATTCAGCCGATGCTAGCACTTTTTACATTGGGAACAATTGCAGACTTAGCACCATTGATTGGAGTCAACCGTCGCTGGGTGAAACGCGGTTTACAACAGTTACCCAAGTCAAAGTTAGCCGGAGTGCAAGCGTTGATTCAGGTAGCAGGTGTGGGAGGAGGGGGACAAGGGGGACAAGGGGGCAGGCAGCAGGGGGAGAGAGATAAGATAACTCCTAACTCCTCAAATCCCAAATCCCTCAAACCAGAGGATATCGGGTTTCGCTTGGGTCCGCGAATTAATGCAATTGGTCGGATTGGCGATCCGCAAATTGTGATAGATTTGCTGACTACTGATGATATGGGGATAGCGCTGGAAAAGGCTATGCAGTGCGAAGCGATTAACAAGCAACGTCAGCAAATGTGCTCAGAAATTGAATCTGAAGCGATCGCGATCGTCGAAACTGAATTTATTTCATCCCTACAGCAAAACCGGGTATTAGTTGTTGTAAAATCAAATTGGCATCATGGTGTAATTGGTATTGTCGCCTCTCGCTTGGTGGAACGCTACGGTGTACCTGTGTTCATCGCCACTTATGAGGATGAAACACACATTCGTGGTTCCGCACGCGGAATTCCAGAATTTAATGTATTTGCAGCTTTGGAATATTGTCATGACTTGTTAGGCAAATATGGTGGACACAAAGCGGCTGGAGGATTTTCTTTACCAGCAGAGAATTTGGCAGCATTGCGATCGCTATTGTGTGAGTTTGCTAACAAGTCTTTAGAACTTGAGCATATCAAGCCATTAATCAAAATTGATGCCAAAGCTTACCTAAATGAAATCAATTCTCAGCTTTATCAACAGCTTAATGCCCTTCACCCTTGCGGTATCGACAATCCCGATCCGGTATTCTGGACACCTAATGTTCAAGTAATTGAGCAAAAAATCGTTGGCAAAAGTCACATTAAATTGACATTGGCACAAACTATCGACAATCAACAATTTAAAATTAAAGCGATCGCTTGGCGTTGGGGTGACTACTTCCCCCTACCCTCTCAAGTCGATATCGCTTACAAGTTGCGCGAAAATAACTTTAATAACAATACCACTATCGAGTTAGAATTAGTAGGTGTAAGAAAAGCAAAACACTCTCACCTGTCTTTCACCTCAGCATCGAAGCCGTCAAAAAGTAGCTTTGAGTATAAGCAGAAATACTATACCTGTGGCATCTATCAAAATGGTGAGTCACCAGAACTAAGAATTAAAAATTCTGAAGGTAAAGTTTTAGCTGTTCAGGCAGGACATAAGAACGCTCTTTTAGGAAGCAATCGCCAAGACGCTAAAATAGTTGATATTTCTCAACCGCAGTATGACGGCATTATTCAAGCTGCACTTCAGGCTTTAAAATAAGTGAAAAGTTAGGAGGAGCAAAATTATAAGTACTCAATTAACTCCGCTCCTCTTCGTACAGACGTTCCGTCGGAACGTCTCTACCTCATTGCTAACTTTTACAGGTTGCCGTTGCGAAATGCAAGCAAAAATATAACTACTGGTCCAGCTATCATAATTAACCCAACTGAAACTAGCTGAAATATAACTTCCCAATGGATATTCGATAAAGCTTCAAACATTATTGCCTCCGGTTGAATTCAATATTGATCTAAAAAATTAAATAAATCAAATGCAAAACCCGAAAATGATCATATCCGGCGATCGCCCACTAAATTTAATTTACTTAACAAAATTATAAGAAAAAACATAAACTGGGGACTGGGGACTGGGGAATGGGGACAAGGAGAACAATTCTTTCCCCCCCTCTCCTTGTCTCCCCACTCCCTAATCAAGGTAGAAAAAATGGCAACTTGGGAATGTATAAAGCAATGTGGAGCCTGCTGTCATCTTGACCCAGGGGAGCGTCCAGACTTAGAAGAGTATTTATTACCAGAAGAACTGGAACTGTATCTGAGTATGGTAGGTGAAGGGGGATGGTGCGTTAATTTTGACCATACCACGAGAGAATGCGGCATTTACGCAAATCGTCCTCGTTTCTGTCGTGTAGAGACACAGGTGTTTCAGGATATGTATGGTATAGAGCCAGAGGAACTAAATGATTTTGCCATTGATTGTTGTCGTCAACAGATAGAGGCAGTTTATGGCGATCGCAGTCTGGAAATACTGCGGTTTGATTCTTCTGTTGGTTTATGAGTTATGAGTATCTTCGATGTTGAATTTCAAACAAATCGATTTCAATCGTCTTTGGTAAAATTTTATTTGTGAGAAGGCACGTAGGATTTTCTTTTATAGTTGAAGGTATGCGTGAAGTTGGGGGTGCGATCGCCGAAACTATCCCCCAAAGCTTTCACTCGTCATGCGCGAAGTGCCTTAAACTACAATCACTTGTTAACCTTTGGTTAAACGAATATGGTCTAGAATTTGCTGCTTGCGCTCAGACGAATCAAGTTTAGATTTACTAAAGTCGTTTGTACTTCGAGCTAAATGCTCCATAATTTGCTTTTGACGATCTGATTGTGCAGTCATATTTTCTAGGTAATGAGGTACAACTAGTGCAGCGTGGCACAAATAACTATCCAGTTGAAAAAGCTTGCTGTACAAGATTTCTTTACTTCTATCTTCAGCATAGCTGCCTTCTGCCGTGCTGTACTAGCTACTTATTTATTATGCTTTGAGCTTTAATCAGGCATCCATCTTAGAACAGATTACATGCTCCTACTAAAGATGACAACTACCATCACTGCAAAGCACGTCTGTGTTCGATGCTGATAGATTGTGATTATAGTTACATTCTATTATATTTACGGTTGCAATTTATAACGATAATCTGACAAAATGAGAAGAATATGAAAAACCCTCGCCATAGGATTACTGGTTGTGAAACTTGACTCGGCGGCTTTGAGCGTTTCTCGCATATCTCCAATTGAAAGCGAGATAGAACTACAAAACGGTATCGAATGCGACTCTCAAAATATCGTTATTGAGCCACTTAAGCCTGTGGATGCCGATTATGGTGAAAAGCCACAAAGCGCATTAGTAACATTTGGCACTACCTTTATTACAATATTTCTCGCGGAAATTGGCGATAAAACGCAGCTATCAACTTTGTTGATGAGTGCTGAATCGCATTCACCGTGGGTGGTATTTATGGGATCTGGGGCTGCGTTGATAACGACGAGTTTATTAGGTGTACTCTTGGGAAGTTGGATAGCCAGCCGACTTTCTCCGAAAACTGTGCAAAAAGCCGCCGGGGTAATGTTGCTGCTGATTTCTATAATGCTGTTTTGGGATGTAGTTATTGGTTATTAGTTATTAGTTATTGGTTAGTCGAACAATTAATAAAGGATAAAATAATGGATTGGCATCTTTTAGGGTTAAGTTTTATTACAGTTTTCTTATCAGAATTAGGTGATAAAAGTCAGTTAGCGGCGATCGCGCTTTCAGGTCGTTGCCAATCGAAGCGTGCAGTCTTCTTCGGAACAGCTGGTGCGTTGCTGCTAACTAGCTTGTTAGGAGCGCTGGCGGGGGGAACTGTGGCAGAATTATTACCGACACGTATATTGAAAGCGATCGCTGCTGTGGGATTTGCCATACTCGCTCTACGTCTGTTGTTACCTAATAATGAAGCATCCGCAGATTCTGAATAAACACCTCAACTACAATAAAACAATTGCCTACCAGTCATTATCAATCCGGTAGGCAATTTTTACATATGCGATCGCGTAATTTGCAATTAAACTTCTTGCCAACACCGACTTAAAAGCGTCCCCGCAGCCAACAACTTCACGGCTTCCAGCACCCAGTAACCACCGTGTAACATATTCATTTCGGCTGGAATTGTAGTAGCTGTTTCAAACAAATTCAGTTGAACTCCAATTGCAGACATTTGTGGAGTTAAGAAATAAGTGTTAACCAAAGATACAGCTAGTAGCAATACTGCTAAAACTACAGTACCACCACGCCGACTATGAGTTTTGCTCATAGCCAAAACACCAGTTAATATTATACCAGCAGACAATAATTCAATGCGATTAAAATTCCAGAAGATTGCATAGCCTGCTGTGGCAAAACTAGCTTGAGTCATCATGCCCGAAAGATAAAGACTAGGCATAATTACCCAATCTAAAACTATACTAGCACTGAGCCAGAAGCCCAAAGTCAAGATGACAGCAGTTTGCCAAATAGGACGCTTTAATTCAACGTTGGAAATAGCATTCATAAAAATAATTGCCTGTATTTTATTTCTAGTTTGTCGCGTAAATAGTTACTTTGACAAGTAATCTCAATTATCTTTAACAATAGATTTGTTACTTTTTTTGGTTCTTTTCTGAGAAACTTTGCTTTACAAAACCTAACAAATGAAAATAATTGTTACTATCTCATGGTAATATAGCAATATAAAAAGAAGAATTCAGGAGTCAGAATCGAGAACTCGTAGAGTTTTATACTCCTTCGCCGTGCGCGAGTGTTAAACTCTTTGTTCATCGGCAGCTTTGCACAGAATTCGGCAGATCAATTTTGGCTCTATTTATGACTGAATTTTCTCAAAGGGTGCAACTTAAATCTCGATTAGGTTAATAAACCATTTTATAACGTGTTTTGTGTGAATAAAGCAGTACATATAGTAGTTTTATTTAGCAGCGCAATTGCTTGCACAATAGGAATTGGCGGATATAGCGATCGCCTGACTCAAGCAATCCAATTGCGAGATGGCACAGTTTATTTTGCCCAACCGCCGAGCCTGACTTATACAGCGACTACATATAACGACGTTTATGTGTCCGGCGCGACATACTATTTTACAGTTAGCTTGCCAGATAATGCTGGCGAACCTTTACAAAAAATAACTATTAACCAGCATGAGGGAGTAGATGATGTCAAGTTTGAACTAAAAAAAAGTTACGCCTTTGAAGGTACGCGTTCTAACGAAGGACAGAAGTTACAATTAATAGATGTCAGTAGAGATAAAAAGACAATATCGCTAACATTTAACCCGCCAGTTTCACCAGGTAAAACCATCACAATTGGTTTAAAACCAGTGCAAAATCCTACAGTTAGCGGTGTTTATCTATTTGGAGTCACGGCTTTCCCAGCGGGTGAAAAATCACACGGGCAATTTCTTGGTTATGGAAGGCTACAATTTTACAGCCACGGTTTTAACTCTGGATTGTTTCGCCGTCCTTGATTTTAATTCGTAGTGAGCGCTGTACTCGCTCAAGTCTAAGCGCTTCAGCGCTTACTACGAGTTACTTATCCTTAAAAGTCCAGACGCCTTCATCCCAATCTGCATCCGTTGGAGGTTGCTGCAACCAATGCTGACAACGCCGTATATGCAACATAGCGGCTTGGTCATGATTGTTAGCTTCTAAAACGCGCTCAAACTCAGCTTTAGCCTTTTTAAAGTCGCGAATGAGATAATATTCTCGTCCTTGATGATAATAATCAATTACTTGTAGTTTTTCGCTTTTTATAGAATCAGAACGCAAACAGATCAATTCATAAATTGCAACTGGCTCATTTCTACCTTTAACACGAATGTAATCTAATTCCCTAGCCCAGACTTTATCTTGGCATGGTTTATAAGTATTATCACTAATAATAATGTCGCAACCATAATATTTGCTAACACTTTCTAATCGAGAACCAAGGTTAACACCGTCACCGATCGCTGTAAATTCCATCCGCTTACTAGAACCAATATTACCACTAATTACAGTATCCGAATTGATACCAATACCAATGTTGATTCTGGGCTTACTAGCTGCGTAGCGAAGAGCATTAAATTCTTTTAAGCGATCGCGCATTTCTAAAGATGTCTGCACCGCCATCCAAGCGTGTTCTAGTAGGGGTAAGGGGGAACCAAACACCGCCATAATCGCATCACCGATATATTTATCAAGAGTGCCTTTATGTTTGAAAATCGCTTCCACCATCGATTCAAAATATTCATTGAGCATACTTACCACTTCTTCTGCTTCCAGCTTTTCGGTTAAAGTGGTGTAGCCGCGAATATCAGAAAATAAAATTGAAACTTCTTTGCGATCGCCTCCTAATTTAGCGTCATCCAATTTCAGCAATTCTTCTGCTAATTCCTGAGTCATGTAGCGGTACATTGTACTCTTGAGGCGTTTTTCATCGCTGATATCTTCCATGACAATTAATGCACCACGCACTTGTCGATTATCGCTAGCATCGGCGATCGTATTTATTGATAAATTGATACTGTGCTGTTTTGTCTGATCGGCAATAAGCGTGCGATCGGGGTAATATTGCTGACTGCATTTGAGGTTAGCTGCATTTAAAGCATCATTACACCAGTTGCTAAAGTCACCTTCTTTGATGCGGATGATGTCAGTAATTAATTTACCTTCTAAGCGGTCGTCTATGGCCAGCCCTAACAAGCGTTTCGCACTTTCATTCGCGGCAATAATTAACCCAGCTTTGTCAGTAGAAATTACACCATTAGAAAGACTACGTAAAATGTCGCGCTGCATTTGTTCTTGTTGCTTCACTGTGGCAAACAACTGAGCATTTTGCAATGCGACTCCCGCTTGAATATTAAAAGCTTCCATAAACTCTTCATC
>JBPCQW010000487.1:0-2742 GCA_050997715.1 Hassallia sp.
GCGATCGCCCAAATCAAACCCAACGAACGCGATGATGTAGCGCGATCGTTCTTCAAACACTTCAAGCAAAGAGGATTGGACGAGCGTCATCTAGAGCAACAAATTGGACTTTCCAGTCACCATCCCAATCACATGAGCGCTGATGATGTCAGCAAACTCGCGTCCTTCGCATATCACAACCATCCCGACATCTTCAAAGAAGTACTAGCCGAGCAACCAGCCATAATGAGGTTCCTCAGCAACCCTGTCGTCGCAGCCGTTTTGGGAATCGCAGCCGCTAAATGGTTGGGTGGTCATAAATAATAGCTGAGTTTTTAGTTATGTGTAGGTTCTGATTATTAAACAAGGTGGGATATTATACCCCACCTTGATTTTTTTCAGCGTCTCCCCGAATCGAGAAGCATCTTGCGTGCGATTTTAATCGTCGGGGCTTCTAAATATGTTTCTCGTGTTCTATTGGAGTCAGAATAATCTCTACCCGTTTATTGAGGGCTTGAGCAATTTTTTGGAGCATTGAAAGAGAGTGTCCTTGATAATCAGCATCTTCAAGTCGTGCAATAACAGGTTGCTTTGTACCGATTAACGCAGCAAGTTCGTTCTGTGTTAGTCCTGCTTTTATTCTTGCTTCATAAATAAGCTGTGCTACTTCTGCATTAATCGAAGCTGCTGCTATCATTTCCTGAAGCTGAGAATCGTTACGATTCATTTTATTGATGATTTTAATGGCATCGTTAGTTTTCGCCATCCTCTTCCTCCTCTACATAGGTATGAGTTTCTGGGTTCTCTACAAACAAACGCTTTCGCTGTATTGCCCGTTCAATATCAATATCTGGTACTGCTGCTTCTTCTTTCGTAATCGCATGGGCAAGGATTGCTATATTTCGTCCATGAAAGAAATATAAGATGCGGTATTGTACGCGAACATGCTTTGCTCGAAGCTCATAAATATCATCCCGCAGGTAGTCTGCGGCAGGTCGGCGAAGTTCGTACCCATTGTCGGCAAGCTGTTTAATGCGAGCAACACAGTTAGCATATCCTTTCCGGTCTTGTTTCAAAAGTTGCTTCAGCCATTCAAGGACGGGAATTTCTCCATCCTCATCTTGATAGAAAACAAGGTGTGTTTCAGGCACTACACTTTAGAGGCTATAACAATATTGTTATACTATGTTAACCGAGCGGTTAACAAGAGAAACTCAGCCTGAAGCCTCTTCTTCAAAACGATTGTCATTCTATTTATTTGTAATTTGATTTTTTGGAAGTCCTTTAGTAAGTAATTTCCTACAATTTCAAGAGTATTCACACAAATTTTATACAAAAAACAACTAAGTTTAGCCTACAAGCCTTATAAAATCTAACTTTTGGTAGGTGAAAATATCTAAAAGTAACCTTCACTAGTTTAAAGCTTTCATCAAGACAAGCCTTTACTAGTTGATTTATTCTATCTAACCAGCAACACTGATTACTGTGCAGTTTAAGAAGAAATACTGAAGACATCGCCAGCAACTCGAAGTATGAGCCAGATTAAAGACTTAAGTCATATCTGCGCTTTATTGTGACAAGCAGCACTCACCTATCGCCGCGTAAATGTGTTTTGCGGGAGTTTGTGCAACTTTGAGATAAAGAGCGAATCTCACTCCAGGGTAAATCTACCATCAACCTTTACCTAATTACGGAAGTGAGTTCAATGACAAGATTTCAAGTTAGAAAGAAATTACACAAAGCTGGTGTCAAAGCAAAATCTATTGCTGTGGGAACACTCAGCATGGGGCTGGGGAAAGTTTCTCAACGTAAGTCTAGACTGGGCGTTCATTAACTGCCGGTGGTATTGGTGTAGCGTTACGCCGCAAACGCCAGCAGCAAGAAAAAGAAGCCGCCAAAGTCTAGACTAAGGAGGCTTAACAAGCAAATCGGTAATTGGTAATAGCGAATAGTTAATTGTGAATTGCCCTCTCAATTAACTATTACCAATTACTAGACACCTTATAGTTATGTTTTGTTCCGCCTACCTAATAATCAAATATTTGCTGAAACTGCCGCCACATTAAAATGAAATCAATCCACTTGATGCCAGTTAGTCGTTTGAAAAATGCCAAATTCTGGCTATTAGCGATCGGAGCCGGCTTAATTGCAATTCACATAACCCTAACTTGTAAAGCTAACAATCCTAACCTGTTAAGCGGCAGTTTTATATTTTGGGCAGCGGTATCTTCTCTAGTTTGGGAAAAACGCGACACTTTCAAGTTAGAAAGTGGAATTTTCCCCAGCTTTTTGGGTTTATCAATCATTGCAATAGTACTCCTCAAAAGCGCCTCGCTGAAAAGTTTTGGTGGCTTTTTGTACCTCTCTCCTGCAATTTTTGCCTTTGGTCTTGCCCTGCTAGCTTCTGGGTTTCAGGGATTAAAGCAATACAGGGGAGAACTGCTGGCACTATTTTTTCTTGCGGCGCCCAAATTATTACCTCCATCGCTTATTGATATATCTCCTATCACCGCCAAATTTTCTGCTTTCATTCTTTGGTACACAGGATTTGAAGTTACTCGTTCTGGGGTGAATGTTTATCTGCCAACGGGGAGTATAGAAGTATATATGGGCTGTTCTGGGATAGCACTCATCTTCCAGATGCTGGGTTTAGGACTGCTTTTTCTGTTAATGTTTCCCTTAAATTATCAGCAAAAAATCCTCGTACCGATAGTAGCTGCCACTTTAGCATTTATCGTCAATGGGGTGCGGGTTGCCCTCATG
>JBPCQW010000589.1:0-5938 GCA_050997715.1 Hassallia sp.
TGGCTAACAGTTCGCTCGACTGAGAATAATTTTTCCGCAGGTACATTGCTCTGAAATGGACGAGAAAGCTGTGTATCGGTTGTACCTGGGTGCAATGTCACTACTATAGTTTTCGGGCTGTTTCTACCATACTCAATTGCCACTGTTCGCATAAACATATTGAGTGCGGCTTTGGATGCTCTATAGCCATACCATCCACCAAGTTGATTATCGCCAATACTACCAACTTTAGCAGAAATACTCGCAAAAATGCTGCGTTCTTGATGACGAAATAGCGGTAATAAATGTTTAGCAAGTAGCACAGATGCAATACTATTAACTTGGAAGTAGCGCAGCAAATTATCTGAATTTATTTGTCTTAAGCTTTTTTCTGGTTGCATAGTTTCATCGTGCAGCAACCCAACGCAATTGATAACAAAGTGGAGTTTATTAACTTCTGCGCGGATTTTTTGAGCAGCTTCGCTAATTTGCGATTCGTCGGTAATATCTATTTGCAAACAAGTTAGCTTTTCAGCGTTTTCGCTTTCGAGAGTTATTAATTCTGAAGCAGATTGTCTTTGACGATAGGTTGCATAAATTTTGGCTATTCTGTCATCTGGCAGGAATTTTTGTACAAAACCTAGACCGATGCCTTGACTAGCTCCTACAATTAATACGTTGATATTGCTAATTTGATTTAGAAAAGTCATTGAGTTAAAATAGTATTCGTAGTGAGGACTTTAGTCGTCTTATTATACTCGGAGGACGACTAAAGTCGTTACTACTTTCCAATGCAAAACTTATGAAAAATCCGGTCAAGAACTGATTCTGTAACTTCCTCACCTGTGATTTCTCCTAATGCATAAATTGCAGTTCTCAAGTCAATTGTCCAAAAATCGAATGGTAATTGTTGGGCAATTGTTGCTTGCACTTGTTCTAAAGATATTTTAGCTCTTGTTAACGCGGCTGCTTGTCTTTGATTTATTGCAAAATCCATATCAGCCGCTTGGACTTTTCCGGTTTTAACTATCTCTAAAATAGCTTTTTCTAAAGCATCAATTCCTTGATTTTCAGCCGCTGCGGTTTTAACAACTAAGCTAATATTTTTCGGATATTCAATAGATGCAATATAATGCTTTTCTACGAGGTCGATTTTATTGAGAACCAAAATTAACGGACGATGTTGCACTTGCAAGTAAATTTCTGCATCGCTTTGAGTCCAACCTGCGGAAGCGTCGATGGTGAGCAGTACTAAATCGGCTGCACTTGCGGCACGACGCGATCGCTCGACACCAATCTTCTCTACTTGGTCAATCGTATCGCGAATACCAGCCGTATCCAGCACTTGCACGGGTATTCCACCGACAACTAGCTGCGATTCAACTACATCACGGGTGGTTCCGGGTAAGTCGGTAACAATAGCGCGATCGCTTTGGCTCCATGCATTCAATAAGCTCGATTTTCCCACGTTCGGACGCCCGACAATCGCCACTTTTAAACCTGTGCGTAGCAATTCCCCTTTATCTGATGTTGCTAATAGCTTAATTATTTCTGCGGTAACTTTCTCAATTTCTGATATGATTGCTTCATGATCCAGCGGAGGTAAGTCTTCCTCAAAGTCGATGCGAGCTTCGATTTCCGCTAAGATATCCAAGCAGTTAGCGCGTAACTGCCGGATGGGACGAGCTAATTTCCCCTGCAAACCAGCTAATGCTGCTTGTGCTGCTTGAGGCGATTTTGCACCCACTAAATCAGCAATACTCTCAGCTTGAGTTAAATCTAATCGCCCATTCAAAAAGGCGCGGAGGGTAAATTCTCCCGGTTGAGCGAGTCTTGCCCCACTTTCCAAACATAGTTGCAACACTTGCTGCACGGCGATAATTCCCCCGTGGCAATGAAATTCTACCACATCTTCACGAGTGTAAGAACGGGGTGCGATCATTATCAACAAGAGTGCTTCATCCACCAGGGCTGCGGAAAGCGGATGGCGAATGTAACCGTAAAGAATGCGGTGAGATTCCCAAAGTTGACACCAAGGTGCATGAAAAAGAGTTTGGGCGATTTGCAAAGCTTCTGAAACAGATAAGCGCACAATTCCCACACTACCCTGTTGCGGAACAACAGCAGTAGCGATCGCTGCGATGGTGCCAATTGTAGCAAATTCCGACATGAGCGCTTTTTCAACTAAGATATTTAATCTATTAGCTAGGGTAGCAAGAGAGCGATCGCTATTTGGGTTAGATATACCAAATTGACAAGGTAAAATTTATCTTGAGGCTAATAACTCTTTAACAAACGCGCTTGCATAGAGTGAGGAGTTAGGAGTACAGAGTAAAAACTATCAAGTAATAACTCATAATTTTGAGATAAAGGAGTTGACTGTGGAGCAGAAGATTAATTGCGCTGAAGCCTGTGTTAACGGGTGCGTTTTGGGTGATAAATGCCCTAATTTAGAGTTTAAAGAAGCGACATCACAATTTATTGGCGAGACTTCTTTAGATAAAATACTGGAGATAGCGGAAGCTGCACGACTAAAAAAACTTACAGAACCTCCAAAATGGATTTTGCCTGAAGATATCTAAAAGTTGCAAGTGAGGAGTTAAGAATTACAACAGATAACTCCTCACTTGAGTTTTAGTTAGTAATCAGGATATAGAACTTGCTAAATAGAATCAGGATCAATGTTTAATTCTCGCAGTTTTGCCGCCAAGCGTTCAGCTTTTTGTTCAGCCAATTCTTTCTGCTGACGTTCTGACTGCGCTTCTTCTTCTGGTGTTGAAATTAGTTGTCCTTCAGAAGTGAAAAAGCGTAACTTTTCTTCATAGACTCCCAAATATAACCCTAGCTGTTGACTCCACAACCAGCCTTGCGGATTAGGTTCTAATGGTTGATATTCACCATCAAGCAAATGAAAGCCAGCAAATTCTAAATTATTTGGATCAAACCAAAAGTAATCTGGTGTACGAAAAATATCTTGATAAATTTGTTTTTTCAAACCTTTATCAGTCGCTGCTGTTGAATCTGAAAGAAGTTCTACAATCACATTTGGATATTTGCCGTCTTCTTCCCAAACAACCCAACTTTTGCGTGCAGCGCGGTAGGTTCCCAGTACAACAAAAAAATCTGGTCCCCGGAAGTCTTCTGATTTGCGCTGACGTGGACTATAGTAGACGGTGAGATTACCCGCAGAGTAAAAATCGTTGCGGTTTCGCCACCATCCCTCTAAGCATTGTAATAGCAGGATAATCTGCCGTAGATGTAAGTCAGATTCCAAAGGCGGTTCGTCACTATATAAATCCCCTGGAGGAAATATAACATCTTTTGGCGTTTCTAAATCTTTGGCGACAGACATGGTAGCTAGTCTCTAACTGCTATAAGTTTAGCGTCTTCTGTGAGACAAGATTGCTGTTGGTGAAAGAGTGTAATTTTACTCTTAAACTCTCATACTTTGAACTGCCAAATAGACTTTAGTCCATTCACCCATTGCCTGATGAGGTTTGATTTTTAACTCTTGGGCGATCGCTTGTATTGTATTACCAGTTCTTCGCAGATCAAAAAGTTGCCGTTGAATAGGAGTCAATTGTTCGTCGTACAATTGCTGCAATTGATTTTGGGTTCGCCCCAAGTTGTGTTCGTCTAAGGAAATTTCCAGCCAATTATCCACGAGTTCTGGTTTACCTTCAAGGGCAAAAACACACACGGCATGGTAGCTAATTTTTCTCGCAGCCGATATATTTCTTTGATTGGCTTATTCATTTTCCTAGCAATTTCGTCCTGCGACTTGCCTTGCAAATAAAGTCGCAGCCACTCCACTGCATCTTGTCCCAGATGTTCTTGTAAATAATTTTCAAATTCCTGTTTTACCGCTTTCCTCAATACTTGCTGTTCTTGTAGTTGTTGTGCTTCAAGATATTTAGCGATCGCACTCACCATTCATATCACTAAATATCTAACCCAACAACTGTTAATTCTGGTGGATGTTCAACAGTAAACTGATAATATATCTCTCTTCGCTCCTCCGGTGCAAGACTTAATAGCCATTCCAAAATTCCCATTTCCCCAAGTTGAATTTGTGGGTTACTGCGAATCAGACGGACTTTAATTTGCTCGTTGCGACTAACTGGTAATTGTTCAGTTAATTTTAAATTAGCTTCTGAGTTAAGTAAGTTAGTAATTATCAAGCGATAACTATAAGTAACCCGACGCTGATTGCTCATTAGTTTTTTGTCTACCTGACGCTCAACTAACTCCCGCTCAATTTTCAAACCTTCGTCAATTCCTAAGTTAAGTTTAAACTCTTGCCCTGGTGCAATATTATCTAATTGTGTTGTTCCCACAAATATATTGTCGCGGAAAATATTGGCTTTTCCTGGTAACAAAGTTGCACCGTTAACGCTATTTTTAACATTAGCTTGCAAATAAGCAAAGCTTACTAAGCGCGGCATTGCTATATAATCGAAATTACAAGGATAATCGTCATTGAAAATTGTTGTTTTATGAGGTGAACCATCACTAGGAATGTTACCGCCACCACTTAATTTAAAGGTAACTACGCTTCCTTGTTTTGAGACTTCAGCAACAACAGTTTCAGCTGTAATTAAATCTTCTTCTGCGTTGTCTAGTTCATCGTCGCTATCCTCAGCCGTCCCTGCCATTGCCATCGGAGCCGCACGTATGGACATAGGTCTTTGTCGCACTCGTCGTGTCGTCATTAATTGCGCTGGAGAACGTGGTACGTCTATATACCACGGTTGCAGTTTAGGCGGTAGCGTACCTAGTCCGGGTTTGGCGGTAGAAAGAGTGATATCAACGTTTATCCAATCTTCGCCAGTCTTTTGGGTGATTTCTGCCAGGTAGCCCAGATGCACAGTATCGCTGGTCCTGCTAACCCGCAAGTCATAAAGCGGATTCCAACTTGCGTAATTAACTAAGTAAGAAACCTCTAACTCAAATTCTCCAGCACCGGCAGGTTCTATTGCCACAATTAAGCTAACACTTTCTTTAGGTAATGGTGTTTGGATTTTTTGCAATGAGGCTTTGAGTGTTTGTAGCTGCTTGTTTAATTCTTGTTGTTGGGTTTTGCATTCCCCGGAAGCGATCGCATATTCGCTATATTGGCTACCGAGAAAGTTGAGGAAATCTAATGTTTCACTCAAACTGAGATTTTTCCGTGCCAAACTTTGGGCAAAAGGATCTTCTGTCTTTTCCCGCAAACCGGCGATAAAACTAGATTGTAATGCCAAAGCATCGACTTGCGCTTGCAGGTGGCATTTTTCGGCTTCTATTTGTTCAATTTGCCGATGATATTGTGCTACACGTTCGGTTATGGGTTCGGTGGTGAAAGTGCGATCGCTACTCACTCCCAACAATAGCACCGCTACTGAGCCTGCACCGCTAACCCTGACAGACTCAGTTTCTAAAACTGGTAATGCGGCAATTACTAATTCGCGTTCTTGTCCTGTTAAAGATATTACACCGCGTCGTGAGACTAAAGCCTTGTCAGCGTACACCGTCACGGCTTTAATCTGGGTGTCTACTATTTTCGTTTCATAGCCAGTTTCCGGGTTAACCACAGTCAGTTTTCCCCAAGTTAATGTTTATGCTGGTTAATTTTTAATGATTAACAGTCTAACCGTCAAGTATTTGGCAATTTGGTAATGAAATTGGCAAGTGTGGAAAATACAGTTAGGTGTAAGGGTTTTAAGTCCTCCTACACCCCAAACTACAAAACTACAATATCCTATCCTTTAACTTAACTACCTCCCTCAACATTACTATAAACGGGAGAAACGCTGTTTTCTACCATTTTATTTGCTGCATCTAATAGATACTCGAAATAAGTCCGAGCAACGATAGATAACTGTTTGCCAGCAGGGTAAACCATGTACCAAGTTCGCTTAATGGGGAAGTGTTCTACATCCAAAATGGTTATTTCTGGTGTGTTTGGCATTAAGGTATG
>JBPCQW010000594.1:0-22534 GCA_050997715.1 Hassallia sp.
CCTCCCTGCTGATTTTCAAGTTGCTGCCTAAGCTGGTTGCCAACTTTCCAATTACGAGGAACATCAGTAGAACGTACTAAACAACCACGGGTAATTCCATGTTTACGATAATCAAGCAATCTCTTAATTACTGCATTAAATGTTTTGGCATTCGTAGTTTCACAGACTCTCACGCCAATTTTGACATTGTGCTGATTAAGGGAATCGTAGCCAGAAACAATCAAATGTAAATCGTGCGTTCCATTTGCAACTTTATTTACTTGAGTCAGTACTACATTTTCTGTGCCTCCATCAGGAATCATTTTCATAGCGCAAGTGATGATTGCTGCCAACTTATCATCATTATTCATTGGGATATCAATTGTGTTTAGCAATTCGTTATAGGTATCCAAAAGTTCTTGCTTTTTCTTCTCTACTGGGTCTGGTGGCGGATCTACTGGCTTGTCACCTCCGTTGTGCGGTACAGTTGCTTTTTCAAACTCTTCAGCACACCACGTCATCAGAGAACGTGCACCAGCAGCTTGATTTGCAACACTTTTAATTTTGTTTTCCTCAAAAGGATATAAATCAGGATAGTCATGAGAATTGAGATTGCTTTTCTCATAGAACCAATCCAACCTGAGCTTGACAAGCTCTATCATCTGTTCAGCACTAGGTGGCTTGGCAATAACTGACCTTTGACCAACCCGATCTGGAATACCACTTCCCATTTGCTCAATTTCTCTCCATGCATCACTTAAGAGGCAACAAATGAGAATAACGTTGCTGCACTGAAAGTAAATTCTGTCAATGCACTTAGCGACAGTTTCAGGTGGACTATCCCCAGAATCACTATCGGTTCCAAAATTATCTATCTGGTCAAAGCAAATTAGCACAGGCAATGATGCAATTTCAGCAAGTTTGCAAATTTGCTGAATCATCCAGATGGATTTGTCCTCTTGTTGTTCGGGTGAAAATTCGGGTAAACTTACCTCTCTAAGCTCTGGGTGATCTCCATTTTGAATCCAAGCAAAGGCAATTCGAGCATCTTTGACGTTATTCAATAGCAAAAATAATAAGGCTTTCAAAAAATCGAAGTCAATGTCAGGTTGATTTTCTAATATTGCTTCAACTAACTCATCAAAAAAATCTTTTCTCTTATCTTTGGGTTGATTCGCAATAATATATTTTTTTAGTTCATTAGGGTTATTACATCTTTCAATGTATGGACGATATTGCTCCTCAAAGTCTGTACCTTTTAATGTGCTAATTACAGTTGCGGCAAGCTTTTGCCATTGAGTAACGCCTTGAACATCTTGATGATTGAAGCTATCCGCTAGATAAAAACGCACATGAGAGTTAATACGCTTGGGATTAGAACATGGACCTATATAGGCAAAGACAGATCCTCCTTGTTGTGCGATGTTCTTCCATATCCGATGAATGACATGGCTCTTTCCTGTACCCCTATCACCCTTGATGGCAATTCCAATCTTGCTGGAATACTTTTGGCGAACCTCAAAGATTGCACTGAATACAGCTTTGTCAATATCTTGGTTCAAGGTGGGTAGGTTAGTCATAACCTCACCCCAAACCTCGTTAGCAGATATTATTTTTTGCAGATTGAAAGGATTTGGGCATTGTTTGCGTGCTTGCTCAAACAACGCATACGGATCTGTCATTGACATTATTATTCTCTACTTTGCTCTTAAGATGGTTTGCTAGCGAAAAACAGAAGACCTCGAATTTCAGTATTGATTGAGTCTCGCTTCTGATCCTCAGTTGCTCCACGCGCTTCGCCACTCTGGAGATAAAGCAACTGATCGCCCTGCATTGCCATCATCCAGTTATTGAAGTTTTCAGGATTCACTTGTTCTTTTAACTCGCGGCGCAAATGCCAAATCGGGACAAGACCGCTGTAACTGTTGGTAGCGTCTAGCTTCTCAAATAAGTCAAGAATCTCTGACTTAAACTCGTCGTAAGATTTAATTTCAGTCTTTACCCCATTAACTGGTACATTTGCACCATCCATTTCACCAATCCACTTTACCAAGGCATTCGCTGCCCAAGTTCCGACAATAGTACCTTCAAATTTAAAATCACCACTTTTCAAACCTTCACTCAGCACTGCTAAACCTTGAGGAGATGTGAGAGTGTAGCCTTTTTTGGAGGTAGCGATCGCTCCTTTTTCCTCCAATTCCGCAAAAATGTCCTTAAAATCTGCTACCTTCTTGTCTTTAGATTTGATGCGATCGTGAAGTTTACCTTTGTTCACTTCCTGCTTTGCTCCTCCTAATTCCCATAAAGCAAGCAGTAGGCGAGTTTGAGCTTGATTTGTCATATTTTGTAACTTTTGTGACACTCTGTTAATAATAATCTTTACCAGTATAGTTTTGCCTAAAACCTTTTAACTTTTGGAAAAATACTGAAAAATCTCAAGTTTTGATTTCTGAAAATATCGTTTCATATCCCCAACAACTTATGCGAAGTCGTGGATACAGAAACAACCTGTATAATTAGTAGCTGGGCAGTGCCCACCTACTAATTAATGTAGATAAAGTTACAAATTAATTTATCTAAAAAATATAACAATCTTAAATAAGAGCGTAAAAACTTTTTTTTCCCTTATTCTTGGTGAAGAGAAGCGTATGATTATTCATTTCGCGCATTTATTCAACTCGAACTTATGCGAGGCTTTATAGTTAATTGAAAACTGCTATGAAGTCAATCATAAATTTATCTATACCGATAGCTGGTGACTTTATCCTGGAAAACCTGAAATAGTATCTGCCTTTTAATGCACATAACCATATAATTGTCAATAGATATATGATAAAAGTAATAATTTTGACGAAATTATCTACCCAAGGGTATATTTTAAAAGAGAATCCTTATTAAATAGGTTGTAAAACCAACGCACACACAAGAAAAAATCTGGTTTTTGGATAACAAGCAATCATCGTCAGTAAAGAATTTTCGCTCATCCAACAAAGTAAGTGCATAACTTATTGAGTTTTACACCTATTACTCAGCAGATGTGATAAGTAAGAGTAGAAGGGCGCAATATGAAATTACAAGAGTTTTTGGGAACAAATCAAAAGTATGGCTTTGAGGCGATCGCTCAAGATCCAGACTTGGCTCATCAAGTTCAGATACAATTAATTGGCTTGCGTTTGCTGGAACCTCCTGCTGATGGCAAGTTTGGACCGATTTCAGCAGCGGCACTGAAAAAATTTCAAAATTTAACAAAGACGGGAGAAACGGAATTTTTAGGAAAAGTCACAGCCAAGGAACTAATTGAAACTAAACCCTCGGAGCTTCCTAAAACAGAATTAAAACTAGGTAATGACCTTGCAAGCCGGATTGTGAAATATATGCAATCCAAAAATTATGTGGTGTTCACCGAACCCAAGGAATACAACATTGTTTACGTTGAGGGTATGAATGAAGACGGCAGCCTCAATGATGATGCACCGAATGTATTTAATGATCGACGGATAGTCATTGAAGTTGTGGATGGTGTTCCTAAAATCGTCAACCACTGGCAAGCTACCACCGAACCCGGTAGCCATTATACCTTCCAGCCAATGGTTCCAGAAAAAGGTGCTGCTAGAATTCAATTTGGGCAATACAAAGCTTGGTCTGTAGGAATGCACGGCAATGCAGAGCGTCACGAAGCATTAGTGCAAGTTGGGGAAATTACTGTTTGCCGAGATTTCAACGAAGATTTTAAACGAAGTGGCGACAAACTTGACACAGGTGATGATTTCTACATAAATCAACACTGGGGCTATGATGCGCCGGTGAATGATATTAAGAATGCCAGTGCAGGTTGTTTAGTGGGACGCAGACGCGAGGGACACCGTGAGTTCATGAAGATAATAAAAGGCGATCGCCGTTATGTGACTAATCATAACTATGTCTTCTACGCCACAGTTATTCCCGGCGATGAATTAGTCAAGGCATTTCCAGCATAGAAGATTGGGAATTGGGAATTGGGAATTGGGAATTGGGAATTGGGCATTGGACATTGGGCATGGGGCATTGGTAATAATTCTTTTCCTTTTCCCTTTTCCGGTCTGAAAATCCCCATTGCCCAATTCCCGCTTTCATCGCTAATAATTCTACTTTTGAAGTAAGTGTCCTGGCGGCAGGAATGCTAGTTTAAGGATGAATTCAAAGAATGCAAAGTATCCATGACCGCTGCTGTCTACCTAGAAAACGTCTACAAGCTATATAACAATGTGCCTGTGGTGAATGACCTTTCATTCACAATTGAAGCCGGTGAAATATTTGGTCTACTCGGTCCCAATGGTGCCGGCAAATCTACGACTATTCGGATGCTAACCACGTTAACCAAACCATCCCAAGGGCGGATTTCAGTATCTGGATATGACGTGGTAAAGCAACCGATATTGGCAAAGCAAAGCATTGGTGTAGTTTTGCAACAAGTTAGTGTAGATGCAGATTTAACAGTATGGGAAAATATGGAGTTGCATGGAAGGCTACATCACATTGCCAATCCACAGCGACAGCGATTAATTAATCAATGGCTAGATTATGTAGAGCTAGCAGACAGACGGGATAGTTTAGTAAAAACTTTGTCTGGGGGGATGAAGCGACGGTTACAGATAGCGAGAGCTTTGTTACATCAACCGCAAATTCTGTTTTTAGATGAACCGACGGTAGGACTAGACCCGCAAACAAGACGACGGCTTTGGGAAATTATTCGAGATTTGAATAAGCAAGGAATGACGATGCTACTAACGACCCATTATATGGATGAGGTCGAATATTTGTGCGATGCTTTTGGTGGTGATAAGCCAGGACGCATTGGTATTATGGATGGGGGAAAGCTAATTTCTTTGGGAACCCTACAACAGTTGCGCTCGGCTCATGGTCAAGGTTTGGTGATGAAACAAGTTGGCGATCGCACTGAATATTTGTTTTTTCCCACTTTGGAAGAAGCTAATGTTTACCTAGATCAACAAAAAGATAAAACCGGGATGATGGTGCGTGCTTCTAATTTAGAAGATATTTTCGTGGAACTCACAGGACATCAGTTAGATTGACTTTACCGAAAATTTTGGGTTTAAAGCCCCGTCCTTATAGGGCGGCTTTTTATTGTCTTTTCAGTAATCTTATACCAGATATGCTAGTATAACAGTAGGAGGTAAACCGATGTTAGTATTTGAGTTCAAAGCTTATGGAAAATCAACGCAATTAGCTGCAGTAGATGATGCAATCCGTACCGCCAAGTTCATTCGCAATAGCTGTATCCGCTTGTGGATGGACGTTAAAGGCACAGGTAAAAATGATTTGCAAAAATACTGTGCTGTACTTGCGGCTAATTTTCCTTTCGCTAACGAACTCAATTCGATGGCTAGACAAGCCAGCGCCGAACGAGCATGGTCTTCAATCTCCCGCTTTTATGACAATTGCAAGAAAGGTGTTCCAGGTCTAAAAGGATATCCTCAGTTCCAGAAAGATTGCCGTTCTGTTGAATATAAAACATCAGGATGGAAGCTTGCCGATGACCGTAAATCTATAACTTTTAGCGACAAAAAGGGGATTGGGAGACTAAAGCTCAAAGGTACTCGTGACTTGCATTTCTACCAAATTAACCAGATTAAACGGGTAAGATTGGTAAAACGCGCGGATGGTGTGTACGTTCAGTTTTGTATTGACGTAAATCGTTCAGAAAACATAAAGCCTACTGGCAATACTGTCGGGTTAGATGTTGGTTTAAAGGAGTACTACGCAGATTCTGACGGAGTGATGGTAGAGAATCCTAAATTTTTGCGTAAAGGCGAAAAAGTTCTTAAACGTTCACAACGTCGTGTTTCTAAAAAAGTAAAAGGTTCCAAAAACAGAGGCAAGGCTAGGCAAGTTTGCGGGTTACGCCACCTCAAAATAAGTAGGCAACGTAAAGACCATGCTGTGAAGTTAGCACGGTGCGTAGTTCAGTCTAACGACTTGATAGCCTACGAAGATTTGAGGATTAAAAATATGGTAAAAAATCATTGTTTAGCCAAGTCTATTACTGACGCATCTTGGTATCAGTTTCGTGTCTGGGTTGAGTATTTTGGAAAAGTATTTAAACGAGTCACGGTTGCGGTTAATCCACAATATACAAGCTCTGAATGCTCTAGCTGCGGTCTCATTGTCAAGAAAACACTATCTACTCGAACACACGTTTGTAAATGTGGGTGTGTGATGGATAGGGATGAAAACGCCGCTAGAAATATCCTTAGTCGAGGATTGGGTACGATAGGGCATATCGGAACCTCTACGCTAGACGTAGGCAACACTTGCGGAGATGGAACCTCTACTCTTTCTGGCGAAAGCCTGATTGAGCAAGTTATGTCTTAGATTCAAGAATCCCCTCGGCAATAGCTGCGGGGAGTGTCAAACCTATTTGTGATCTAGTTTAAAAAGAAAATTTCTGTAAATGGAAAAAGCAGAATTACGGCGATCGCTTATCAAAACGCGTCAATCAATGTCTGTGGCAGCATGGAAACAAAACAGCGATCGCATCTGCACTAACATAACTACCTCACCACTGTTTGCCCAAGCAAAAACAATCCTGGCTTATTTCAGTTTCCAAAAAGAACCTGACCTCAGTCCACTGTTTACACCTTTTGACGGTGGTAAAGATACCCAGATTACAAAAACATGGGGATTTCCGCGCTGTGTCGGTGACTCCCTTTGCTGGCATCTCTACATAAGCGAAGATATCCTACAAAAAAGCGCTTATGGTATTATCGAACCTCATGCCGACGCTCCAACTATAAAGCCTGCGGAAGTCGATTTGATTCTCATTCCCACTGTGGCTTGCGACTACCAAGGATATCGCTTGGGTTATGGTGGTGGATATTATGATCGCTTGCTGAGTTCTCCTGAGTGGGCTACAAAGCCGACTATTGGAATTGTATTTGATTTTGCCTATCTACCACAGCTACCAATTGAATCTTGGGATCAGCCGTTACAAAATGTTTGTAGTGAAATGGGGTTTACAAAAGTTAGGAGGCGCGAAATTACTTTCTGAATTCCGCGCCGAGGACTATTGTCCTCGACGCACCAACAACAACGCTATGTAGTTAGTAAAATACACTTACTATATTACTATGTTCGTTTGACAAACACAAGCAATTAAAAAGATTTTTGGATAGATATTTCCTGGATAAAACGTTGTAAAAGCAGCAAATAATTTATGGTAATTAATAAATATTTGATTAGGACAGTGAACAAAGAGAAATGACTTTAATTAAAAGTAAAAATTGGTTATGGATGTATGTGTTATTAGGAGCGATCGCCTTAATAATGCTGTTTCCTTTGCTGTGGCTTTTGAGTACCGCGTTGAAATCGCCAACAGAAAATATCTTTGCGACACCGCTGCAATTATTGCCGAATCAACCTACTTTGAATAACTTTGTCTCTGTTTGGCAATCTTTACCTTTTGGGCAGTACTTATTCAACAGTACCTTAGTAGCGGTGCTGACTGTTAGCTTAAATCTACTGTTTTGCGCTGCTTCAGCTTACCCAATAGCTCGATTGTCCTTTCCAGGACGAGACTGGATTTTTGTGGCGATCGTCTCCACAATTATGATTCCCTTCCAAATCGTGATGATTCCCCTGTACATTTTGACAGTGCAAATGGGTTTAAGAAACACTTATTTGGGAATGATTTTTCCTAACTTAGCTTCTGCATTTGGGATTTTTCTATTGCGGCAAGCTTTTATTAGTGTTCCTAAAGAAATGGAAGAAGCTGGTAGAATGGATGGCTGCTCAGAGTTAGGTTTATGGTGGCATATTATGTTGCCAGCGATTCGTCCTGCTCTAGTAACTTTGGCTATTTTCGTATTTATTGGTTCTTGGAGTGACTTTATTTGGCCCCTAATTGTCATCCAAGACGAACAGTTATACACTCTACCTTTGGGAGTCGCGAAACTAGCGGGTACGTTTTCCCTAGATTGGCGGTTGGTAGCTGCTGGTTCGGTAATTTCGATTGCGCCGGTGCTGATATTATTTCTCTTTTTACAACGCTATATTGTACCGACGGAAACTGATGCGGGTGTTAAGGGTTAAAGTTATTTAATCCGTGAATTGGAAGATAGCATAATGGAAAACGTAGACGCAAAGCGGCTTGCCGTAGACTACCGCAGAGAACGCAGAGTTTCAGAGAGTTTTTCTATAAGTCGTATTAGTAAGCACCGCTTTTTTTAAAGACTACCCAAACAGTTTTGACTAGGAGACTTAAATCGTAGGCAACAGACCACTTAAGTTGATAGTCAATATCCATGCTGACGATAGTTTCAAAGTCGTTAATGGAGGAACGACCATTTGCTTGCCATTCGCCGGTAATGCCTGGTTTAACTCGCAATCTTTGCCAGTGGTGTGGCTCGTATTGCCTTACTTCGTCGGGAGTAGGTGGACGAGTACCAACTAAACTCATATCTCCCATTAAGACGTTCCAAAATTGAGGAAATTCGTCTAAGCTGGTGTGCCGCAAAAATTTACCGACAGGAGTAATGCGAGGATCGTGAATAGATTTAAAAATGTGACCTTTTGCTTCGTTTGTTACTAGATGCTTGAGTTTATCGGCACCAACGATCATTGAGCGAAATTTCCACATGCGGAAGGGTTTGCCGTTAAGACCGCAGCGAATTTGAGAATAAAATATCGGACCTGGGTTGTTAATTTTGTTGGCGATCGCTACTGGAATTGCGACCACAACTGTAACCATCAACCCGATAATGGCTCCAAAAATGTCAATTAATCGTTTTACAGTGCTTAATGTTGATGCGTGTATAGGATGCTTCAGAACTACGAAATCATCCCCAGCATTTATATTTGTATCAGAAGTACAGGCGTACACGGCTATAATTCGGTTTTTACTGAATTAGATGTTTATAAATGCCAATATAAACAAGAAACTTTCTTGAGTAAATGCCGAAATACGAAATTTTATCTAATCTTTCAATTACGCAGGGTTTTTTAAATTTTAAGTATTTTCTCGTAACCAAATACATAAAAAACAATAAGACGCAATCTGGATGCAAGTAAAAGCAAGTATAGTACTTATCAAACTTCCTTTAATTTGATATTTGAGGTAAGCAACGCTTTTTAGGATCATTTTTGGCATTAAGCTTTGCTTTCCATTCGCGAATAGCGGTAGCGGTGCGTGCTACAGGTGGCAGGTAATCAGAAGATTCTGCGTTTTCACTACTTTTACCTCCCTTGGGTTGAGTAGTTAAACAATTCGTCAAAGTCGGCAAATAGGTTTCCAAGCCTAAGGAACACATGACATCATTAGTTGTCTGAAAACGCTCTGATAACGACACCTTAACCATTTTGGCTAAAACTTGAGCAAAGTGGTCACCGATGTCTACGTGTTTTTGCCAACATATATCACCAGTATTCGAGTCATGCTCAAATTCAAAAGGTGCTTTGCCAGTTAATAAATAAAGACAAGTTACTCCGACTGCGTAAATATCACTAGCATAAACTGGACGCAGGGAAAACTGTTCTGGTGGGGCAAATCCCATAGTCCCGACAAAATTTGTCGAGACGCTTTTATGTTCTTCGCTGTCACTAGTTTCGACTAATTTCTCTTTAACTGCACCGAAATCAATTAAAACCACCCGTCCATCATCTTCACAGCGTAACAAGTTCTGGGGTTTAATATCGCGATGAATTACATGATGTTTATGAACGTATTGCAATACTGGCAGTAATTCGTGCAAAAATTGTTTGACTGCGGCTTCGCTTTGGGGACCGGTGCGTCTGATTTCCCGTGCCAAAGTAGAACCACGCACGTATTCTTGAACTAAATAAAATTCTCCATTTGCTTGAAAGTAGTCTAAAAGCATGGGAATCTGAGAATGACTACCAAGCTGACCTAAGGTTTTTGCTTCTTTTTCAAAGCGATCGCACGCTCTTTCCCAGCTTTTCGGACTACTCACCTTGGGACAAAGCTGTTTAATCACACACAGGGGATTCCCAGGTAACATCATGTTTTTAGCGAGAAACGTGATGCCAAAACCACCTCTGCCCAATATTTTCAATATTGCATAGCGATCGCGAAATAACTGCGCTTGACCACACAGTTGACCAAGCTGAGTCTGCTTTAAAATATCCACATGAAAATTTGATGTTTTCGGAGGAAAGCTATTCATCAGGCTATAAGGCTAGTTAAGGTGAAAAGCTGCTTTATAATGTCTTTAATTTAACGATAAAGCTTCTTTTACGCCAATAGCATTATCGGAAGAGGGGAAAAGGGAAAGGGGGAAAGGGGGAAAGGGTAAGAAATATAGAGTAAGAGTGAATAAATCCGTATTTTATTTCCGACCCTTTCCCCTTTCCCCTTCCCCTTTAAGGTACTTCAATCGGAATCAAAGCATTTTCCGGCAAATAGTTACTGAAACGCCCTTCATCGGAAAGCACTAAAATCAAGCGCAGGGGATAATCTGGTGGAACTTGCAAATCTGCCCACGGTACCGACACTTCAAAACAAGTATCTAAAGCTACTTGAGCGCGACTGAAACGGGGAAGCCATTGATAATCTTCTCCAGCTTCGCGAAACTGAATCGATTGCGTCAGCAAATTAATTGCTAAATGATGGTGGAAATCATAATTAACTGGCGCTGCATCCGGCACATCCGCCAAGGGAATCGGGCTGTTGTGCATTGTTTTATCAGGATAATACCAAAGCAAATTCAATTCTGTTGGCAAATCTCGCCCTGGTGCAACGCCACTTTTTAAGTCCACCCGTAAATAGAAATTCAGGTGATCCACTCCATACCAAAGTCGCTGGATGACGCTGCTGCTATGCATTGTCCCCCGCGCTCCGCCGATTTCTATGCGTCCGGCTTTGTCCCAGTCTTGTTCATCGCCTTTGCCGTCAATTACTGGATGAATAAAGCTTTGTGGGCGATGATCTGTCTTTTCTGTGTGGTTTTCTACTTCTTTTTTCAAATAAGAGGGTATAGGTTCATTTAACGCTTTGTAAATGCCATACAGGTGTTCGCGGAACAACTGGTCAAAGATGGCATCTTGATTTGAGGAATGTCCCTCACCAAACCACCAAAACCAGTCGGAACCTTCGGCAGCGTATAAAGCTTCCCAGGCTTCGGGGTTGTTTTCTTCAGTCGCTTCCGGATGATTGGCGAGGGTAAGTCTAGCATGTGTAAGGTAGTCCCAAGCGCGATTTTTGGCGGGATCGCCGATCCAGGTGGTGAAGCTACCATCTACCCAAGAACCGCTATGTAGTTGTTCTCCGGGGATGGTTGCTGTGGGGGGAAACTGTTCGATAAATTCGGAGACGGTAACGAGTTTAAGGTGCGGTTCGTCACTTAAAGTTTGATATAAGGCTTCTAAAAAGGGTTTGCCATCTTGGGGATAAAATTCCCAGCAATTTTCGCCGTCTAGAGCGATGGTGACTAACCAAGGTTGTTCGCTTGGGTGGTCTTTTTGCATTTTGGCGATCGCCTGCAAATGTCCTACTAAGTCAGCAGCTGCTTGTTTTGGCTGCATCGCACTATAGGTAAAGCCGATTAAGTCTGATAATCTATGATCGCGAAAGACTATAGATAAATCACCGGCGGCAGTTTCTAAACGATACGGTCGGTAAAGTAACTCTGGTTCCAACACGTTCCCCGCTCCATCACGGTGGAAGAAGTGTTTTTTTGTCCACCCTAAAACAGCTTCATCTGAGCAAATCCACTTAAAGCCTTGTTTGATAATATCTGGAAGAATCGCCGGACTGACTGATTGTTCTGAGGGCCACAAACCACGCGGTTCTTGCCCAAAGCGGTCTTGATATAAATCCCACGATTTACGTAAGTGCCGGGGAATGTCTTCTGCCCATTGAAAACGCGATTGGGGCAATGTCATATTTGGCACTGCAACTCGTCCGGAGTTGGTATCCGCAAGTAAAGGTAAAATCGGGTGAGTGTAAGGCGTGGTGGTTACTTCCAACTGCCCCGCGTCTTGCATTTTACGGTGTTGTGGTATTATCTGGCTGAGGATTTGCCGCTGTTTAGAGTAAATGCGTTGGCGATCGCCTAAACTAAAATCCTTACCCTGCTTTAACCAAGTGGCAATTTCCGGATCGTCCCAAAACAACGGATCGATCCACGCTAAGTTATGCCAAGCCAGCAAATCGCCGTAATCTGGCAATTGCCAATTTGCTAAACACCAATCTTGTCCTTGTTCTTGCCTTTGCTCATACAACTGAGCATAGCGAGGATGGGGATCAATCAAAGTGTGGTGATTGGCATCAAAAAAATGTTGGATAATAAATTCCCGCTGTTGAGTCGTCAGTTGTTCAACGGGTGTCAGACTCGCTTCTAAATAAGGGTCAAAAGCAGTGCCAGCAACGTAATCTTCTAGTTGCAATATCAGCGATGGAACTAAATTCACCGTTTGGTGTAACTTAGGATACTTTTCTAAAATTAGTACCAGATCGAGATAATCCTTAGTGCCATGCAAACGCACCCAAGGTAGACGGTAATGCTGACTACTTTTCACAGAAACGCCGCTGTTCGGGGATTTGTACAGCGGCTGATGTTGATGCCAGATAAAGGCGACGTAAAGGGGTTGAGACATATGGCATAGTTAGGAGTTAAGAGTTAGGAGTCAAAAGTTAAGTCAAAACTCATAACTTCTAACTCCGCTCCTCCTAACTTTTACATTACTTGTTCCACTTCGGCAATTTCGGGAATCATTTCGCGCAGACGGCGTTCAATACCCATTCTCAGTGTCATTGTGGAGCTTGGGCAAGAACCGCAAGCACCTTGCAGTCGCAGCTTCACAACAGGACCATCGAGTTCTACGAGTTCCACGTTGCCGCCATCAGAAATCAGATATGGGCGTAATTCATCCAAGACTGTTTCCACGTTATCAGTTGTCAGTTCCATGAGTTTAGACCTCGTAAATGAATGATGGAATTGGGGATTGGTAATTGGGCATAGGGGAGCCACTGCGTTGGAAAGGCGAGCCTTTGCTTGTTGCACAGCCGCATCATTAGGCATAGAGCATTGGTAATAATTCTTTCGCCATTACCCATTACCCATTCCCTAGTCCCTTGTCCCCAGGATTTTATTTTCTGGCTTTATTAAATTGATCGTAGATCCAATTGCGGCTAGATTGCTTTTTGTCCTTTATCGGTTATCCAGCGTTACAAACTATTGACAAAGGACTAAATTTTTGCTTAGTCAAGGATGATATTATAACCCAAATTCCGCACCCTAAAGGATTACAAATTTATGAACGCGGAGAAATAGTATTTTTGAACTAGTCGGGAGAAGCATTTTATTAGGCTTAAATGATAAATAATTGTATTAGCTTGGAAATTGTGTATTAAATAATTTCAGTAGATGGGAAAGCAAACTGATTTTTTAGCACTCATGTGGGCGGTTGCGCGATCGCGCTCCATAAAGTCAGATGAAAAAAATGAAGTCAGTGTTTTTAGCTGTTACTTTATTTGTAAAGATAATCGCCGAATTTTCAGCGATCGCGATCGCACGATTCCCTTAAATATTTGTGAGTGAGACGAATGTCAAATCTAGTCAAGCGCAAATCCCGCCCAACAAAGCGAAAAACTATCGGTTTAATGGTGATAATTTTAGCGTGGAGTCTGGCTATGGGCTGGCTTCTGGCTTTGGCAAGTAACGTACAAGCAGCTACAAACACCTCAGAAGTGGGCACAGTTGACGTAGTGCCAGCACGATATCAGTTAGGACAACAACTATATTTAGAAAACTGTTCTAATTGTCACATTGCCCTTCCCCCGGCTGTTTTTCCCACCGAAACCTGGAAAAACCTTCTGCAAGATTCGCAGCACTACGGCGTACAACTCAAACCTTTAGTCGATCCACCGCGCATCTTGGTGTGGAAATATCTATTAACTTTTTCCCGTTCCCACCTCAAAGAAGAACAAACGCCTTATCGCCTCAAGGATTCCCGCTATTTTAAAGCTTTGCATCCCAAAGTCCAACTACCACGCCCAGTGCAAGTTGGTAGCTGTGCCAGCTGTCATCCAAGTGCCACCGACTTCAACTTTCGTAGCTTATCCCCAGAGTGGAAGTAGGGGGACAGGGGGACAAGGAGACAAGGGGACAAGGGGGACAAGGGGGACAAGGAGACAAGGGGGACAAGGAGACAAGGGGGACAATGAGAATAATTCTTTCCCCCCTCTCCCCATCTCCCCACCTCCCTGTCTCCCCATCCCCTCAATAGCGCAAGTAGGGCGATCGCTACAGTCGCATGGTTGGCTATAACCTTCGAGTGTTAAAGGCAAAATGATACTATGAAATAAGTTTCAAATTATAAGATATGAGTTAAACCAATCGTAGAGTAGACTGATTGGCTCGACAAGCTACTAGGTTTTTGAGTTAATTCTCCGGCTTCAACTTATCGACCTTGCGCTCACACGGCTCGGTTGGGTTAAATGCTTATAATAAATGCCAAACCTTTAATCTCCATCCCCTCTTGATTTAGTTGAAAACAAACGCCATGCTAAAAACTTTGTTGGGCGATCCCAACGCTCGTAAGCTTAAAAAATACCAACCTTACATTACTGAAATTAACCTCCTAGAAGAAGAAGTTAAAGCTCTTTCTGATGAAGAGTTAAAGGGTAAAACAGCAGAGTTTCAACAACGACTCGCAAAAGGCGAAACTACAGATGATATTTTGCCAGAAGCTTATGCTGTTGTCCGGGAAGCAGCGCGACGTGTTTTAGGGTTGCGACATTTTGATGTGCAACTCTTAGGTGGTGCCATCCTGCATTCAGGGCAAATTGCTGAAATGAAAACCGGGGAGGGCAAAACCCTGGTTGCTACTTTGCCAAGTTATTTAAATGCTTTAAACGGTAAAGGTGTACACGTTATCACCGTAAACGATTACCTGGCTCGTCGAGACGCCGAATGGATGGGACAGGTGCATCGCTTTTTGGGGTTGAGCGTGGGGCTAATTCAAGCAAATATGACTCCCGCTGAACGTCAAAAAAACTACAGTTGTGATATCACTTATGTTACCAACAGCGAGATAGGTTTTGACTATCTGCGTGATAACATGGCGACATCAATGGCAGATGTGGTACAACGTCCCTTTAACTACTGCGTAATTGACGAAGTAGACTCAATTTTAGTTGATGAAGCGCGGACACCGCTAATTATTTCTGGGCAGGTAGAAAGACCGACAGAAAAATATCTGCAAGCAGCGGAAATTGCAGTTACTCTCAAAAAAGATGAGCATTACGAGGTCGATGAAAAAGCGCGTAACGTGCTGTTGACCGATGAAGGTTTTGCCGAAGCGGAAAACCTTTTGGAAGTAAAAGATTTATTCGACCCGGAAGATCCCTGGGCACACTTTGTTTTTAATGCGATTAAGGCAAAAGAGCTTTTCCTCAAGGATGTAAATTATATCGTCCGGAACGAAGAAGTGGTAATTGTCGATGAATTTACCGGTCGGGTGTTACCAGGACGCCGTTGGAGTGATGGACTGCACCAAGCAATTGAAGCTAAAGAACACGTAGATATTCAGCCGGAAACGCAAACTTTAGCGACGATTACTTATCAAAATTTGTTTTTGTTGTATCCCAAGTTGGGGGGAATGACAGGAACAGCAAAAACAGAAGAACCTGAGTTTGAAAAAATCTACAAACTGGAAGTATCAGTAACTCCCACCAACCGGACAAGGCTGCGGAAAGACTTGTCTGATATGGTGTTTAAAACTGAACCTGGGAAATGGAAGGCGATCGCACAGGAATGCGCCGAAATGCACCAACTCGGCAGACCTGTTTTGGTGGGAACCACCAGTGTGGAAAAATCAGAATATCTCAGCGGGCTTCTCAAACAACAAAATATTCCCCACGAATTGCTTAACGCAAGACCAGAAAACGTCGAACGAGAGTCAGAAATTGTCGCCCAAGCCGGACGCAAAGGTGCTGTTACCATCGCCACCAACATGGCTGGTAGAGGTACTGACATCATCTTGGGTGGTAACTCTGAATATATGGCGCGTCTGAAACTGCGGGAATACTTTATGCCCCGCATCGTTCAACCAGAAGATGAAGATACTTTTGGTGTCCACAGAGACGCTGGTTTACCCACAGGAACTGGTGGTGGACAAGGTTTTGTGCCTGGTAAGAAGGTTAAAACTTGGAAGGCTTCGCCACAAGTCTTCCCGATTCAACTATCAAAAGAAACAGAACAACTGCTGAAAGAAGCTGTACAAGTGGCAGTGCGGGAATATGGTGAGCGCAGTTTACCCGAACTAGAAGCAGAAGAGAAAGTAGCTGTAGCGGCAGAAAAAGCGCCAATTGACGACGTAGTAATTCAAACTCTCCGATCCGCTTATAACCGCGTCAAGCACGAATACGAACAGTTTACTAGTCGGGAACACGAAGAAGTAGTGCAGTTAGGCGGTTTGCACGTAATTGGTACAGAACGCCACGAATCGCGACGGGTAGATAATCAGTTGCGCGGACGTGCAGGACGTCAAGGAGACCCTGGTTCGACAAGATTCTTCTTAAGTTTAGAAGATAACTTGATGCGGATTTTTGGAGGCGATCGCGTAGCTCGCTTAATGGAAGCCTTCAATGTTGAAGAAGATATGCCCATTGAGTCAAAGATGCTCACCAACAGTTTAGAAGGCGCTCAGAAAAAAGTCGAAACCTATTACTACGACATCCGCAAACAGGTGTTTGAGTACGACGAAGTGATGAACAATCAACGTCGCGCTATTTATGCCGAACGTCGTCGGGTGTTAGAGGGGCAAGACTTGAAAGAACAAGTAATCAAGTACGCCGAAAAAACGATGGATGAGATTGTTGACTATTACATCAACCCAGATTTACCCTCAGAAGAGTGGGAATTAGAAAAGCTGGGTGAAAAAGTCAAAGAATTTGTCTATCTGCTGGAAGATTTGCAGCCAAATCAATTAGAGGAAATGTCAATTGGGGAAATTAAAGCCTTCCTTCACGAACAGGTGCGAAATGCCTACGACATGAAGGAAGCTCAAGTTGACCAAGTGCAGCCCGGACTAATGCGACAAGCTGAAAGGTTCTTTATCTTACAGCGGATTGATACGCTCTGGCGCGAACACTTACAACAAATGGACGCCTTGCGAGAATCTGTGGGACTGCGCGGCTACGGTCAAAAAGACCCGCTGATTGAATACAAGAGCGAGGGATATGAACTTTTCTTGGATATGATGGTAAATATCCGCCGAGATGTGGTATACTCCCTCTTCATGTTTCAACCCCAACCGCAACCAGTAGTTCAGATGCCATCAGAGATGGTTTGAAGTTAAGCGCTAAAGATAATATTTTCGCGCAAAGACGCTAAGAATTACTTAGCGTCTTTTTCTTGTTACGCGAGATATACAGCAAAAAAGCAATTAAATGAAGTACAGCAGCCATGCCTGACGGGCTAGATATAAATCCATTTTCCTTAACTTTTTTCACAGCAAAAAAGATATGACTCAGGGTTGAGGTTTTACGGCTTTTTTTTGAGTCTATTTACATGTAGCAGAACTACTTCTCAAATAACACACCATGACCGAACCCAACATCAACGAGCAAAGCAAAAACCAAAGTTTAGAACAGTTTCGTCAAGAACCTGGTGAGTATCAGACGACGAACGAAGGCATAGGTATAAACAATACCAACGATTCGCTTCATGCTGGACAGCGCGGACCTACTTTATTAGAAGACTTCCACCTGCGCGAAAAGATGACGCACTTCGACCGGGAAAGGATTCCAGAGCGAGTCGTTCACGCGCGTGGGACTGGGGCGCACGGCTATTTCCAGCCTTATGAATCCCTGGCTGAATATACGAAGGCAAAATTTTTACAAGACCCTTCTGTAAAAACCCCAGTATTTGCCCGCTTCTCGACTGTGACGGGGTTTCGTGGTTCAGCAGATACTGTACGGGATGTGCGCGGCTTCTCGGTGAAGTTTTACACCGAAGATGGTAATTATGATTTCGTAGGTAATAATATTCCTGTCTTCTTTATCCAAGATGGAATTAAGTTCCCGGATCTTGTCCACGCCCTCAAGCCGGAACCGGACAACGAGATGCCGCAAGCCGCAACAGCACACGATAACTTCTGGGATTTTATCTCGCTGATGCCCGAATCCATGCACATGATCATGTGGATACTTTCTGACCGTACTATCCCCAGAAGCTACCGCATGATACAGGGCTTTGGTATCCACACCTTCCGCTTTGTCAACGAGCAGGACAAAGCACGCTTCGTCAAGTTTCACTGGAAGCCGTTACTGGGTGTCCACTCCTTTGTATGGGATGAGGCACAGAAGATCGCAGGCAAAGACCCCGACTTCCATCGGCGCGACATTTGGGAAGCAATTGAGATGGGTGACTTCCCAGAGTATGAGTTGGGTGTACAAATTGTTGAGGAAGAAGACGAATTCAAGTTTGATTTCGATCTCCTCGACTCAACAAAGATTATCCCAGAAGAACTTGTTCCCGTCCGACCAATCGGAAAAATGGTCTTGAACCGCAACCCAGACAACTTCTTTGCCGAAACCGAGCAAGTTGCTTTCCAACCATCACACGTGGTCCCTGGTAGTGACTACAGTAACGATCCACTTTTGCAAGCGCGGCTGCTTTCGTATCACGATACACAAATTCATCGACTCGGTAGCGCCAACTTCGAGTCACTGCCAATCAACCGTCCGGTATGCCCCGTGGATAATAACGAGCGCGACGGCATTATGCAAATGAAAATCAACAAGGGTAAAACTAACTACTTCCCGAATTCCCTTGGTGGTGGCTGTCCGATGATGTCTCCAGAGTCGATGGGTGGATATGCCCACTACATGGAAAAAGTTGAAGGGCATAAAATCCGCGAACGTAGCGAAAGCTTCAGCGACCACTTTAGTCAAGCTACTCTATTCTGGAATAGCATGTCTAAGCCTGAGAAAGAACACTTAGTCAAAGCTGCTCACTTCGAGTTGGGTAAGGTGGAAAGCAAAGAAGTTCAGCAACGCATGGTTGAACTTTTCAACCAGGTTGATAACGAACTAGCAAAGCTTGTGGCAATGGGCATCGGTATTCCGGCACCAAAGGCAGTTACGCAAAACCACGGACGCACCTCACCTGCTGTGAGTATGGAAAATAACCCTAATCAGCCGGAGAAGACAATTAAGGGTCGGCGCATCGGTATTCTTGCGGCTGACGGGTTCGACGGTTCCCAATTGATGGAAATCAAGCAAGCGTTAAAGAGTGGTGGAGCGCAGGCAGAGATTATATCAAAGTTCAAGGGGATGATTAAGAGTGCTGATGGTAAAGAAGTTGAGGTAAATAAGACTTTCCTCACTGCTGCATCGGTGATGTATGATGCGGTTTACATTCCTGGTGGCAAGGAAAGCATCGAAATGCTGAAAAAGGAAGGAGATGTGGTTGAGTTTATCAATGACACTCTCAAGCATTATAAGGCGATCGCTGCAACCGGTGAGGCAGTCGATCTGCTGATGATGGCACCAGAAAGCAAAGCGATGGCGTTGGATAAGTCACAATCAAATGGACATCTAACATCAGAAAATGGCGCGATCGCTAGCCGAAATGTTGACAACATCAAGAACGTTGCTCAAGAGTTTGTTAAGGCGATCGCTCAACATCGTCATTGGAATAGAACAGTCAACGAAATTAAACCACCAGTACAAGAACCGAAAGTTAGCGATCGTCGTATAGTTATCGGTAACTAAGTTTATACAGCGTTTAGACGGCATGATAACTAATATCATGTCGCCAAATCACACAACCATTGTAGAGACGTTCCACTGGAACGTCTCTACATTTTTTGTACCCTTGATGTTATCAGAATGCAATAACAGTCTGAGTCGGAATTTTTTAATTGATTGTTCGTCTGTCATAAATTTACTAGAACATAATAATGTATAAGATAGCGCAAATAGTAATATCAAAGTTTCTTTGGATTTTGTATTTTTAATTTATGATGCTCACTTGTACGCAACGTAAACCGCCAAACCCTCATGCAGCAGTAACTTTAACTCTTGCACTCACCGCAGATGAACGCACTCGCAGCCGTCATCGCTTTGAAACCAAAGATGGACAAGTTGTATTTTTGCGTTTACCCAGAGGAACGGTGTTACATGATGGTGATATTCTTCAAGATGAAACAAACAGCAATTTAGTCAGAATTGCTGCCAAACCAGAACCTGTTTTAACTGCACTTGCCGAAACACCGTTATTATTATTACGGGCGGCATATCATTTGGGAAATCGTCATGTACCATGTGAAATTACTGCAAGTTATCTACGCTTTTTGCCCGATTCTGTTTTACGGTCAATGTTGTCACAATTGGGGCTAAAAATCAAAGAGGAAGTTTTACCTTTTCAGCCAGAAACAGGTGCTTATGGACATCACTGATAGTCATCTTTTATGTCTTTTGCAGTTAGCGAGTCCGGCTTTACCTGTGGGAGCATATAGTTATTCTGAAGGATTGGAAACGCTGGTAGAAAACAACGTTATTAATAATCAAGAATGTCTTTTGCATTGGTTGAAAGCAGAATTGCGTTATGGAGCGATTCGATTAGAAGCGGCAGTGATGGTAAGAGCGTATAATTGTGTGAAAAGGAATGATTTAGAAGCCCTATCTCGTTGGAATATGTGGTTGTCTGCGGTGAGGGAAACTGAAGAATTACGTAATTCTAGTTTACAGATGGGGCGATCGCTCATTCAATTATTTGCTAAACTACAACCACAGATAAAGCCGATTGCCGATGCTGTGGGGAATTATTGTAATTATGCGATCGCTTTCGGCATTGCTGCTACTTACTGGGATATCAATATTCAAGCCGCAATATTAGGATATCTGCATAGCTGGGTAAGTAATTTAATTACCACCGGTGTGAAACTTATACCTTTAGGACAAACAGCGGGACAGTTGTTATTAGTGAAGTTACAACCACTAATTAACGATGCAACGGTGGAAATTCTCGCATTAGAAGATGATAACCTAAGTTGTTGTAGTTGGGGTTTATCTTTAGCAAGCATGGCGCATGAAACACAGTATACACGATTATTTCGCAGTTAGGATTTCAGAATGGGGGGTGGGAAAGAACACGTTACCAATTACTAATGCCCTACCAACAACTAACAACTAACAACCAACAAATAATGAACACATTTCGAGTAGGTGTTGCAGGTCCAGTAGGATCGGGAAAGACAGCTTTGGTTGATGCTTTGTGCAAAGCGATGCGTGAAAAATATAATATTGCCGTTGTGACGAATGATATCTATACTCAGGAGGATGCACAATTTTTGGTGCGTTCTCAAGCCTTAAGTGGCGATCGCATTTTGGGTGTAGAAACTGGTGGTTGTCCTCACACAGCTATTCGCGAAGATGCCTCAATGAATTTAGCAGCAATTGAACAGTTAGAAGTGCGTTTTCCCGATTTAAATTTGGTCTTTTTAGAAAGCGGTGGCGATAATTTGGCAGCTACTTTTAGTCCAGAACTAGTTGATTTAACTATTTACGTTATTGATGTTGCTGCTGGCGATAAAATTCCTCGTAAAGGTGGTCCAGGAATTACAAAATCTGATTTATTAGTGATAAATAAAATCGATTTGGCTCCCTATGTAGGTGCAGATTTAAATGTCATGGAACGGGATGCTAAGAAAATGCGCGGTGAGAAACCTTTTATTTTTAGTAATTTGAAAACGCAATCGGGATTAGCAGAAATAATTAAGTTTGTATCCACTAATATTTGTTAATAAGTCAATGCGCTACATGCAATATAAGGGCAAAAAGGGTAAGGCTAAGTAAGTTTTACCCTTTACCCTTTAACCTGACAAATTGTTAGCATCTTTCAAGCCAGTCATATTTACGAAATGCATGTTTTCGGGTTACTACGCAGGTAACGGTGAAAGGATCGCATTCCTTAGGCATTTGTAGCTTGAATTGCAGGCGATCGCGCCTTTCCGTTGGTATCGCTTTTTATTCATGAGATTTGGTGGGAAAGAGCGATTCCACGGTCATCTAAATCCGTATTTTGCGGAATCGCTCCTTTTATTAACAACGATTAATGGATAAGTACAAGTGCTTCTGTGCATCAAAAATACACGTCGGTCGCAATGCACCCATTCTACCTTCATACAATACTTGCCCGATCCATTAGGTTGCTTTTTTCATCAATGCAGCATTGTCAACGAGGACTTCAATACTCGTAGGCACCTATATCAACGCCAGCACCTTGGTTTCGTGGCTTGCCATCCTTATCGATCTGTGCATACTGACCAATTTCTCGAGAGCCAATATCAATTGCGCTGGAACCAGGTGTGAGATGGAAATTATTGCCATCTAAACTGACAAACCCAACTGACTTAACCTTAGTGTTGTTACTAGCTTTCAGGTTTCCAAGTCCACTCCCACCCTCGTAGAGTTTCTCAAACTTATCCGTGAATAAGTTGTGATCCAAGGTCAGGTTGTCCACATTTTGGATAAACCCATTCCGGTAGGTGCTATCGGCAAAGATATTGTTGCGAACCACAATGTTACGAG
>JBPCQW010000604.1:0-2742 GCA_050997715.1 Hassallia sp.
GTAGTAACTCGGATGTTCTACAACTTCCATCCGTTTGCGGGGTCTGGGAATATCGACTTCTAAAATGTCACCAATTTTCGATTCGGGTCCATTGGTCAACATCACAATTCTGTCAGATAACAGCACCGCTTCATCGACATCGTGTGTCACCATGACTGCGGTAACTTGATTTTCTTGACAAATTTGCATCAATTGTTCTTGCAAATTCCCCCGCGTCAGTGCATCCAATGCACCAAATGGCTCATCTAGCAATAGTAACTTAGGACGAATTGCCAAAGCGCGAGCGATCGCTACCCTTTGCTTTTGTCCACCCGATAGCATCCCCGGCTGTTTATCTGCGTGGGTACGCAAACCCACCATATCGATATGTTTTTCGACAATTGCTTTGCGTTCACCTGCCGGCATACCCTTCATCACTGAGTCTACAGCCAAGGTAATATTTTCTCTCACCGTTCGCCAAGGTAACAGCGAATAATTTTGAAACACCACCATTCTATCTGGACCCGGTTTGGTGATTCTTTGTCCTTCCAAAGTCACAACACCTTCGGTGGGTAAATCCAAACCGGCAATCATATTTAACAAAGTCGATTTTCCGCAACCAGAGTGACCAATAAGAGAAACGAATTCTCCTTTTTTAATCTCCAGATTAATACCTTTGAGGGCGATATATTTACCACCGCCGGTTAAGTCAAAAACTTTATCAATTTGGTCAACAGCTACAAATACAGACATAGTGGTTAGTTGATGGTTGTTAATTGTTGTAGAGACGCGATGAATCGCGTCTCTACGTTGATGGTTGATGGTTGATAGTTGTTAGTGGATAGTTGATGGTTGTTAGTTGTTGTAGAGACGCGATGAATCGCGTCTGTACGTTGATGGTTGTTAGTTGATGGTTAACAGTTATCAACTAACCACTATCCACTATCAACTAACCATTTCCTACTTTTGTTCTGCTGGCAAAATCTTGTGTTGAATCCACGCCATCAGTTTATCTAGTAATAGACCGACAACGCCGATGTAAACTAGAGCCAAAATAACTTCACTGACGTTGTTATTTTGATAAGCATCCCAGATAAAAAAGCCAATGCCGACGATACCAGACATGACAATTTCTGCGGCAATAATCGCCAACCAAGCTAAACCGATCGCAATTCTCAATCCCGTGAAAATGTAAGGTAAAGCCGACGGAATCAGTATGTTTAGGAAATATTCTTTGCGGTTAAGTTGCAGAACTTTGGCGACGTTGTTGTAATCTTGAGGAATTTGAGTTACACCAACAGCAGTGTTAATTAAAATAGGCCAAATTGCCGTGATGAAAATTACGAATAAAGCCGCAGGTTCGTTTTGTCGCAAAGCTGCTAAGGAAATCGGCACCCAAGCTAAAGGTGGTACAGTCCGCAGTAGTTGAAATAAAGGATCTAAAGCTTTGGACATTGTTTGATTAACTCCAATCAAAACGCCCAAACCAATACCGACAATCGCCGCTAAAGTATAGCTGATAGCAACTCTTTTCAGACTGGCTAAAATCTGCCAAAACAAGCCCTTATCTATGCCACCATTGTCATAAAAGGGCCAAAATATCAATACCCAAGTATCTTGGACAACTTGTATCGGACCCGGTAAAGTTGCGCCGGGAATAAAAGCAAATAATTGCCAGAGAATTAAAAAGATAGCGATCGCAATAGCGGGAGGTATCAGGTCAGGAAGCTGCTTTTTCAGACGGGCTATAAAGCTATTATCTAACCTAGCGGTTGCAGGACGTTTTTGAGCTATTGTCATTGTCTGTATTCTCCTCTTAATTTCTTTCTTTCTTTCTTCTAGTCTGCGTAGGCAGACTTCCCTGCGGGACGCTACGCGAACGTTTGTATAGCCGCGAGTTTACTCGCTCGGGCTATTATTTACCTAAACACTAACCTTCTTAATCTTCAAACTCTTGAGATATTCTTCTGGCTTCTCAGGGTCAAACTTAACCCCATCAAAAAATTCTTCCACCCCACGCGAAGTACTTGTCGGAATGTCAGCAGCGGGAATTCCAGCTTCTTTCGCAGCTTCTTTCCACATATCTTCGCGGTTCACTTTATCGATTAAGGCTTTCGCATTAGTCAAATATTCTTTTGGCAAAAATCCCCAGCGAACACTTTCAACTATGAACCACAAATCATGACTCTTGTAGGGATAAGAAACATTACCTTTTTCATCTTTCCAGTAAAAAGCCGCCATTGACTTATCATCAATTTTGCGACCATCACCCATGTCATACTTACCTTGAAATGGTTCTATCAAAATGTCTGGCGTAATATTAAAATACTTTCTACCAGCAAGAATTTCCGATGCTTCTTTGCGGTTCTCAAAATTATCTAACCATTGTTGAGCTGCCATAACTCCTTTTAAAATTGCTTTGGTTGCTTTCGGATTTTTGTCAACCCAGTCAGCTTTCATGGCAAGGTATTCTTCGGGGTGATTCTTCCAAATTTCTGCGGTTAATGCTGCTACGTAGCCGATTTTGTCTTTCACAAGCCGATAGGGCCAAGGATCGCCGGTACTAAAAGCATCCATTGTTCCCGTCTTCATGTTCGCGACAGTTTGCGCTGAGGGTACTGTCAGCAATTTGACATCTGCATCCGGATCTATACCGCCGGCAGCTAACCAATAGCGAATCCAGAAATCTTGGTTGACGTGGGGAAAGGTAAATGCTGCGGTAAAGGGTGTTGAGGATTTGAGTTGTGTAAATAAAGACTTAGC
>JBPCQW010000007.1:0-50370 GCA_050997715.1 Hassallia sp.
CCCCTCTCCTTAGCCGAAGACCTCACCCCGCCCTATCGGGCACCCCTCTCCTTAGCAAGGAGAGGGGATGGGGGTGAGGTCTCTTTCGCGGAAGATACGGTTGAGGTGGTGCATGAAGCGCTGATTCGGGAATGGGGAACTTTGCGAGAGTGGATGAATGCTAACCGTCAGTTTCGCACTTGGCAAGAGCGGCTGAAGGTAGGATTACGGGAGTGGAAAAATAACAACCATGACTCTGGGGCTTTGTTGCGTGGTGTAACCTTGACTGTGGCAGAAGATTGGTTGCACAAGCGTGGGGAGGAAATGACGCGGGAGGAGCGAGATTTTATCTCTGTTAGCGGAAAGCAACGGGATAGAGAGAAGCAGCAACGGGATCGCACACGGCGGCTGACAATTATCGGGCTAAGTAGCTTCTCTGTAGTATCCTTGGGTTTAGCTGGTTTAGCAGGTGTGGGCTGGCGGAGTGCTGCAATAAGTAAAATTGATTCTCTTGCTAATACCTCAGATGCACTTTTGCAATCACATCAGCAAGAAGCCTTAAAAAACACTTTAAAAGCTGTGGTGCAAATGCAGCGTATACCTTGGTTAGACGCAAATACCCGCAGGCAGATGGAAATGTCATTAATGCAGACAGTTCACAACGTCGCAGCACCAAACACCTTGGGAGGACACGCAAACTGGGTTAATGGCATCAGCTTCAGCCCCGATGGCAAGATGCTGGCTTCAGCAAGTGATGACAACACGGTGAAACTCTGGGATACTACCACCGGCAAAGAAATTAAAACCCTGATTGGGCATATAAACGCGGTTAATGGCGTCAGCTTCAGCCCCGATGGCAAGATGCTGGCTTCAGCAGGTGTTGACAAGAGGGTGAAACTCTGGGACATTAGCACCGGCAAAGAAATTGAAACCCTGATTGGGCATACAAACTATGTTTATGGCGTCAGCTTCAGCCCCGATGGTAAGATGCTGGCTTCTGGAAGTAGGGACAACACGGTGAAACTCTGGGATATTACCACCGGCAAAGAAATTAAAACCCTGACTGGGCATACAAACTATGTTTATGGCGTCAGCTTCAGCCCCGATGGCAAGATGCTGGCTTCAGCAAGTGCTGACAAGACGGTGAAACTCTGGGACACTAGCACCGGCAAAGAAATTAAAACCCTGACTGGGCATACAGACGCGGTTTGGGGCGTCAGCTTCAGCCCCGATGGCAAGATGCTGGCTTCAGCTAGTGGTGACAAGACGGTGAGACTGTGGAGGTTGGATTTTGATTATTTAGTTAAGGAGGGGTGCGGCTTTATCGGCAATTATCTCAAGCCTAATCCGACTGATGAGGAAGCGCGGGAGATTCAAAGGGACTTGTGTAAAAGTTGAATGTTGGTAGCAACAGCTTTAATGTTAGTAGCGATCGCGCTTCGTGTCGTAACCAAAGCTTTAATGTTGGTAACTAACGGCTTGGTGTTTGTAACGAAAGTTAAAGCATTAGTAACCAAAGTCTTGACGTTAGTAACTAATGGCTGCTGTTTGTAACGAAAGTTAAAGCTGTGGTTACGAAAGTCTTGACGTTGGTAGCGATCGCGCTGAGTGTCCTAACTACAGCTTTAATGTTGGTAGCGATCACTTGTATGTTTGTTACCACAGCTTTAATATTGGTAGCGATCGCTTTAATGGTCGTGTGTTTTGCAAGTTGATAGCGATCGCCGAAATTGCGTTAAATAAGGATCACAAACAGACACTTAAGATGGCACTTGCACCCATTTAGCTAAATCTTGTCCCAGTCGAGTGAAGTGGTTTGGATTCAGCGTGAGTAATATATCAACCCCTGCTTTGAGAGCAGCTTGGGCAATTAGCGCATCAAAAATTCCGCCACCTGGAAGATTTAACCCCACCATACAGGCGATCGCTTGTTGGTAATCATCAGCAGTGAGCGGAATTGCTACGAACAAATTCAGGTTCTCATCGATTAAACGTTGCGCGGTAAGCGAAGCCATGCCGTTAGGCTTATCGTTGGGGAAATAGGTGGTCTTACAGGTAAGCGAGTCAGAACAGAATAAAGTTCAGCAAAAGTATGGGTTGAAAGATAGCCGTCAATTTCCGAGACTTGCACCCGTTGTAACCACGGTAGACAAACACCATACCGAGGATGGCTAACTTCAAAAGCTGCTACCAATACTGAAGTATCAAATAGGACTTTCATAATCCGCAATTAAGCCATTGATTCGTTCTTCCCGCATTTGCTCAACAGACGTTTCCAGATTGCCAATTGGAGTAGATTGAACAACTAAAGTCGTCCCAACTCGGTATACCAAAGGTTCAGCATTCAGGAAATTTTCGATCGCAGCTTTCAAAAATGCTTCGGCTGTCATACCCTGCGCTGCTGCTTGAGCTAGCAAACGCGCTTCGATTTCTGGAGTTAATTCAAGCGTAATTGCCATAGAACCATCCAATCTCTTTTAGTAACTAGATTATAAGCAGCTTGGTTTATAATGCGATCGCCCTTCATATCCTAACCAAACCTTAAAAAATTGTAACGAAAGTTTAAGCATTTGCTATAAACACTGATTGTTTGTAACAAAAGTTGAAGTGTTGGTCACGATCGCTTTAACGTTAGTAACCACAGCTTGTTGTTTGTAACGAAAGTTAAAGCATTTGTCACCACAGCTTTAACATTGGTGGCGATCGCTTGTATGTTTGTTACCACAGCTTTAATCTTGGTAGCGATCGCTTGTATGTTTGTCACCACAGCTTTAACATTGGTAGCGACAGCTTTAAGGTTTGTAGCGATCGCTTGTATGTTTGTAATGAAAGCTTTAATCAAGGTTGCGATCGCGCTGAGTGTGGTAATCACAGCTTTAACGTTAGTAACCAACGGCTGGTGTTTGTAACGAAAGTTTAAGCATTAGTAACCACAGCTTTAACGAAAGTAGCGATCGCTTGTATGTTTGTAACGAAAGCTTGAATGTTGGTAGCGGGTGTAAGGTAATTCTTGCTAGTTAAAAGCCAAAAATTCTTGAACAGTCAGAATCTCAATACCCCTCCAGAGGTTTAGCACTAGCAAATCATCATCTCCGGTAACAATACACTCTGCTTGACCACTGAGTGCTAATTCCAAATATTTGTTATCTTTTGGGTCTCGGCATTCATTAATCTGCTCACTCACATCAATAAACTGAGCGTTTTCTGTTAAATCTTCTAGAAATTCTTGCCGCCTTTCTTTGGTGAGATACCTATCAAATTTGGGACGATATAAAACCTCTTCTAACTCCGATAATACAGAATTTGATAATACGATAACACCAATAACAGTAGCTTGATCTAATGCCTGACGTGGCTTGCTTTGACTAAACAAAAATGCACTAATCAGCACATTAGTATCAAATACGAACCGTCGATTATTCGCCATCATTCAAAATCGATTCTAAGATTTCAGGTGTTAAACCTCGCTCTTGTGCTTCAAAGCTAGCTTTATCCATCGTCTTTCTCAAGCGTGCGATCGCCTCAAGTCTCGGAGTTGTAAATTGAGACTGCATAATTGCCGCAATCTTAAGTTGCAATTGTTCACGTTCTTCTTCAGTGGCATTGCGGTATGCCTCTGCTACCTCAAAGGAAACTTTGATAGTAATTTCTTCTTTAGTAATCATGGCTTATTTGCTTCCATAATTTCTCATCTTTCATCATGTTACTTCAGCTTTAACATTGGTAGCGATCGCGCTGAGTGTCCTAACTACAGCTTTAATGTTGGTAGCGATCGCGCTGAGTTTCCTAACCACAGCTTTAATGTTGGTAGCGATCGCACAACTTGTCGTAATACCATTTCTATATAAAGATGCGTCTAAGATCGCCCACGCAGGTAAGCTCAGATTGTATAGTCCCAGGCTAAAGCGCCTGAGCGCAATAAAAAGGAGCCAGCATGACTCAAGCACTAACCAAGCCAATAACAGTTAAAGAATTTTTAGAATGGATTCCCGAAAATTCAGGAAAGCGCTACGAATTGCATAATGGGGCAGTAGTTGAGATGGCACAACCAATAGGAGAACATGAAGATGTTACGGGATTTTTAAACATTGAAATCTCTGCTGAAATCAAACGTTTGAAACTACCATACTCTATTCCCAAAACTGCACTAATACAATCAGCAAGTAGCCAATCTAGCTATTCTCCAGACTTATTAATACTTAATAAACCCGCCCTAAAGGTTGAACCACTTTGGGCTAATTATTCCACTGTTGAGTACGGTGCTTCTATTCCTTTGGTGATTGAAGTAGTTAGTACAAACTGGCGCGATGACTATCACAAAAAGCTGGGAGAGTATGTTCGCCTAGCGTCTCGAAGAGAAGAAATTAAAATACCTGAATATTGGATTGTCGATTATTTAGGTAATGGTGGTGTAAAATTTATAGGTAAGCCAAAACAACCTACCTTGTCCATTTATAACTTGGTTGATGATGAATACCAGGTTGCTCAATTTAGAGGTGATGACCGCATTATTTCTTCTGCTTTTGCACAATTAGATTTAACAGCGAAGCAAATTTTTCAAGCTGGCAGTTAAGCAACAATAAGTCAGTTGGCGAGAAAAATTCAAGTAGTAACGGCTTCAGCCGTTAAAATCCTCAGGGATGAGCGGTAAACCGCTCACTACGAATCAAGAGAGAATTTTTGTGTAAGTTCTGACAGTTTTAAGGTGTTTTTAGTGTACCAGACAGAATTACAATAGTTCTATCTGCATTCCCCAATCACAACATGTCAGTTACTTCTACACCGTCACTCCGCGAGCAACAACATCCTTTAATTCGTCAATTGGCTGATACAATTGAGGCAGCTTGGCATCAGCACCTTGATTTATCACCTTACCATTTGCCCGCAGAGTTGGGATATGTAGAAGGTAGACTCGAAGGTGAGAAACTGACGATTGAAAACCGCTGCTATCAAACACCCCAGTTCCGCAAAATGCACCTAGAACTAGCAAAGGTGGGAACTATGTTAGATATTCTGCACTGCGTCATGTTTCCCCGTCCAGAATACGACTTACCGATGTTTGGTTGCGATTTAGTCGGGGGTAGAGGTCAAATTAGTGCTGCGATCGCTGATTTATCTCCGCTTTCACAACGCACTTTGCCAGAAGCATATAACTCTGAACTCTCTGCGTTACCTGCACCCAATTTTTCTCAACCCCGTGAATTACCAGAATGGGGAGAAATCTTTTCGGAATTTTGTATCTTTGTTCGTCCCGGTTCTCCCGAAGAAGAAACACTGTTTTTGTCACGGGTGAAAGACTTTTTAGATATTCATTGTACGAGAGCGATCGCTTCCAATCCCGCTTCACCAGAACAAGTATTAAAAATCATCGCCGGACAGCATAATTACTGTACCAAACAGCAACAAAACGACAAAACCCGTCGCGTACTCGAAAAAGCCTTTGGTTTAGATTGGGCTGAAAATTATATGACTACAGTGTTATTTGACCTGCCAAATTAATTATTGGCATCATACAATTTATTAGACCTCTTGCACTCATTGTATAAATGCATGTTTTTTCATACCCTTTCCCCTTTCCCCTACTTCTGCAAGAAGTCTATTGATGAAGATGCCTCTAAGAGCGACCACGCAGGTAAGCTCTGTAAGCGCAACATTACAACCATCCACCAACAACCAACAAACTATCGCCAAAAATCAGTAACCTCGTACCCCAATTCTGCCAACATTTGCCGCAGCAGAGGTAAGCTTAAACCAATCACGTTACTGTGACAACCTTCGATTTTTTCCACAAATAAACTACCAAAACCCTCAAGGGCAAAAGCACCAGCACACTTGAGCGGTTCACCCGTAGCAACATAAGCAGCGATCGCGCGATCGCTCATTTCCCCAAAATAAACTCTTGTTACCTGATACTTGACTAAAGTCCGATTTTGGTCTTTGTCAATCAAAGCATGACCAGTATACAGATCGCCAAAATTACCTCGCATGATTTGCCAACGAGCGATCGCTTCTTCTGCATCTGCTGGTTTACCATGAATCTCACCATTAAGAGCCAAAACCGAATCACAACCCATTATCAAACCAGATGCAAACTGAGGTGCTACAGTTTCTGCCTTACACTGAGCAAGAGTTTGCACCAATTGTCCTGGCTCACTGAGTTGGATTTGTGACTCATCAAAATCACTAGCGCAAACAGTCGGCTCAATTCCCACAGTTTGCAACAAACGGCGTCGCGCTGGGGAAGCAGAGGCAAGTATAAAGGTAGGAATACCCATAGGAAAGCAGGGGGAGCAGGGGAAGCTATTGACTAATATACAGAAAAAGAATTTACACAGCTATCTATTATCTGTTTAACTCTTTGCCAACGTTTTTCGGTTACAGAGGCGTTAAAGGTAAAAAGTTTACCTCGGCTAACAGAGACACTGGCAAGGTTATGCCGTTTTCTGTTGTTGGGGAGTTTAACCTCATACTCTAACAAGTAGTAAGTTTTACCGTCAGATTCTCGTTGTGCAGCGTTGACTAATTCTGCTTCGCGACCAGAGTCAGGAGGAGCGATCGCATTTTTTGACAACTTATATCCTACCTCTCCTGGCGTGCCCAGTTCAGCCAAAGTTTTGTTATCTGGAACCGGACTAATCACCACAGAGACATTTTCAGTCACCTCAATCAAATCGTGAAACACTACATCCGGTCCGTTGGCAACTTTAACTTGCACCCAACCGTTAGGATATAAGAACTGATAGCCATCAGTAGTGTCTACAAAGCTGTTGAGTCCAGCCGCAACTGCTACACCAAAATTACTCAGGCTAAAGCTAAATACCAATAGCAAAATCAATACAATTCGTTTCCACATTTCTACAGATTCCTTTGGGCTGGAAGCAACACAAGGCACGCTAAACTTACCGTTTTTATTCTCCCATCAACAGGGACATTTAGACACTAGGAAATGGGGAGACAAGGGGACAAGGGGGATTTTGACTCTTGACTATTGACCATTGACTCCTAACTCCTAACTCCTGACTCCACAAATTATGCTGATAAGTAACGAACTACGTTGGTTTTATCCTGGCAGTATACCGGAAGACATCGAACTTTGGTTTAAACAAAATTGCCTCCTTGACTCTTTGCAGTCACCAGAAGAACGCGAAGATGTATATTTGTACTCACCGGGTGACTTTTTGGGAATCAAACTGCGTCAAGGACGGCTAGAAGTAAAATGGCGCAAATCAGAATTAGGAATAGTGCGTTTTTGCGACTCTGTGGAAGGTAAAGCCGAAAAATGGGGCAAGTGGCTGTGTGAAGATTCTACAAAACAGAGTTTTCAGAAGACAACGGTTGTAGATACTCCTTCGTGGGTGAGTGTGCAAAAAGTTCGTTATTTGCAACTTTACCAAATTGTCCCGGAGTTTCCACCGCAACCTGTTTTTGCTAATGAACGTATCAACAACGGTTGTAGTATAGAACTCACCCGTCTTTCGATTCGAGATAATACTTGGTGGAGTTTAGCGTTTGAAGCCAGCGGTGAAGAAGCCTGTTTGATGGATAATCTTCAGAAAACTGCTAGTTGGGTATTTAAGACTTATCGCGGGTCAAAGTTGCTAGCTGCGGATTCTTTCGGTTATCCGAGTTGGCTAGAACTTGTTTGTAAATGACAACTTACCTGCCATGCAAAAACCACCCTCATGGGTACTATCGTGCCTGATAATACTAAGCTATCTTGTATAAGAGCGCCGTAATCGTTGCTACGTCAAATAGATACAAATTACTTAGCAGCACCATTTAGAAAAGCTTGCGGAAAAATTAGTAGTAAAAGGTTATACTATTCGCGGCTCTGGTGACTAAAAAAATAGCGCGATTCGCGGTTTGGAGTCACGGATTTCCGAGCTTTTTCGCTGGCTGCTGTAATTGCAATTGTCTTGCAAAGAAATTTCGATCAATTTAATTAAAAAGGAAAAAGTCCAATGAACTTAAGCGAAGGTTATGGTGTATTAAAGTGTCAAGCGATCGCTGGCAAAGTGGAACTTGGCAATGATACCCCACACTATCAAGTCCATGTGAATGATAATAAGTTTTCCTATCGTCTTGCAGTTAATGTTAGATCAAGTCAAAAACCTTTTGATTTGTTGTATCTTGTCGAAAATAATTTTGAACATTATCTTACCGACAAACTCGATAAATTGGACTTTGGCTTTACGAAGATTGCGGAGACAGATAGAAAAGCTGGAGGAATTGCGCTGGACTACATCAGATCAAATTTATTTAAAGTCAGCGAGATGAAACCTTTGCCCTTCAACTTACCAGGAGAAAACAACGACCTCAACGAACTGATTGACTCATATATTCAAAGGGCAATTGAGACTAAAGCGGTTATCTACGTATTCGGGGAACCGTGGGGAGTAGATAAACTGGAAGATAAACCTGACAAAATATTCGGCTTTGAACCAGGGAGAGGGGTTCATAATATTCATATGAATCAAGGCAACAGCGGAAGCTTTGCTAAGGAAAATGGAGTTTACCAAGATGGGGCATTGTTGATTCATTTTCCTTCTGCGATCGCATCCCAAGATAACTGGGTAGGAGCATTTTTTGCCTTTCAATCGCAGTCTTTCCACACAGACGATAGTACGGGGAATCCAATAGATAAGAAAGTAGGAACTGAACCACCAGATCCTAGCGTTCCAGCAGTGAAGGCACGAGTAAAAATCGTTGCCGCTTTAGTAAATCCTCTGGGAGATGATGCCGGAAAGGAGTCAGTTACTTTAATCAATTCCTCACCCGAACAAATAGACTTTAATGGTTGGACACTTACTAATAAACTAAAACAAAAACAACCTCTTGATGGATTAAAAATCCAGCCTAGTGCATCTGTCACAGTGCCTTTAGATAAACAAAAAATTCAACTTTCTAATGATGGTGGAATTATCACCATTCTCAATCAAGAAGGTATTAAAGTTGACGGTGTTTCTTACACTAAAGAAGATGCCAAAGACCAGGGATGGACGATTGTATTTTGATTAGTTGCTAGTTGATAGTTGTTATACCATTTCTGTATGAAGCTGCGCCTAATTTAGCCCACGCAGGTAAGCTCTTGGCAACGCCCCAGGCTTCCAGCCTGAGGGCAAATTGTTAGTTGATAGTTGTTAACCACCATCCAGTATCCACTAACCACTATCCATTAATTTGCAGCACCACCAACGTCATATCATCGGTGTTTTGTTTATCAGCACCGATGAATTGATAAACTTGGTTAAACAGGTAATCCAGAATTTCCTGTGGTCCATTGCAATGCCTGCAAGCCAAGTTAAAAGCATCGACAAAGTTTTCTTCATCGAAGCGATCGCCTCCCGCAGAAGCGGCTTCAGTCAAACCATCTGTATAGTAAATTATTGTATCCCCAGGCTCTAACTGTACCTGGGCATCTTCATACTCGCTGTTAGTATCCAAACCAATCAGCATTCCCAATGTATCCAAACGTGTCACAGTTTTTGTAGCTGCGTGCCACCACAAAGGAGGATTATGTGCTGCATTGCTATAAGACAAAATTCGGTTTTGGGGGTCATATTCTGAGTAAAACAGTGTCACAAAACGGTGGGAATTTTCCAAATCCGCATACATGACTTGATTCAAATTTTGGAGAATTCCTGCTGGTGAATTGCCGTGCAATACTTCCCCTCGTAGCATTCCCCGCATCATGGTCATAATTAACCCAGCCGGGACACCTTTGCCCATGACATCACCAATCACAAAACCCCAACGACCAGTTTCTAAGCTGATAATATCTTTACTATTTAGCTGAAACTGATTGTGCTTGGTAGGAATAAAATCATAATAGTCTCCGCCGACACGATTTGCCGGTTTACAACGCGCAGCCAAAGCTATACCAGGAATCGAGGGACATTGACGAGGTAAAAGCCGGCGTTGAATTTCCGCAGCAATTTCTAATTCTTGATCTAAGCGTTCTTTTTTTCGTAATTCTACAGCCAGTTCATCGTTTTCAATCGCTACTGCTGTTTGGTCTGCCACTAACCGGACTAATTTTTGTCTAGTTTCCGTCCAGCTATATTCTGGATCGCGGCTCAAAACATATAGCCATCCTCGTTCTGCATGTTTCACCAGAATTGCCGTACCAAATATTTGCATATCTGGTCCTAAATAGCGGTGCATCTGGGCATCCAAAACACCCGTAGCGTTTGCTAAAGGTGCCGTATTTGGCAGAAGTGTGATTTGACTGGTAGCGGTTTCTAGTGCTTTGCGAATATGTTTGCGCTGGTGACTATCCTGCCAATGCAACTGCTCTAATCGAACTTGACCATTAGGTTTATAGAGAAACAGAGCGCTACCATCTGCATCTGTTACTCTTGTCGCCATCAACGGAATTAATTCTAAAAACTGATTCAAATTATTGAAGCTTCTTAGAGCAAATCCTAAAGAACTTAACAAATCTTGAATTTTGTTTTGTTCTCGGTGCAGCCGTGCCACGAGTTCTTTCAGCGCTACAACCGGAGTCACATCCGTTGCGGCACTACTATTACTATCAGTTGGTTGAGAGGGCAGTTGAGACACAGGCACAGCTATTATTTCACTTAACTGAAAAACCGAATTAGATTATTTATAAATCATGTAGGCAAAGGCAATTGCTAAACCATATTGAAACAAGGTTTATCAATTTAGCAAGAGTAGAAAGACGGAAAATGTGAATTTAACAAGTATTGCATTTGCTGATTGTATTTATTCGTCAAAACAGAAGTTTTAAGTAAGTTTTTTGGTCAAAAAGAGACTGATATTTACAGCAATTTCTCTTAGATCCTATAAAGCTTTCAATTCTTTCATAACTTAATAACCAAGTCATATATCTTGAGATAGAGAAAATACCAGGGTAAACAGATAAATTTTTACGCTCTCCGAGTCAGTGTTGAGTCTAGGGGTCTGGGGGTTAGGGGGCTTAGAACCTCATGGGTCAGCCACTCTGGGGCAGATATACTTACGCTTGCCTCCAAGTTTAAGTTATGTAAATAATATTGATCATACTTCCATGACAACAAATCTACAGGCTTAAGAAACAAAAGCCAGAAAAAGCATAGCACAAGACCTTTAACCTAAAAGTTAGTTATGGTGTTTTAGTTTAACCAACACACTTCAAATTTCTAAAATTTTGACACAGAGTATTCAGGGACGTTTTTTGAAGCAGACACGGGTAATACATATAAAAGTATTGCTCCACCTTAGTTATGTCAATTAACTTAAGGGGTGCAAAAGAGCGGAAAACCCTTGTAGGGTTTGATAAAGACGGCATTAGTGTCAGATTTTAGCACTGTTGTGACGAATTAATAATTTTAGGACTTACGAAGAAAGCCGATTTTTTATTCTGACTTAATTCGCGCCCTCGTCGCCCACTATAGCGCTACTCCGTGAGCGTGGTGGGATTAATCAAAGGAAAAAAGTAGTTCACATCAGGTATTATTTGGGCGGAAGGCAGTAAATTTATCAGTTTATAAAGAAAATTATTAATAACGGTACTAGTAGTCTGTCAAACTCCTAAATGACGGTTAGAGAGACGCAAGGGTATCGCCGTCTCTACAGACAATCTATCCGTCAATTAGTCCTTGACGCACTACTAGTTTTTAGTAGTTCGCCAAACTAACTTTGCTCTGGTTGTTACATTTCCAACAACTTCAGTGAAGTCGGGAATCTAACCACCCCTAAAGAAAGCTTTCTTTGAATTGGTCGAGTACTAGTCCCCAGTCTCTTGATCTAACCACTCAATAAAGCTTCGACAAACTCGTAGCTAGAAAACGGACGCAAATCTTCAATTCCTTCTCCAGCACCAATAAAGCGAATCGGTAGACCTAGCTGCTGCACCACGGCGAGGGCGACACCTCCTTTAGCGGTACCATCAAGCTTAGTTAAGACTACGCCACTGAGTTGGGCAGCTTGAGAAAAAACTTCAGCTTGCCGCAATCCATTTTGACCTAAAGTGGCATCAAGAACCAACAATGATTCTACTTTTGCGTTAGGGGCTTTTTTGTCGATAATTCGCCGGATTTTACTAAGTTCATCCATCAAGTTTTTCTTGTTTTGCAGTCTTCCTGCGGTATCGACCAGAAGTAATTCTGTTTCTCGTGCAACGGCTGCGGCGATCGCATCAAATACAACGGCTGCTGGATCTGTATTTTTGCCAGGATTAGAAATTACTTCCACACCGCTTCTGCTACCCCAAACCTTCACCTGTTCCACAGCAGCAGCGCGGAATGTATCTGCCGCACCAATCAAGCATTTATAGCCAGATTTTTGTGCCAAGTGAGCGATTTTGCCGATGGTGGTGGTTTTACCAGCGCCATTAACGCCAGTTATTAACCAAATATTAAGATTTTCTTTATCTGGAGTAAAACTTTGTTTGTAAGATGTTTTGAGCGGCGCATCCAGCATATCCCGCAGAATAGTTTTTAGATAGGCGATCGCCTTATCTGGTGGAGTAACTTCTTCTCGTAGCTGTTTCTGCAAGGCTTTGATAATATAATCTGTTGCTTCCACACCCACATCTGCTTGCAACAGCAACGATTCAATTTCCTCGACTGCCGCTTGATTTAGCGGTCCTTGACCGACAATCGCCTTCAGTTGGTTAACAATACCGCGACGAGTTTTGTCTAAGCCTTGTCGCAGCTTTTTCAGCCAGTTAATTTCTTCTATCGAAACGTCCTCCGCACGCCTACCTTGCGCCGCCAAGACTTCTGTTGACCACACAAATCCATCATCAAAGGCAAGTCCGGGGATTTCTTCGATTGTGTCTGGTGTAGCTGGCTGTACTACGTCGGTTTGGGGTACTTCAATTGCAGTTGCGATCAATCGTTCTTGTTTTGCTTGCCTTTCTGCCGCTGCCCGTTCTAAAAACGATAAAGGTGCTGGTGCTGTGGGTTGTGCATCCTCTAGAGTAGCAAGTGCTTCGCTGGGTGTTACTTGTACCTCAGCCGCTGTGCTATCTATAATTTCCGCATCAGGCTCATCAGCAGATGAAACAACTGCTAACTGTTCAGGATCAGGCTCATCAGCAGTTGTTTCATCTGGTAACTGTTCAGCATCTGGCTCTTCTGGTGGTGCTGTTTCTAGTTTTGGCGTTTCTGTAACTTCGACAGAAGGAGTTTCTACTTCCTCTGCTTGTTGCTTTTGCTGAATGTTTTTGTAAGCGGATTTAGCGAATGCTAACAAGTCTGTCGCTGCTGCGGGTGAATCATCTGTGCTTAGGGTTTCGGCTGACTCTGTTTGTGATTCTTGTGTAGAAGGAGTTTCTGTTTGTTTTTGTTTATCAGGGGTGTTAGCAGGATCGTTATTTTGACGACGGAACCAATTAAAAACCATTGCAGCTATAAGTGTTATGAGTTGTGTAGAGATGTTCCAGTGGAACGTCTCTACAAAAGTTATGAGTTATGAGTTTAATTTAACTTGTCACGCTTTCATAAAATTTGAAACTCTGGATATCCTCACTTCTGCTGGGGTTTTCACCCCAGGTTATCCTCGTCAACTCAAAACTTAGCACTCATAACCGCGACATTAAAGTTATCAAACGTTATGCAGTTTTTTTCTGGTCGGTGAATCGACGCAGAACACCATTGATAAATCGATGACCGTCCTCTCCGCTGTAGCGTTTGGCTAACTCTACTGCTTCGTCGATTGTCACGCTGTCTGGAACTTCTAAAAATTTCATTTCAGCCACAGCGATTCGCAGAATATCGCGGTCGATTTGAGCCAGACGAGTTACTTGCCAATCTACCAAGGCGTCGGAGAGTAATTGATCGATCGCTTTTCGTTCTTCATTGACTGTTTTGACAATTTCAATTGCGTATCTGGCAACATCTTTGTCTTGGTTAGCCAGCTGAATCAGTTCTGGAAACTCAAGAGCGGTGCCAAGTTGATTAATTGCCGTTTGGGTATATTCGATTGCCTCTTTGACCATAGTTCTGGCAACATTAACATCGGTGGTGCGAGTTTGGCTACTTAAAAGGCGATCGTTACTGCGTTGCAATTCCCCAGCAGCATTATCCAAAGAGTCTTGTACTTCTAGTGTCAGGGTACGTACTGCCGCTAGGACTAACTTAGGTAGTTGTGCTTCTGTCAATTTTTTGGGGTTAATTGGCATCTGACTAATACTTAAAAGCGCCAATTCACGAGCAATTTGACGGGGTTTACGGGGTTGCATAAAAGTGTATCTAAGTATGTGAAAACTGAATTGATTTTGGCTGCGAATTGGGACTAGACGGTGGAGAAACTGGCAAACAGTTTCTCCACCATGCATTTGCTGTACAATTTTAAGTCTCTTCTAGAGGTATAATCTGGCGTTTTGTTTCAGTTTGTGGCACTTCCAGTTTGCGGTCTTTGGCAATAATTAAGGCAGGTAAGGGCGTATTTGGGGCGACAATGCCACCAGAAACAATTATTTTAAAGGCATCTTCTATCGACATTGATAGATTTACTACCTCATCTTCCGGAAGTACTGCATACCATCCAGTAGTCGGATTTGGAGTGGTGGGGATAAAAACGCTCAACACTGGACGAGACATTTGAGATTGAATCTCACTGCTAATTGTGCCCGTGACAAAGCCGATCGCCCACATTCCTCGGCGCGGATATTCTACCAAAATTACGCGGCGAAACTTCCCATTAGTATCTTTTAATAATGTTTCTAAAAGCTGTTTCAGTGTTTTATACACCTGTCCAGCTAAGGGAATTGCCTGCAATACTCGCTCACCAAAATCTAGTAACCATCTCCCAGCAATATTCCGAGCCATCAAACCAATCAACAAAATACTGAATAGCGGTACTGCCAAACCAACTAAAAGATTCAGTAGATTTACTACAATCGGGTGCATCCCCTGAAAGGGATTTACTTGTTTAGGAATTTGGGTGAGAAAGTTGATTACCCAAGTCGCAATGGTAATCGTTAGCCAGATGGTTGTCGCTAGGGGAATCACTACCAACAAACCCGCAATCAGGTCATTTTTGAAGTCCTGTTTTAGGCGATCGATTAACAAGCCCCTATTCTCCTTTTTTAGGTTAGTGGAACTTCTGTTATTGGTATTCATAACCAGCATCGTCAAATTGCACTACTGTCGTTTGCCTGCATTTTAAATCTGCTTTCAAAATTTCTAGTGCAAGAGGGGGCAACGCGAATGATACTTATATCATCTACCTTTTAGCTTCTCTACAACTGTCTAGTCATTTCCGCCGACCTAATACTAGCTTTTACTGAATGGGATTTGACGCGATGCAAGCCCAAACCCCCCTGAAATTTTGATTCCTTTGTAAACCTCAGCTTTAGTCCGTATGGATATGTACCAACCAGAATGATGGCTGGTTATTATTAGACGCTGTAAATGTTTGTTTGTCAGACTTGTAAATGATTCTTGCAAGTCTTTTAGGCTTTTATTGATCCTACCGCGCTAGCTAAAAAGCTGCCCATAATTCTGAAAGGTTGATTCCAAAGAGCGTTATTGTTTTGTTTAGCGCATGTGAGTAAGTCTCACATCGGCATGACCGAAGATCATAAAAAGTTATGTTAAAAATCTTAATTTCTAATAAATGTAACATTATTAGGGAATAGAAAAGAAAATTATTTCTTATTCGCGATCGCCTTCTTAGATGGATAATTTTTCCGGTGCTGTCATCTCGGTACTATTCTCGCCTATCGCTGCTTCTATATCTGAAGGGGGTTTCGGCATGTGCTTCATTTCCCAAACTTTCAGCAAAATTAGATATTCGTAGAATGCTTGTAGTGTACACCAAGCAGTGCCGGCGCGTCCGTCCAAGCAGCCGCCCAAAATAAAATACATATAGAAAAAGCGTAACAGTGGTCGAGCGGGTAAACGCAAAGACAAATCTTTTAAAGCGCGGCGTTTTTCGACTTCTGACTTACCAAAAAACAAACTTAACCAGTTAACAGAACCGTGTTCTAGTTGATACAAGGTTTCTTTAGCTTCATCTGTAGAGTAACGATTGTGCTTTTCTATCCAGCGGTTTAAGCCTTTGCCACAAGTATAGTGGGGGTAAGTTTCCTTTAAAAAGCTGGTTGCGCCATCACAAACTTCGCGTTCAGTATGACCGTAGTCGTCAAACCAAACTTTACCATGACGGAAGAGGCGCAGTTGGTAACGGGGATATTGGGTGCTGTAACGAATCCAATGATTCATGAACATAACACGTTCAGCGACATAATAGCCGATGTAGTCTGGATTATTCATGGCTTGGAGGCATTCAGCAAATAGTTCTGGTGTCATGCGCTCGTCAGCCTCTAGAATGTAGACCCATTCATATTTAGGGGCAATAGATTCTAGCATCCAGGTACGTTGTTTTCCGTGGCTTTCAAAAGCATGTTGAACAACACGCACAGGATAGTTTTTTGCTATTTCGATAGTGCGATCGCTACTGCATGAGTCTACAACAATAATGTCATCCGATAGCATCGCTGACTCAATACAAGCGGCAATATCTAACTCTTCGTTATATGTGAGTATGTAAACTGAGAGCATTTTCTAGTTTTATAAAGATTTTACTAATTGCTAAATAGCCGTCATAAACTGCGTACAGATGTGACTTATTGTAGTTGGCGCTTTCGCGAAGACAGCGCTAACTACAAGTTAAGTCTGTCTTGTGTTTTTCATGTTGACAGTCTTACGGCACTACAAATGAAAGATTAGCGTGCGGGTGCTTTTTTACGTCCACCACCTTGTAGCGCACCCATGCCTCTTAATCCTGTCCAGCCGATGATAATGTAACCGATAGACAATAGCAAACTACTCATACCAATCCGTAGTCCAGACTTCAAAGCTTCTTGTTGAGCTTGTTTTTGGGCTTCTTCCTTACGCTGACGAATTTGGTTAAGTTTTTCATTTGCAAGTCCCTGAGGATCGCTTTGCTGCGCTAGAAATTTGTCAAGCTCTTGGGGATTTGCCTTAAACTTCTTAAGTAAATCTTTCTGAGTTGCAGGGAGGTTAGGATTCTCAAGTGCTTGCTTATACTTTTGATCGTCTTTGAGCAAGTCGGTAAACTGAGCTTTGATTTGGCTCTTTTGCTGTTCTAATTGAGCCTTAACCTGAGCGTTACCCAGTTGTGCTTGTAATTGAGTTAACTGCCCTTTGAGTTGATTTTCTGCCTGATCCGCATCTTGGGTGATTCGAGTTACTGTCAGAGACTTAGCTTGATTCACATTGTTGAGGTGCAAGGGAAAAATCAGTAAGAATAACAACCCTAAGAGACTCGATAGTATCAGTGCGGGAAATCTTAAATCTACAGGTTGTGGGCGATCGCCATCACTAGTACCATCAATCCAATATCCGGCAAACAGCATCCCCAAGCCAACCATAGGCACAATTCCTCGGTCAACTAGCGCTGTAGCCAAGCCGATTTGCCACCCTTTATCAGTCGGTTGAAAGGGAAACAGCAAAATCACAAAATCCAGCAAAAAGGACAAAATTAAGATAGTGCCAACCACTTTTAGTGTGCGGGCAGCGTTTACAGTAGCCAAACGGTCAATCATAGTTTTTCGGTCTTGTAGTGAATATTATTGAATGTCATATTTAAAGTTACTGGAATATTGTTCCCTTGACCTTATCTGTTATTTAGAACCTCAGAGCAAATTTAATACATCGAATTTAATTTTTACCCCTTGATTTGAAATTACACCACGGTAGCACCTGTAGTTTAGGGTGTCTTCCGGAAATTCCTCGTGTTCGACTATACAAGCGTTGGCTAAGGGAGGGGAGGGAGAGGGGGGGATGGGGAGAAAAAAGAATTATTCTCCTTGTCTCCCACTCCCTACTCCCCCACTCCCTAGTCCCTACTCCCTAGTCTCTTGTTCCCAAATCGGCAGATCCTCTGGACGGTCAACATCAGCTAAGGTGGGTAAATAAGCCACTGATAAGTTAAGTTTCTGGGCAATCTCCACAGTCTGTGATAAAACTTGAGAAGTTCCCCAATCGATATTAGTCAATAATTCGGGAAACGGCTGCCCCAAACCAATCAAATAATAGCCACCGTCAACCGCAGGACCTAGCACCAGGTCAAAGACGTGCAGTTGCTCAAAAGCTGTTGCAAGAATCTGAGGATTTACACCAGGACAATCAGTACCAATGATAACTACTTGTTCTGCACTTGATTGAAAGGAATTTAAGAGCGATCGCATCATTCGCGAACCGAGATCGCCTTCACCTTGTAACTGATAAACTAAATCAGACCCCAACCAATCTTGCATCAATTGCAAATTACCACCCGCAAACCGTATTTCTAAAGATATGGCAGTGTTTGCCTGCAATTCTTTAACTTGAGATAATGTATATTCAGTCATCTGTCGCTGAAGATTCGCAGCACCAACGCTGCCCAAAGCAGGTATCAGCCGAGTTTTTGTCTTTCCCGGTTCTGGGTAGCGAGTAAAAATAATTAGATGTTGTTTCGAGTATTTTGGTGATTTCAGCACGCAATACCTTATTTTAAATCAACCAAAAATATCTTAATAGCAATAATCGCCGTCTTTAGCTGTAGTATGCTCTTTTGCTGTTCGCATTGCCCCTAAAATTGTAGAAACATAGACGCAACGCTTGACTTTACCACTATATTTACTAGATAGTGTTATCCTTCCTAACGGTGGTTGCGTGACATTACCTCCATAATCAAATTGGATTTGCCTGATGCCATTTGACTGTTGTAAGGTTGTTTCCTGATCTAAACGTATATTGGAATCTAGGTTGTTCCAATTAGCGACAGATGCATTTACGGTAGCAGGATGAACTGCCCACTGAACGATATTGTTTTGTTCGCGAAAGCTGACTTGCCAGGTTAATTTTTGTTTTTTGGCTTGACTTTGAGCCTGACGCATGGAGCGGTAAACTTCATCTTGGGCAACATTGAGCCGACGAGTGTTTACAAAAGCTAACCAACTTGGTAGAGCGATCGCGCTTAATATACCCACTAATACAATAACTACTAACATCTCTATCAGCGTAAACCCACTGCTAGACGAGTTTTTCAAAATATTATTTTTCATTAAATTAACTAGACATGGTAGATGCACTAGGGATATTTATTTTTTAATTAAGTTGTCAAAATCCCAGATATCTAGGTATTTTTGAATTTTTTAGCTTGTATCTTCATGCTTGCTAATAATGCCGTAGACAAAGCAGACGGCAACATAAGAATAACGACTATTTTAAGGAAAAGTATTAATATTAAACTTCTACTCTGTAAACGCGAAGAATCATTTTTGACATATTTCCATAAAAATAAAGCCCCTGCTAAACCTTTTTGTCGATTAAGGGGATTTTGTAAAGCTTTCCATGTGAGGTATTTATAGAGATTTGCAAAGCTGTAAGCTTTCAAATGTTGTAAAGATTCAGGACTTGTACTGTACGCTTTATTAAGAACTTGCAGACAAGCTTTTTCTTGCCTTGCAAGATTACAAGACACAGAATTAGCACTTATTCTATATAAGATTTGCACTTCGGGTACAGCGACAAAATTGAAATCCCGCGCTAATCGTAACCACATATCCCAATCCTGACCAGCAACCAAAGATTCATCAAATCCACCAACTGCGAGCAGAGCATCTCTACAAATTAATGGGTTAGAGCCATTCTCTAAAAAATTTTTAACTAATAACTGTTCATAAACATTTCCATTTAGACTAATGTGAGTACCTGAAGAGACAAATTTACCGTTTTCATCAATATAATCTGTCCAACTATAAGCAACTTTTGTAGTAGGATTTTTATCTATTGCCTGTAACTGAGTCGCTAGCTTCTCAGGTGTCCAAATATCATCTGCATCTAAGAAACTAATAAATTCTCCTACTGCATGGTTAATACCACGGTTACGACTCACATTTCCACCAGCATTCTTATAGGAAAAAATTTTTATCCGACAGTCTTCAATTTGTGAAACAATATCTAAAGTTGAATCAGTTGAACCATCATTAATTACAAGTAATTCAAAATCAGTAAAACTTTGATTTAAAACTGACTCTATCGTTTCCTTAATCGTTTTGGCACAATTATACGCTGGTATAATTACAGAAATTTTCGGCACGATTGGAATTTGTTTACTAGGTTTTTACAACCTTATTTTTCCCAAAAATACTGCCAAAGTAACATTTTAAAGAATAAAAAGGACTTATCATACTGCTTAAGTAAAACTCAATTTCAAAACGCGCAATTATATCATCTTTTAATTGACCTTTATACTTAATTAAATGTCGTAAAACTCGCCGTAAGTTTGCTAAAAAAGTCCTAGCAAACACTATGGGTTTTTGCCAGGTTTTAGCATTGATAAAGCGTAGTTCACAATGACATAAACCGCATCCTCTAGCCAAACTGATTAAATAATCTTTTTCTAATCGCCAATGTGGTATTTGATGATAGGTATGCATATCGGGGTTATACCAAATTTGCCAACCTGCTTTGTGTATGTAAAGTAATGGTTCATAGTCATCACCCTGCACCATCAATCCTGGTAATTTTCCTGTTAGTTTAGGTTGTTGTGGAACATTTTCGCACCATGCTTGTTTACGAACTACAAGCGCTGCACCGGGAGGAAGTCTTAAATTATCTGGGTCAAATAAATGTGGTTGATCTCCGTGTTCTCTAATAGCCATGAAAGCTTGAATTCTTTTAAAATTCTCTGGTGGTTCTATTTCAAAATCACCGTGTATCTGACCACTCCACACACCAGCTTGAGGATATTTTTGATGAAAGGCATAAGCTTGTGCTACCCAATCAGGTGCAGGTAGATTATCATCATCTAGAAATGCGATTAACTCACCTCTGGCTTCTTTTACGGCTCTCAATCTTGCAAATGCTGCTCCTTGTTGTTTTTCCAAAAAGTACCTTAACGGAATTTTAGTATCCCAGGTTTTTTGATAATTCTCAATTATAAGAAGAGTGTTATCTTTACTATTGTTATCAACAATAACTATTTCCCAATTTATATTTTCTTCAAAAGTCTGGTTTTTTAGCTTATCCAGAAGTTTATGTAAACGCTTTTCACTGTTATATGTAGGAATAGCTAAAGTCAAATTACAAGTATTATTTTGCATATTGTTATTAATATTTTATTTATTACTATGAGAAAAATACTTTATTTTCAAAAGATAAAAAGGGCTAATTAAACTACTTATTAGTAACTCCTTTTCACAAGCAGCAATTAAGTCACTATTAATTGCACCTCGATATTTTAAAGTGTGAATTAGAATTTTACGTAAATCATTCACCAAGTATGCCAGACTCGCTAAGGGTCTTTGCCAAGGTTTTGTTCTTAGCATTCGTAAGTGATAACGACTTAAACCAACACAGCGAAATAGAAGAATTAAATATTCTCTTTGCAATCGCCACGCAGGGATTTTATGATATACGTGCATTTCTGGGTTATACCAAATCTCCCAACCACCTAGCTGAATATGTAGGACAACTTCTAAATCTTCACTTGCTAAACCCGCTTCTCTACCTTTGTGGTTTAAAACAGGTTGTTGTGGAACATTTTCGCACCAAGCTTGTTTACGCACTACTAAGCCTGCTCCTGGGGGTAGCATTTTCATTTGTGGCTGATATATATGGGGTTCATTACCTCGTTCGGTGATAGCTAAAAAACAGGCTATTTTATGAAAATTTTCCGGTGGTTCTACTTCAAAATCACCGTGAATTTGGCTACCATAAGCTCCTGCTTTGCGATGCTTTTGAGCAAAATCATAAGCTGCTTGCACCCACATAGCTGATGGATAGTTGTCATCATCAAGAAAACCTATCAATATACCTTTAGCTTCTTCAACTGCGCGTTTTCGGGCGTAAGCTGCTCCTTGTTTTGTTTCCAAGCAATACTTTAAGGGGTAAGGGCATTGCCAATTTTCTTGATATGCCTGAACAAATGCAGCTGTATTATCAGTGCTGTTATTATCTACAACAATAATTTCCCAAGTTAAATTTTCGGTGCCAATTTGATTTCGCAGTCGTTCCAGAAGTTCAGGTAAACGACTTTCGCCGTTGTAAGTTGGTATGGCTACAGTAAAGTCAAGGCACTCAGTCATAGCGCAAAATTGTATTGCTATTAGGGTACTTTTTTAGTATTCCCAGTCAAGGGGAAAAAATATAGTCAAGTTTGCTATGTGGTTAATTTGCCATCACTCATGAGATAGATATATAAACAAAAACTGCACCCGATATCTCAAGTTTGCTCTGAAGGTGCAGTTTATGGTTCCGTATTTTTATGGAATTTTTCTTATAGTTTAGGTATTGCATTTATTATTTAATTACAATCACCATCTTTTTGAGTTCGCATTCCCCCGATTATAGTTCGTATAATTACACATCGCTTTGTACCAGTAGACTGTGGAGGATTTCCTTGGGGTACAGCTACCACAACTCTTAAGCCAGGTGGTTCTTGGTTTGGGTTTGTTGGTATTGTTCCAAAATTTACAGGTAGAGAAAGAGTACCCATATAGTCAAAAGTAATCGTTTTTTCGGTACTTAAATTGTTAAAGACAACTTTCGGATCGGTAGATACAGTGTTTGCATTGCTAATATTCGTACCTAGCATAATTTGATTAGGACTTATTCCTAAATCTCCACCTAAATTACGCCAATTAGTTGGCGTTGTACCTTGATAAACGGCAATTTTAGTAATACCGCTTTCAACTTTAAAACTGACGCTATAGCTGAGTTTTTTCTTTTTAGCTTCTCGCTGTGCGTCTTGCAGTGCAGCTAAGACGACATCGTTAGCTTTATTTACTCGCTGTTTACTGACAAAACCCAGCCAGCTAGGAGCGGCGATCGCTGCCAGAATTCCTACCATCACCATCACTACGATCAATTCGATTAGGGTGAAGCCGTCATTTTGTTGGATATCTCCAGAGGTGTAGTAGTTTTTAACCGCTAATCGCAGTCTTAATATTGCTGCTACAGATTTCTTATGATTTTTTTTTAACATCAATAAACCCACGATATATATACTACCTTTTGTAAGTTAACTATCAGGAGTAATAAAACTTATTTAGTAGGTAAAAATCCGCGTCCTTGCACTTGAATGCTTGCAGTAGGAAAATAACTAGCAACGTTGTTGGAATACTGAGCCTGATTATTATTGTTGAGGCGAACATAGGCATTACCTCTTAGGTAAATCTTCGCCAATACTTTCTCTGCTTCTACACAAGCATAAAATCCACTCGTGTTAGTTCCTATACCTTGTGAACCAGTCGGACAAGTAATCGCAGGTCCACTAGTGCTAATATAATCTAGTAAAGTCTCGGCTCGTGCGGTGTAAGAAGCTGCTGAGTCTGCTTTCCATTGATTCATCTTTTCCTTAAGGCTAGAACCAGCAATGGTTAAGTCTAAAGGTGGTGGATTATACCCAGGACTAGAGTCTTCGCCTTTAGTATTAGAATAAGCTGCACTAATTTTACCCCGAATTTGAAACCTACCAATGCGTGCGGAAGGCGACCAGGTTGTGTTGCTGCCGGTGGAATTTGTGATTAAATAATATCCAACCAATGAATAAGCAAAACCATCGTCTTTAACAGTATCTGTTTTAGAAGTCACCCCAACACTGTCAGCTAAATATTCCCGCTTCCAAAAAACTAGAATTGGTGTACATATAGTTCCATCAGTACAGTTAGGAGCGCCTTTTTGGGGTGGTATTTGGTCTTTAATTCCTGAATTAGTAGGAGTAGTATTTGTATTTCTAGTCAGCCCGTCAGCATCGTAAATATAAACTGCTTGCTGTAAATCACGCTCTATGAAATCAAGTGCAGCTTGAATTTCTTGTTCGCTGGTTGCTTTGGCTTGTTCTTTGCGATCGGTGTCTAGAATATCAATCATAAATCCTAATAAAGGAGTGATAATCAGTACAGCTATCACCATTCCTATTAGTAGTTCAATTAGGGTAAATCCACTATTATTATTTTTTTTACCAAAGCATTTTAGTTTCAGGGTTAGTATAAATTTGAATGAACTCATCATGTTATGGTTTCCCTTTTATTAACAGATGCTGAAAAATCATGATTTAATTAATTGGAGCAACCTTGAAGACGGTTGCAAAGGTCGCTATAGCTTGGTATTGTGTCATTAATATCTGTTGACATTTCTACTAAAGGTGCTTGCTGATTTCCTAAGCCAGTTCCCCCGGTGAAAGTCTGTTGTTGTCTAACGTTGGTGTCTTTCGATGCCTTAAAAGTAACGCCACTTTTAAAAGCATTTGCTCTGTAAACGCGCACACCTAATGCATATCCCGTCGCAGAAGTTTTGTTACGAAAAACCTGCACAACCATATCTGTAGTACTGCTACTGTGGCATTTAGGAGGATCGTTAGGGATATTAGGATTACCCACGCCATCAAAATCTATGCAGTACAAATTAGTTGGAGCTGGGGGAGTTCCTGTTGATGTTGCCCCTGTAGTTGTGCAGTAAGAGTTTGCTGCACAGTTAAAGCTTCCTGGGTTTGTAGGAGCATCATATGTTGAGAGGGCTTTTTCAGTTGCAGGGGCTACTATAGCTGGAGGTGCTGGGGGTTCAATTTGCTTAGTTCTCACTCCATCGATATAGGATTTAGCTGCTTGGGTTGCAAATTCTATCCTTCGGGCTTGAACGCGGGTGGCGACTGATAGGATAATAACTGGGGCGATCGCTGCCAACAAGATGCTGACCACTACAATCGCTACTAAAGATTCGATTATTGTGAAACCCCCTTGGTGGGATTTTGAGTAGGATGCAACTATTTTTCCGGCTTTAGTAGCCTGTAGTATTTGTTTGCTTGGTTGTTTTGCTGTGGTCATGGCAATTTACCCTATCCCTATATTCAAACCCGATATTTAGCCATTGTCAGGTGGTATGCTCTGACAGCCTTGTGAACGATATTCGCTAGGAACAGCATAGGAGTAACTTACTGTGCCATTTTTGGGTGGAATTGCTGTGGGGTTATTTGCTGGTGGTTCACCCGCACAAAGCAATGTTTTCACCCAAACATCATCTCGACCTACTTCTCTGAAGAACTCACTTGGACGACCTGCGGAAGGCTGGGTAAATCTCTGGGCAAACAAGTCAGGTTGCTCTGACAAAAGCCCTATATCAAAACCCCAGTTTCGAGTGGGTGCTGAGTAGAAAGGTAACAAACCATCGCCGTCTTCAATTGGGTAATTGTCAAATGGGTAGTCATATATACTGAGATTACCCAGAGTAGTGGTAGTATCAGTACCCAATACCCCTCTGCTTTTGAAAAGGGGTGAAATCGGTGCTGTGGCAAAGGCACTCCGCTTAAGTTGAATAAAGCCACCACGAATTTTGGCTGTTCTACCTTCCCAGTTCTCCAAAAAGCGTACTAAGTTTTGCAAACCTGCTGACACTTCACTCGGTCTACTAGGGCTGTTTCCAACTACGAAGGTTACATTAAATATGGTGGAGGTAGGACGAGTTGTGCCAGTATCAGCTTCTTTTAGCCACCTATCCCTAAACTGCGGTTGTAGTGCTGAGTCCTGTCTGAGAGCTTCATTTGGTTTCTTATCTGCATCATGAATTTGCAAGACAGGTACTAAAATTGGTTGACCATCTAAATCCGGATTAGTATCACCGTCAGGACCATCAATGGGCGGCAAATAGAATAGGGATTGGTCATTTCTATAAGTTGGGTTAGTGCCTGGAGTAGGACCTGTACTTGTTGTTCTGAACCAGAGAGCGCTAATATTGGCTCCAGATACTCCGTAATTAGTTCCTGCTACTGGAGTGACATTTGTGTATTTGCATCCGTTCTCTGTATATTCAGCCGCATTAACGGGAGTGCTATAGGCAGTAGTACGTAAAGGACAACCTACTCCTATAGGCTGGTAAGTAGCAGCGGTTGTTACCAGTAGGTTGCTGTCATCACGGGCAAAGGCAACCCGGCGAGGATAACGCCTATCTTCTGCAACTAAAGCTAAACTACCTGTATCGCCAGCCCCAAGCCGTTGTCTAATACTCTTATTATTTGGACCGAATGCAGTATTCCAATTACTAAGAACAGTTGGAGAGTAGCCAGTAACAGCGGCTATAGTTTTGCCTAATTGATTTGCCTTAATGTTCTTCTCTGCGCTGCTTAAAATATCATCTCCATCACTGTTAAATCCAACCACCCAATCATCTGCTGTACATTCTGATATTGTTTCCCTGCGGCAGATTTCCATCACATACAAGGGGAAACCATTTGCCCGTCGCTGAATTGGTGTTACACCATTGATTGTGTAGGAACCTAATGCAGTTTTTGGAAAAACGGTATTACCAGCTCCATTAACTGGTTGCCACCAATCGGTACTAGTGAGGTAGTTGTTTTCCAAAAAGCCGTTTTTCAGTCGAGGGTTATTTATGTTGTTGGGCAAGCTGGTTAGATTTAAGTTGCTTTGAAGTGGAATACCAGTGTTATTGTTTAGGTCAAAATCGCCTTGGTTGCGGACACCATCGACAAAAGTGCTAGATAGCAGCGTCATCGAATCAGCAACAACTGTTGCCGATCGCCAATAGTCTCCCCCACCAGTAGGACAACCTGTTCTTCCTGGACGACAAGCAAACTTGGTTTGAGGATCGCTGCGATCGTAGAAGCTGGTAGATTCTAGTGTTATAAACTCTTCAATTTCCGTGCTAGTGGTGGTGTCAGTACGGTGCAAGTTGAATCTACCTCTAATATATGCGGGTAAATCCGTTGCTAAAATCAGACCCTTTTCTCTAGCGATGAAAGTATTGCTGTTATTCCTTGCTAAGGTATCACCGTTGTAAAGGCGGATACCATTGGGGTGACGAGTTGGGTCAAGCTGAAAGTCTGTTGGGCTAAGTAATTCTGATTGACCAGTTGTGTTAGTTTTATCTATTAATGCATCTTCTCTGGTGGCGTAAATAATGCCACTCATCGGTAATAGATATTCTGTGCCTGTACCGACTGTACCTGTAATCGGTGTAGTGATTAGCTGCGCTACATTAATATCAGTTACCCGAACTTCTAAGGGTTGACGCTGTTCAAGGTCTAAAAGATAGTCAGTAGGGTCAGTGGCAGTTGCAAAGCTAGCCTGCTTGATTTCTCTCGCATCTAGGAAAGATGCTTCTTTGATAGCGCCATGAGCAGGCTGGTTAGTTGGAGTAACGAAACTGGTTTCATTATTCAGAATATAAATCGCACACAGGGCAGTATCAATTGCTGAATAATCTGCCAGTTCTAAGTTACTGGTTGAACCTGTCGGTACTGTAGTCCCAGTGCCAATTTTATCAAGTGCATCCTTTAAGGGTTGATTTACTCGACGCCCATTAGGAAATACTAAGTTTGATTGTCTTACTAGATGACCTTTGTAGGTGGCAAAGGTAGTTCTACCAGGGAAGTTGTAAACAACACCGTTATTAGATTTGCCATTTGTATCAGCATTCCAAGGTAAGCCAGTTTTATTTTTAGTTGAATCAAATACTACTCCTGCTGCATTTTGATATATATAGCTAGGGTCGTGGTAGCTACTAACACAAGCTATTGGGGTTTGCTGATCACCAGCGTTATTTTTGTAGTGATACACAGCAGTTGCCCGCATTAGTAAGTCGCCCTTACGTGTTTCTCCTGGTTTAGGGCTACTCATGGGCATGGTGTCGGGCCACACTATATCATTCGGAGGAGGAGGAGGAGTAATACCTGGGGCAGCAGTTGGAGCTGGCAAAAATGAATTAGTGTTGCGACCGTAATAAGAATCGGGTGGACTGTTTACAGGACCATCAACATAAATCCCGGCACCAGTAACAATGCGGACTCCACCGACGTTATCTAACTGATTTTCTGGAATCTTCGCGGCGTTTTTTTCCCAAAAGCCATTTCTTGCTGAAATACCGAGGTCGCCAAGACTTTGGATTTGAGTGTTACGCCATCTTTGCGGAGGATTAGTTGGTCTTGTCCACTTAACAGCAGTGGTACCGTTATTAAAGATTAGCTGCTGCTTATCTATGCCACCATATTGGTCTGTCGAAGTTGATTTCCATAAAGCAGGTAGGTTGTTACCGACAAAAATGCGATCGCCTAACTTAGTCTGAACACCTTCTTGGTTGCGTTTTGTTGGTTCTGTCGCTTCTAACTGAGTAGGAGTCACAGTCACAGTTGTTGCGTTAGTCAACTGGTTGCTGCTGTTTATTGGCTCTCTCCAAACTGCTGGGGGTTCAAATGAACTGTAACTAATGGCAGTATAGCCAGTTAATGCGTTTCCTCCAAAGGCTACTTCAGCAAAGGGTACGCGGCGTGTGCGGTTTTTGAGGTAAAGTTCTATTTCATCTGCAAGAATCTTTCTAGCTGTGCTGTCATCATCACCAACTAGAACACGTTCATCAACATTTTTTTTAATATCGTCTGGGTAGCCACTACCTGCAACAGCTGTTTCAACTCCACTACCAGTAGTTGCACTGTTACATGATGAACAAAGAGCGATCGCATCATTCTTCATCTTGGCAATGCGTTGATTGTATGCATCATCGTTAAACCCGATACTTGCACCGCCGGCACTGCTAGTAGATTTGTTGGTGCTATCAATCCCTACGTTTGTTGTTGGTCCATTACCAAAGCCTTGATACAAATGAACTTTAGCAGCTTTTTGATCGGTGGTTTGAGCCACGCTTCCAGTTCCTACGTTGCCTCCGACAGTAATCTGCCCGTTTTCTTGGTTATAAAAACATGATGACTTACTGCTAACTTGTCGCAACTCAATACTACCTGAACCCCCTCCCCCAATGAGCAAGTTGCCATTGGTGTGAATTCTCCCATTCACTGCCAAGGCTGTACCAGGTGTAATTTCTAGATCGTGTTCAGACCAAACAGCGTTATAAGCTACAGGAACGCGACTTCGGTCTTGTTGAAATTCTAATGCGACAAAACCTTTGTTACTTGGGTATGGTTCAAATCCGGTTTTATCTGGCAATGCATCATAAGCTGATTTCGTAATTGGTACATTAACTGCATAGACAAAGAAGCTTTTACCCAGATTCCCCGATTGCAGTTTATACCAACTAGAATTACCCACCAAGGTAGAAAAACCGCTAGCACTTGGACAGTTAGTGTTTGTATTGGCATTATCCATTGGTGGGGTTTTAGCTTCCAAGGGATTTCTTTTGCGGTTAAACTGCCCTGTGGTAGTATCTCTAGTCGGTGAGCGGAAGTAAATTCCGTATAAAGTATAGGTGTCTTTTTTGCCGTTGTTATCTGTATCTACGGCAAATTTCCAAGCAGTTTTTAGAGTTTCGTCGTTTTCCAAATTTGCGGTACTTGGCTGGATGCCAGTAGTACCATTAAAGTCATAAGCCAGCTTCAAACGAGTTTCATCACCAAGCCTGTATTTATCTTTTTTAATAGCATCATATAAAGCGCTATCAGATGGTGTTCCCCGTGGCAATGTTGGGTCTTCAAATAAAGCATCTAATTTAGCTCTAGCGCGGTCAATTGCGGGAGCCGCAGCGTTAAGAACTGCCTGATTAACCCGCACGTTACTAGCATTTTTGCTTCTATCAAAAGACCTAAATAAAATCGCCGTTGTCAGCAACACAACTACCAGCGCTACCATTGCCACTGTCGGCAAGACAAAACCAGCATTCGCTGATTCTCGTCGTCTCCGGCTGATAAATAAAGTCCGCAATATCCAATTAAGTGGCTTGTTAATTACAGTTAGATGTTTTTTACTAAACTTACTAAACCTTCTAGATAATATTTTTATTGCCTTGACTAGCCGGCGTTTTGAAGACATAGCTGCTTTCCTGTCAAGTGGATTTAACTAAATTTTGTATTTTTGAAAAATTGGAAATTAAGCCTATCGAAGAATTTCGCAGGCAACGTGCAGAGATTTTATTTATGTGACTATGTTATTGTTTTTTACCTATTTTTAAATGTGGTATTAACACAAAGAAATCCACTTTTTAGACTTTTATCATTTGTGATATTTTGGGATTATTCCGGTAAATACGAATTGTATCTGAATTATTTAATTTATAGCCGACAAAGGATAATAGCGCCATAATTTCACATTAATTTTGCCAAAGCTATTTCAGCAACAGGTGATTTTCTGAAGCTGTTGTTAGCAAAGTAAACTTATAGTACCCATCTGTTTAAGAAAACATATCAGTTGATGAAAAATTAATATTAGATAGTTAAAAGCCTCCTTATTTAGGGGAGGCTTGGGTGGAAGGTATTCTTCTGTGGAGTTAGTCTGATAATTTACCAGATTAATTTTGATGGGCTAATAAAGGCTAAAGCGCTGAAGCGCTTACTACGAAAATGCGCTTTACGTTGAGTGCGTTTTTATGAATTGGCGATTTTTAGTAGTGATTGAGGTTAATACCGGCTTCTTTTGCCATTGCGTGCAAGCCTTTGCTTTCTAGGGTTTTGATGGCTTTGGTTGATAGTTTCAGTTTAACCCAACGGTTTCCTTGGGACCACCAAACACGCTTGCTTTGCAGGTTTGCGTGCTGAAGCCGCTTGGTACGACGGTGCGAGTGGGAAATTGCAAAGGCGTTATTTGCCTTTTTACCAGTTAGTTCACAGCGACGAGACATACTCGGAATATCCTATTTATCTTGAACACAATCTCTTATTGTATTAAATTCTTGCCAAGTAAGGTGCTATGTAAGCTTATATCCTTCGGGCATTAGCAATAATGTGAGAATATGAGGCAGCAGCCCTCTAGTATGCATTCCCTGGCTCTGCCAGGGAACGAGAAAGACACGAAAATGCTATTTTGCGGCTTGTTCTGTCAGCTTGGTGAGGACTTCATTTGAGCGTTCGACGAAGGATTTCATTCCTTCGGCGTCAAAGCCTTTCTGAGACATCAGTGCCAAATCGTAGACGTGTTGGCAAATCATATTCACCAATTGACTCGTAGGCGACTGACCATCACCTTGAATTATAGTGCCTTGGTTGAGGTTCGCCAGATTTTGAATCAGCGGGTGAGCGGTATTCACTAGCAAAATGTGGTCTTCGGGAAATTCTGCGCCTTGTTGCTGCATCATAGCGTTCATTTCCCGCAGACGCCGCAGAATCTCTGGTAGTAACACCATTGCTGGTGGTGTTCCTTGCGGATCGTCAGATTTTAAAGCTTCGGTGCGGATGTTGAGTCGGGGTTTGTTGAGTGCTTTCTCAAAGAGTTCTTTGACAACTTCACTGCGGGTTTTGTTGGTCGCGGGGTCAACTATTTCGCTAGCCTTGTCTTTATCCAGCAAGGTGTTATCTAAGTCGGAGTCTACCCGCGTAAATTTAACATCGTTATATTCTTGTTCTAGGAAGTTGATAAAGTGGGTGTCGATGAAGGAGTCCATAAACAGGACTTCTAAACCTTGGTTTTTGTGCAATTCTACGTAGGTAGCTTGCACTGCTGCATCGGTGCAGTAGAAAACGCGGTTTTCGTGGTGTTCTTTGTTGCGTTCTAGGTATTCTTTGAGTGTGGTATATGGGGGTAGGGAAGCAGAATCACCCGTTTGGGGGGTGACTTCTTGCCATGCGTCGCCTTCGTCTGATTGTACCTGTACTGCTGGGGTATCAGCGGTTTTTTCGGATAGCTTGGCGGTGGTGCGGAAGATGATGATGTCTTCAACTTGTTTTTTAAATTTATCGTCGTTGAGAACGCCAAATTTAACGAAGGTGCCGAGGTCTTTCCAGGTGTTGATGTATTGTTCGCGGTTATCGCGGTATAGTTCTTTTAAGCGATCGCCTACTTTTTTCGCTATATAATCGCCTATTTTCCGCACGGTGCGATCGCTTTGCAAGGCACTCCGCGATACATTTAGGGGAATATCGCTGCTATCGATTACACCCCGCATCGGAGTCAAAAACTGCGGGATAATTTCTTCGCAGTTGTCACTCACAAAAACTTGGTTACAAAATAGCTTAATTTGCCCTTTTGTCGCATCCACATCCGGCTTCATCTTCGGAAAATACAAAATCCCGTTGATGATAAACGGATAATCTGTATTCAGATGTACCCATAAAAGCGGTTCTTCCTGGAAAGGATACAGGTAGCGGTAAAATTCTAAATAATCTTCTTGACTCAAGTTACTAGCAGATTCTCGCCAAGGTGCTTTCTGCCTGTTTAATACCTCACCCTCAAGTTTGATGGGTACTGGCATGAAATCGCAGTAAGTCTTGACAAGATTCTTAATTCGTGATGATTCTAAATATTCCTCTTCTTCCTCTTGCAGGGTGAGGGTAATGGTGGTGCCGCGAGTTGTCCGGGGTGAATCTTCCAGGGTGTACTGTGGAGAACCATCACAAGTCCAGTGAACAGCTTGGGAACCTTCTTTATAAGAGAGGGTATCAATTTCGACTTTTTGCGCCACCATGAAGGAGGAGTAAAAGCCTAGACCAAAGTGACCGATTATCGGTTGGTCTGATTTGCCTTGGTACTTCTGAATAAATTCTTCGGCACTAGAGAAGGCAACTTGGGTGATGTATTTTTTCACCTCATCGGCAGTCATCCCGATGCCATTGTCGGTGATAGAGAGGGTCTTGTTGTTTTTGTCAATGGCAATTTGAATTTCTGGTTCCCCAATTTCACCTGAATATTCTCCAGCACGAGATACCATATTCACTTTTTGGATGGCATCTACGGCATTAGATACCAGTTCCCGCAAGAATATTTGATGGTCGGAGTAGAGAGACTTTTTGATGATCGGGAAAATATTCTCAGTATGGATACTGATAGTGCCTTGTTCAAGCATGATTTATAAGGTTCGGTAAAAGTATCTGAATTCTGACTGTGGCAAATACACCATAGCCCTCTGCTTTCAAGGGTAAACCGAATAATACCAGAGGGCGTGATACCAATTAGGATTGTAAAGGCATAACTTAGGCGATCGCTTGTTTTTTCAGCATAGTTTGCCCCCATAGAGTGATTCGGATTTCCCTACCCCTGCTAAACATCTTCCTATTTCGTATTTTTTTCCAACACTAAAAAATAGTGATATGGGTGGATGGGGTCGGTAAATTCTTGCTTGATGGTTAATCCTGCTTTGGCAACCGAGTCTAAAATCCGCTTTTTGGGATATCCTTTTAGTCCCATTTCCCAATAATGCTCGTTACAAACTGGCTTTGTACTCCAAAATTTTGGCACATTAAGTAATAAATACCTTGACCTGTGTGCATAAGAATATTTGATTTGAAGTGCCAAGAATTGGGCATTATAAGGAATCGAAATTACTAAAAATTTCTTTGTAATAAGTGCAAGTTGTTTTAAAGCTTGTTCTGATTGTTCATAAGGCAAGTGTTCCAGCACTTGAAACAGCACAATTGCATCAAATTTATCTTTAAGCGTGGAAAAATCTTTTGTTAGATCCAAAATTATGTCTGGTTCTAAATTGGGGTCAATGTCAGCAGTGGTAACGTTGTAGCTATTGCGTTTGAGGAGATCCGTTAATAGGGAATTAAAGATCCCAATTTCCAGAATGTTTTTTACCTGTGAGCCTAATGTAAATATTAAACGCAACTGATGGTGGTAACTAATCAGCCTGTCTTTTGATAAATATTCGGAATTTCTCAGGTTTAATGAGCTAATGAGTTGCATAAAAATGGACTGACTAAAGTTGTGGGTATACTATTAAATTTTTCCCCAAAAATCAGTCCGAGTAACAATTTAAGGTAAAAAATATCCTTGCCATTACGAACAGCCAGGGACTTAAGTCCCAGTCTGAAAGCTAAAGTCGGATAAATCCGACTCAAATTATATCATGTCGGACAAATCACATATATTGTGGAGACGTTCCACCGGAACGTCTCTACGACGGTTACTATTCTTCTCGTGACAATGTAGTAATTTGTGGAACTGAGATTTTAACTGTCACTTTTTTATTAAAGGTGAGTCCGTTATCCCCTTTGTCGATTAAAATGGTGTCGCCAGAGATAAAGGTGTTCTCTAACAACTTGGTAGCGATCGCATTTTCTACTTCTCGCTGAATTGCCCGTTTAATGGGACGTGCGCCGTAAATTGGATCGTAACCGATTTCGACTAGGCGATCGCACGCGGCTTGTGATATCTCCAATGATATTTTCTGATCGGAAAGCAGATTTTGCACCCGTTTGAGTTGAATCTTCACGATATGCCGCATTTCTGCCCGACTCAGGGTGTGGAACAAAATTATATCATCGACGCGGTTGAGAAACTCTGGGCGAAAGTGCGATCGCAAAGCTTCTGTTACTCGCTTTTGCATCATGTCATATTTAGAATCATCTTCAGACATATCAAGAATGTATTCGCTACCGATGTTACTGGTCATCACAATTACGGTGTTGCGAAAATCAACTAATCTTCCTTGAGAATCAGTAATTCTACCGTCATCTAAAACCTGCAACAAAATGTTAAATACGTCTGGATGTGCCTTTTCCACTTCATCCAAAAGCACTACCGAGTAAGGACGGCGGCGAATCGCTTCCGAAAGTTGACCGCCTTCTTCGTAGCCTACATATCCAGGAGGCGCTCCCACTAAGCGGGAAACAGAATGTTTCTCCATATACTCCGACATATCCAGCCGCACCAATGCGTCAGCAGAATCAAAGAGAAACTGCGCTAATGCACGAGCAAGCTCGGTTTTCCCTACACCAGTCGGTCCCATGAACAAAAATGAACCAATCGGGCGACCTGGGTCTTTCATCCCCGCACGAGCGCGACGAATTGCGGCTGATACGGCTTCTACAGCTTCCTCTTGCCCAATAACTCGTTCGTGCAAATGGCTTTCTAGTTGCAGCAATTTTTGCCGTTCTGATTCCAAAAGGCGATTTACGGGAATTCCCGTCCATTTGGCGACGATTTCCGCAATATCAGCTTCAGTGACTTGTTCCCGCAGTAAAGTAGTACCTTGGTTTTGAGTTTCCAGAAGTTGCGCTTCTTTGACTTCCAAGTCGCGCTGTACTCGCTCCAAATCGTCATATTTTAACTTGGCAGCTTTATTGAGATCGTAAGCGCGTTCGGCTTGCTCAATTTGTACCCGCAGCGCTTCTTCTTGTTTCTTTAAAGCGCTGATGGCTTCTAATAATTGCTTTTCACCTTGCCATTGTTCATTAAAATCGTGCTGTTTTTCAGTTAAATTGGCGATTTCTTGCTCAATTCGCTGCAAACGCTCTTTTGTTTGCGGCGTACCTTTCTCTTCCCCAGCCAATGACAGCTTTTCCATTTCTAGCTGCATTAAGCGACGGTCTATAGTTTCCAGTTCCGCAGGTTTGGAAGTAATTTCCATTTTCAACTGCGCTGCGGCTTCGTCTACTAAGTCGATCGCTTTATCTGGCAAAAAGCGATCGCTTATATATCTTGCCGACAAGGTAGCCGCTGCGACTAACGCTGAATCAGAAATCTTCACATTATGATGCACTTCGTAACGTTCTTTCAAACCGCGCAAAATGGAAATGGTATTTTCCACGCTCGGCTGATCGACAAATACTTGCTGAAACCGTCTTTCTAAAGCGGCATCTTTTTCAATGTATTTACGGTATTCATCTAAGGTTGTCGCACCAATACAACGCAATTCTCCCCGCGCTAACATCGGTTTCAGTAAATTCCCTGCATCCATCGCTCCTTGTTGGTTAGAACCTGTACCAACAACGGTATGCAACTCGTCAATAAATAAAACTATTTGACCGTTGGATTCAGTAACTTCACGTAGAACTGCTTTTAAACGGTCTTCAAATTCACCTCGATATTTTGCCCCAGCAATCAAGCTACCCATGTCTAAGGAGATAAGCTGGCGGTTTTTCAAAGATTCGGGAACGTCACCGTTAACCATGCGCTGTGCTAAAGCTTCAGCGATCGCTGTTTTCCCTACTCCAGGTTCACCAATCAATACTGGGTTATTTTTGCTACGGCGCGACAATACCTGAATTACGCGGCGAATTTCGTCATCGCGTCCAATTACGGGGTCGAGCCTACCAGCTTTTGCTTGTTCTGTCAAGTCTCTGCCGAACTTTTGCAAAGCTTCGTAACGAGATTCGGGAGCTTGATCGGTTACTTTTTGGCTACCGCGAACGGTTTTGATGGTAGCCTCTAACTTGGAGGAGTCTAAATCAAAAGCTTTGAGCATCTTGCGTCCGATGCGATCGTCGTCAACAAAACCCAGAAGCATGTGTTCCACTGAGATGAAGGAATCCTTCATCCTGACTCTCGCTTCTTCGGCTCGGTCTAACATCATATCTAAATTGCGACCGAGGTAGAGCTGCTCATTTTTGCCAACTTTCGGCTGACGTTGGGTAAATGCTTCGACTTGCTGCTGCAAACGAAACGGATCAACTTCACACCGACCGAGGATGCGTGTTGCTAATCCAGTGGGTTCTTCTAATAAAGCGATAATTAAATGTTCTACATCTAATTGCTGTTGTTGATAAGCACGAACTACATCCTGAGATTTAACGATCGCTTCCCAGGCTTTATCAGTAAATTTATTTGGATCTGTAGGCTGCATCTTTAATAATTTTGGATTTTAGATTTTAGATTTTGGATTAAAGAGGTTTCCAAATAATATTGGGCATTTGGCATCAGGAATGGGGCATTGGGCATCAGTAATAACTCTTTTTCAGTCCCTAGTCCCTAGTCCCCAGTCCCTAGTCCCCAGTCCCCAGTCCCTAGTCCCCATTCCCTAATTTAAAACGAAAACACCGTTCTGAGTGTACTTTGCCAGATGGTGCCCTTGGAGCTATCGTTATTAGGGTTGCTCACTAGGGATAGTATAGGGGTAATACTGATATTGTCGCTTAATTGTAGATTGTAGAATGCCTCGAAGTTGGTTTGGGTAGCGTTACCAAAATTTTCAGCAACGAAAGGTTGACCGATCGCTACACCGGCAACAGTTCCGGGAAGAGCGAAGTTACGCAAACCGACACCGATTGCCCAACTTAAAGGATGTAAATCTATACTTTGGTTGATGGCAGTGTTAAATCCTTGGTAGTTACCGACTCCCAAGCGGGTAAAAATTCCGGTGTTGCGATTTAAACTATATTCGGCATTGACACCAAAGGCATTAATATCAGTGTTGTTAATTTCCGCATTCGTATATTGTAGCCGGAATGCAAAGCGCGAACTTGGGGAATACTCTACTTCGACACTGGCTTGATGCCGATCGCCAAATAAACCGCTGTTTGTGGTTGAATTCAATTGATTATTGGCAGCGATGTAAAGCGATCGCACGCTGAATTTGCTATTTTTTGGTTGCCATGCGATCGCTGCACCTGCACCACCCTCTCGATCTATTTCATTTTGAACAATCAGAGGATTATTGATAAAAAAGGTGGAACTAAAATCAACCGCTTCGTTGTTCGCATATCTGTTACGATCTATAAAATCCCGTGGCAGCATTTTTGCCCCAACGGTGAAAGCTAAATCGGGCGTTGGACGAAACGAGTAGTATAATCGCCTTAAATGTAAGTTTTCCTCTACGTTGGTGTAATCGAGTCCTCCATAATTGCCGATAAAACCGCTGTTTGCCACGCGGTTATAATTTTCCTTTTGTGCCAAATTAATCGCATCACCGCCATTATTACCAGATTCTAACTGAGTCACGAGTAAATCTTTTTCGTTAAAGCTGGTATTGAGATTTAAGCGCGAACGGGCGACTATGGTAGTGCTGGCATTACTACCGCTGGTGGGGGCAAAAATTAATTGACCTTTAAGCTTTGTTGTGGTGGAAAATTGATGTGCTTCGAGATAATTTGCGCTTGTGGTTGTTGTGCTAACCCGTTTTTGCAAGTCATCCAAAGCAGACCGATATTCTTTTTGCAACCGTCGTAAGGTGATAATATCTTCTTGAATGTATTGATCGCCGATCGCTGTAGCAATCAAGCCTTCAACTTTATCTAAAGTAGCCGCTAGACCTGCGGCAAATTCATAACGGCTCAGAGGACGATTACCTTTAAAAGTGTTATCACCAAAACCAGAGATAACATTGTAACGTTCCATAAGCGATCGCAATGCCTGATAAGCCCAATCTGTTGGTTGAACATCAGACAATTGAGAAACCGAAGTTTGCGGAGTGGAAAACTCAGAATCCGTGTCCAAATTAGCAGATTGATTTGCTACCGAAAATTCAGGGTTTTCCTCGACAATTGAAGATTGGGAATCAGGAATTAGAGATTGAGCAAATTTTTCTTTTTGTCTTCTTGTCTCCCAGTCTTTTTGTCCCCTTGTCTCCTCATTTTCTGGCTGTGCCATTAAAGGCAGAGATTGTGCCCTTAATGGCAAACTTTTCTGAAGGAAAGCAGTGATAATACTTAGCGCTACAATCCAATAAAACTTTCGTCGGTTGCTGATAATCTTGCAACCGACAAAAGCCTCAGCCGACAACTTTTGAGAATAAATTCTTTGCCGCAGACATTGTTTCACGCGAAATCTTACCTATGTAACAACACAATTATTGAGTTACAAGTTTTTCTTGTGACTCCTGTTTCGCATTTGAACCTTGAGTACTTAGTTGAATAAGTTCTACTTTGTACCCATCTGGATCTTCTACAAAAGCAATTACCGTTGAACCGTGTTTCATCGGTCCTGGTTCCCGGACTACTTTAGCACCAGTCTTTTTGATTTCGTCACAGGTAGAGTAAATATCATCGACTCCTAAGGCAATGTGACCGTAAGCATTACCTAAGTCGTATTTTTCGACACCCCAGTTGTAGGTTAGTTCTAGGACTGAATTGTCTGTTTCGTCACCGTAACCGACAAAAGCGAGGGTAAATTCTCCACCTGGATAATCTTTTCGTCGCAGTAACTTCATTCCCAGGACATTACAATAAAACTTCAAGGACTCTTCAAGGTTGCCGACCCGTAGCATTGTGTGTAGTAAGCGCATAATTTATTCGGCTAAAGTGCTTCTTTACCGATTTTAGATGGGGATGCTGCTAACTTTCAGAAATAGGACTTAGGCACAATTGGAAAAAATCGAACCGCATTCGCGTTAGCGTCTCCCCTTGGGAGAAGGACGCGAAGGGATAAGAGTTACAGAGAGTTTTTGGGTAAGTCCTGATTGACTATAAGCTGATAATATTGGGCACTGTTAGATCAAAATTAATGTGATGATTTTGTAGTCTGTACTGTATTTTTACTTAGGGCTAACTACAATCGCGCAGGCAGTGTCCACAAGCAAATGTCTAGAAAAGTTGTTAAATCTGAGCGTACACAGTCCCGGAAACGCCTATGCTAGATCGTCGGAACCAATAGGCTGTTTGTTTCAGCGGCAAAAACGCTTTCATCTAAAGGACGAAGAAAAGATGATTAACATAGATACTGCTATTGAGGCGATCGTTGCTCGTGAAATTCTCGATTCTCGCGGCAGACCGACAATTGAAGCCGAAGTGCATTTGGTCAACGGTGCTGTAGGATTGGCACAGGTTCCTAGTGGCGCGTCCACGGGCACTTTTGAGGCACACGAACTGCGGGATGGCGAAAAAGGTCGTTACGGCGGCAAAGGGGTGCTGAAGGCGGTGCAGAACGTCAAAGAGGCACTTGCCCCGAAGTTAATCAACATGGATGCCTTGAACCAAGAACTGATCGATCGCACGATGATTGCTTTAGATGGTTCGGCTAATAAATCTAATTTGGGCGCGAATGCGATTTTAGCAGTTTCCCTAGCCGCCGCTAAAGCTGGTGCCGATTCTCTAGGACTTCCCCTATATCGCTATTTAGGTGGACCCTTGGCAAATTTGTTGCCGGTACCGTTGATGAATGTAATTAACGGTGGGGCACACGCTTCAAATAATGTGGATTTTCAAGAGTTTATGATTGTCCCCGTTGGTGCGTCTTCTTTCCGGGAAGCTTTGCGCTGGGGTGCGGAGGTATTTGCCACTCTCAGCAAGGTGTTGGATGATAAAGGTCTCCTCACCGGGGTGGGGGATGAAGGCGGTTTCGCGCCTAATTTAGAGTCGAATCAGGTCGCTTTAGAATTGCTGGTGGCAGCGATTGAAAAAGCTGGTTACAAGCCTGGGGAAGAAGTAGCTTTGGCTTTGGATGTAGCGGCAAGTGAGTTTTACAAGGAAGGACAATATGTCTATGATGGTAAACCTCATTCTCCGGTTGAATTTATTGATTATTTAGGGCAATTAGTCGATCAATATCCGATTGTATCGATTGAGGATGGCTTGCATGAGGAAGATTGGCAAAATTGGCAGTTACTTACGACTAAATTAGGCGATCGCGTGCAGTTAGTAGGTGATGATTTATTTGTAACTAATGCCACACGCTTACAAAAAGGCATTGAGCAAAAATCCGCTAACGCCATTTTGATTAAACTTAATCAAATTGGCTCGTTAACAGAAACTTTGGAAACGATTGATTTAGCGACTCGTAACGGTTTCCGGTCGGTTATCAGCCATCGTTCGGGTGAAACTGAAGATACGACTATTGCCGATTTAGCTGTCGCAACTCGTGCCGGTCAAATCAAAACTGGTTCTTTATGTCGCAGCGAACGTGTAGCGAAATACAATCGCTTGCTGCGAATTGAAGATGAATTAGGCGATCGCGCCGTTTATGCCGGTACTGTAGGGATGGGACCGAAGTAGGCACTAGGGACTGGGGAGTAGGGAGTAGGGATTAGGAAAGAGATTATTGACATGGATCTGTTTGTTCCCAGTCCCCAGTGCCCATTAAGGATAAAATCCTAACTTGGGTAAACCGAGGGTTTCGTCCCAACCCATCATAATATTCATACATTGGATAGCTTGACCCGCCTGACCTTTAATTAAGTTATCAATTGCTGACATAACAATGACGCGACCTGTACGTGGGTCAACTTCTAAACCGATATAACAAAGATTACTACCGCAAGCCCATTTCGTTTGCGGATATTCGCCACTTTCGCAAATTCTCACCCAAGGAGAGTTACGGTAAAAAGCTCTAAATATAGTAATTAAGTCGTCTCGCACCAAGCCGGGATCGCGGAGGGTGGCGTATACGGTAGCTAAAATACCCCGCACCATTGGGATCAGGTGGGGTGTAAATTGAATCATAAGTTCATGCCCCGCCAAATGACTGCAAATCTGCTCAATTTCCGGGGTGTGGCGGTGACGAGCAACACCATATGCCCCTAGAGAGTTGTCTGCTTCGGCTAGCAATAAGTTGATTTTCGCTTGCCGTCCGCCGCCGGAGGTGCCAGACTTAGCATCGACAATGGCGGTTTCCGGGACGATTAAACCTTGCTTTAAAAGTGGCGAAAGTGCGAGGAGGCTAGCGGTGGGATAGCAGCCGGGACAGCCAATTAACTGCGCTTCAGATATGCGATCGCGATACAATTCTGGTAAGCCGTAAACTGCTGTAGCAGCGGTGGCGCTATCGGTTCTCTGTTTGCCATACCAATTTGTGTAAGTTGTCAAGTCAGTGAAGCGGTAATCTGCACTGAGATCGAGTACTTTACATCCTTTGTCCAAGAGTTTTGGAGTCATTTCGCAAGCCAGACCATTTGGAAGAGAAAGAAACACCACTTCTGTGCGATCGCCGATAATTTCTGGATCTACCTCCTCAACTGGTAGATTAACTGCATGAGCCAAATGAGGGTAAAGTTCGCCAAAGGGTTTGCCAGCGCTACTTTCGCCACCTAAGTAAACAACTTCGACTTCTGGATGATCCATTAATAGTCGAACTAACTGCACTCCACCGTAGCCTGACGCGCCAACAATGCCAACAGGTACGCGTCTTAAATTGCCCATGATATGAAATCCTTATCCGATGATTAATTAGTTATTGGCTATCAACTATCATCAACTAAATGCGACCATTCGCGTTATTAGTTATGCGATCGCTCTGGAAAAATTGGAGTGGAGGAGTCGGGGAGAGGGGGACAAGGGGGACAAGGGAGAATCTTAACTCCTAACTCCTAACTCCTGACTCCCCATCTCCCATTCCTCTTTAAAGGTTGTACAATCGACAAAGAAGCATTTGTAAAAAAAATTTACGTTTGGTCGTTGGAAATACTCTGTGTCGCAGTCTCAGACAACATCCCCCGCTTTTGAATTTGATTTGATTGATGCCGCTTTAGCAGACCTGAAAGCCGGTCGCTCTGTGGTAGTAGTAGATGACGAAAATCGAGAAAATGAAGGCGATTTAATTTGCGCTGCCCAATTTGCTACGCCGGATATGATTAATTTTATGGCGGTGGAAGCAAGAGGGCTGATTTGTTTGGCGATGACAGGCGATCGCCTTGATGAACTTGATTTACCATTAATGGTAAGCAATATTACAGACACTAATCAAACTGCTTTCACTGTCAGTATTGATGCAGGTCCTCAGTTAGGTGTCAGTACTGGCATTTCCGCAGAAGACCGCGCCCGTACTATTCAAGTGACGCTCAACGCAGCGACACACCCTTTAGATTTACGTCGCCCCGGTCATATTTTCCCAATTCGCGCCAAGGAAGGCGGTGTACTAAAACGCGCCGGACATACGGAAGCTGCGGTTGATTTAGCTCGATTATCTGGGCTATATCCAGCCGGGGTAATTTGTGAAATTCAAAACCCTGATGGCTCGATGGCGCGATTGCCTCAGTTATTTAAGTATGCCTTACATCACAAGCTGAAAATTATCAGTATTGCCGATTTAATCAGTTATCGCCTCAAACACGATCGCTTGGTTTATCGCGAAGTCGTGACAAAATTACCGAGTCAATTCGGGCAGTTTGAAATTTATGGCTACCGCCACAACCTTGATAATACTGAACACGTAGCAATTGTCAAAGGCGACCCCGCCACCTTTAAAGATGATCCTATCATGGTGCGAATGCATTCAGAATGCTTGACAGGTGACGCTTTAGGTTCGCTGCGTTGTGATTGTCAATTGCAACTGCAAGCTGCTCTGAAGATGATTGAGCAGGCGGGTAAAGGTGTTGTAGTATACCTGCGACAAGAAGGAAGAGGCATCGGCTTGATTAATAAGTTGAAGGCTTACAGCTTCCAGGATATGGGACTGGATACAGTCGAGGCAAACGAGCGTTTGGGATTCCCTGCCGATTTGCGAGATTATGGTATGGGAGCGCAAATTTTGATGGATTTGGGCATACACAAGATTCGCCTAATTACGAATAATCCTCGGAAAATTGCGGGTGTTAAAGGCTACGGCTTGGAAGTTGTCGATCGCGTGCCGCTGTTGATTGAGGCAACCGATTATAATTCCTATTATCTGGCAACAAAGGCGAAAAAGCTGGATCATATGCTGTTGCAGACGTATCTGGTAACGGTAGGGATTCATTGGCAAGATGAGCCAGAAGCTGTTACCGAACGTTATGAACGTTTAGAAAAGCTGCGACATTTAGCGAAAAGCCATGATTTATTGTTGCAAGAAGAAGCGCGTCCGTTAGCGATCGCTTTATTTGACAAACCATCTTTAACTGTACATTTGGGTTTCGATCAAGCGCAACTGGCTGCACCTGATTGGTATCAGCAAAACAGTCATCCTTATGTGCAAGCGATCGGTCAAATACTTGATAATTTGGCAACTTTGCCTTATGTAGAAAAGATTGAGTTTATGATTTCTCCAGGGATTGACCCGCTGAGTCATTTGCAAGTGCAATGCGATCGGCAAACCTTTCCTGATGGAACTTTACCTTCATCAATTTGTTGCGAACAACTGAAGACGCAAACAATTTATAGTTTTAGTCAAACATAGTCCTTGAACGCATAAATTCAAAGTAACTAACAATGGGAAATCCCATGAACATCCGTAAAGAACTAGAAAGCATAATTAAGCAACTCAACGATGAGCAGTTATCAGCGTTGCTGGATTTAGCTGTTTCTCTTCAAAGTGGTAAAAAACCTGGTTATCCGATTGAATCTCAAGCTTACCAGGATTGGTTAAGCGCTGAGAATGATATTTACGACAAAATCTTTGCTGATGAACTTACAGCGCGGTGATGTAGTACTATGTAGAGTGCCAATGCCTTTGACTCAGTTTCATTAGTTGTCTAGATATGGGTATAAATTAGCGAATAGTTTCTAACCCCATACAAAAAGTAAATCTAAGACAAAACCAGGTAATATATCTTCTCCAGATAAGCTTGTAGGAAACTCTAATACTTCTTTTGGTTGCCCTTGTCTATAAATTTCAACACTGCGAGTTTTTCTATCAATTAGCCAACCCAATTTTACACCTGCATTCATATACTCTTGCATTTTGGCTTGAACAACACTCTTACTATCGGATGGGGACATTAACTCCAACACAAAATCGGGAGCGATAGGAGGAAACTTTTCGCGTTGTTGTGATGTAAGTGCATTCCATCGCTCTAATTTTATCCAAGATACATCGGGGGAGCGATCCGAACCGTTTGGGAGTTTAAAGCAGGTGGAGGAGTCGAATACCTCTCCGAGTTTTGTTTGACGGTTCCAAATTACAAAATCCGTAATAATCGATGCATTACGTTTTCCTGTTTCTCCTCCGGTTGGTGGCATTATAATTAGTTCTCCAAAAGCATTACGTTCAAATTTGACATCGGGATTATCACGACACAATTGGTAAAATTGGTCGTCGCTAAGTTTGAGGACATTATTAAAGTTGATGGTAATTGCGGTCATAACTGTCCTTATACATAAGTATAAAATTGCTTTGAGCAGCAAGCTAGGCTTTAATTTTAGCTTTCTTACTTCATTATTGCGGTCTTGGTTGGTGAGTCATTATTAACGATTTATAGTTGAGTTATAACTCATGATTGCGATCGCGCAGCGACTCTGGAAGAGTACACCGAATGCGTCTGGTTTGTAATGACGTTGTGTAATTAATTCTGTACGACTTAGTATTGTTGCGTGTTGTTAGTTAACCTTGTTAACATTGCTTACTTGACGAAAGTTATGAAGTAAGTTGAGAAACTTCTGAGCATCAAAACTTCTGGGATCGATTCGTGTTCCGGAACGATCTACTAGACGGTGGGTGGTAATGCGATCGTCTGGGACATCACTTTGAGCGATTAACCAAGCTAGAGAGTAATACTGAGCTTCAGTGTAACCGCTATGAATTGGTTCTGTGTCAGTCCAACCATCTAGCGGGGTTTCCAAAGAGACGTGATAAGCAAAATTATTTACAGATGGTGGCAAATTAGCATTAGTTTTCACGCTTTCTGAACCGTTATAACTGTCAAATACGGAATTCGCTGCACCAAAAGCGCGTTTATCTGGTGGCACTGTATAAATAACTGTCCCATCTAGCTTTATTATGACGTGGTAACTCGCTTGAACATTTTCGTCGGTATGAGGTGTTTGAAAAAAATTAATCGCGCTCTGAGCAGAATTAGAAGTTTCATGAAGGACTATAATCGGTAGATTGTTGACAGTTACGTTATTAACGTCTTTGGTATAACGCTGTCCGTAGTTGCTTGGATCTGCCCAAGCAATCTCATATCTGGGTCTGTACTTTGTAAAAGCCGCAGTGGTTTTGAACAGAGATTTGGGAGGATTTGCAGCGTTGCTTGGTTTTTTTGGTGCTGGAATTTGTACGTTTGGATATTGACTCCAAGAAGCGATCGCCGGATTTGATGTATTATTTTGTAATTGTATGGCTCTACCAGCAAGCAGCGCCACAATCAGAGCGACGAATATCAGAGAAATTAGCATTACTCTGGTCGCCCAGTCCTTAAACTTCATTATTTTATACTTAAATAACTAAATATCTTAATTTTAATGAAAATAAGTTAATAGGATACCAGCAATAAATAAGTATCTACCATCAGTCTGCGCCCAGACAAGTCTCAGGTGTCAAGCAAGTTGCTTCTCACTTTTTCAGCCTTTACGCCTAATTTACACAAACTTTAAATATACTAAATCAAGGAAAAACCTTCCGAAGCGCGAGAAATTGAGGAAAATATTAAATTAAGTAGAGTATCACTCGACTTATGTAAATTCTTCTAGGAAAATATGACTCATTCCTTTCTAGAACGCTTGCACAGTCCAGACCGTCCCGTTCTCGTCTTCGATGGAGCGATGGGAACGAACTTGCAAACGCAAAACCTCACTGCTGAAGATTTCGGTGGTCCTCAGTACGAAGGTTGTAACGAATATCTCGTCCACACCAAACCCGAAGCTGTCGCTAAGGTTCACCGCGATTTTCTCGCTGCTGGTGCAGATGTCATCGAAACTGACACTTTTGGTAGTGCCTCAATTGTACTTGTCGAGTACGACCTAGCAGACCAAGCATATTACCTAACTAAAACAGCCGCAGAACTTGCCAAGGGTGTTGCTGATGAATTTTCCACCCCAGAGAAACCCCGATTTGTCGCAGGTTCGATGGGACCAACAACCAAGTTACCAACGCTGGGACATATCGACTTTGACACGATGAAAGCCTCTTTTGCCGAACAAGCAGAAGGATTGTGGGATGGTGGTGTGGATTTGTTTCTCGTGGAAACTTGTCAAGATGTGCTGCAAATCAAAGCCGCGCTGAATGGAATTGAAGAAGTTTTTGCCAAAAAAGGCGATCGCCGTCCGGTGATGGTGTCGGTGACAATGGAAACTATGGGCACAATGTTGGTAGGTACGGAAATTAACGCCGTTGTTACCATTTTGGAACCCTATAAAATTGACATTCTCGGTCTGAACTGCGCTACCGGTCCAGACTTAATGAAACCACACATCAAATATCTCTCGGAACATTCGCCTTTTATCGTTTCCTGTATTCCCAACGCGGGTTTACCGGAAAACGTGGGTGGTGAAGCACACTACCGGCTGACACCGATGGAATTACGGATGTCTTTGATGCACTTTGTTGAAGATTTGGGTGTCCAAGTGATTGGGGGTTGCTGTGGGACGCGTCCAGAACACATTCAACAAATGGCAGAAATTGCCAAAGAACTGAAGCCAAAAGTTAGACATCCGGAACTTGAACCAGCAGCAGCGTCAATTTACAGCACGCAACCCTACGACCAAGATAACTCGTTCTTGATTGTCGGCGAACGTCTCAACGCCAGCGGTTCCAAAAAGTGCCGCGATTTGCTCAACGCGGAAGATTGGGATGGGCTCGTTTCAATGGCAAGGGCACAGGTAAAAGAAGGGGCACACATCCTTGATGTCAACGTCGATTACGTGGGACGTAATGGCGAACAAGATATGCACGAATTGGTTTCGCGCATTGTCAATAATGTTACACTGCCCTTAATGCTCGACTCCACCGAATGGGAAAAGATGGAGGCGGGTTTAAAGGTTGCTGGTGGTAAGTGTTTGCTCAATTCCACCAACTACGAAGACGGGGAACCGCGTTTCTTGAAGGTGTTGGAGTTGGCGAAGAAATACGGTGCTGCTGTAGTCATTGGCACTATCGACGAAGATGGAATGGCGAGAACTGCTGAGAAAAAATTCCAAATTGCTCAACGTGCTTATCGTCAAGCTGTAGAATTCGGCATTCCGGGTACAGAGATATTTTTTGATACTTTAGCTCTACCAATTTCCACGGGGATTGAAGAAGACCGGGAAAACGCTAAAGGTACAATAGAAGCGATTCGGCGCATTCGTCAAGAATTGCCGGGAAGTCATGTAATTTTGGGTGTATCGAATATTTCCTTCGGTTTAAACCCAGCAGCGCGGGTAGTGCTGAACTCGATGTTTTTGCATGAAGCGATCGCAGCGGGAATGGATGCGGCGATCGTTAGTCCTAACAAGATTTTACCACTTTCTAAGATTGAACAACGCCATCAAGAAGTTTGCCTCCAGTTGATTTACGATCAGCGCAGGTTTGATGGTGATGTCTGCGTTTATGATCCCTTGGGAGAACTGACAACGTTATTTGAAGGAGTGACAACAAAGCGCGATCGCTCTTTGGATGAAAGTCTCCCCATCGAAGAACGTCTCAAGCGTCACATCATCGACGGCGAACGCATCGGTCTAGAGGAACATCTGCAAAAAGCTTTAGAGAACCATCCCCCCTTAGAGATTATAAACGTCTTTTTACTCGATGGCATGAAAGTTGTCGGTGAGTTGTTCGGTTCCGGGCAAATGCAGCTACCTTTCGTATTACAATCAGCGGAAACTATGAAAGCGGCGGTTGCTTTTTTAGAGCCGTTTATGGAGAAGTCAGAATCAGGCAATAATGGCAAAGGAACGTTTATTATTGCTACGGTAAAAGGCGATGTTCACGACATTGGTAAAAACCTGGTAGATATCATCTTGTCGAACAACGGTTATAAGGTGATTAATTTAGGAATTAAACAACCAGTGGAGAACATTATTCAAGCATACGAAAAGCATCAAGCTGATTGTATTGCGATGAGTGGTTTACTAGTGAAATCCACCGCTTTCATGAAAGAAAATTTGCAGGTTTTCAACGAAAAGGGAATAACTGTACCGGTGATTTTAGGCGGTGCAGCGTTGACTCCGAAGTTTGTCCATGAAGATTGTCAAAACGCTTATAAAGGTAAAGTTGTTTATGGCAAAGATGCATTTTCTGACTTGCATTTCATGGATAAATTAATGCCGGCAAAATCCCAAGGATATTGGGATAATTTGCAGGGATTTTTGAATGAAGTAGAGGAAAAGTCAGGAAATGGACATAAAGAAGTAGCAGAAGAGAAAGCCAAAGAAAAGATTGATGAACCTCAGGTAATAGATACTCGTCGTTCGGAAGCGATCGCAGTGGATATTGAACGTCCAACTCCGCCTTTTTGGGGTACGCAATTGTTACGCGAAAGTGATATTTCACTTGAGGAAATATTCTCTTATTTAGATTTGCAAGCTTTGATTGCGGGACAATGGCAATTTCGCAAGCCGAAGGAACAATCTAAGGAGGAATATCAGGCTTTTTTGAATGAGAAGGTTTACCCGATTTTGGAAAGTTGGAAGCAACGAATTATTGAGGAGAATTTGTTGCATCCGCAGGTGATTTATGGGTATTTTCCTTGTCAGGCTGAGGGGAATACGCTTTATGTTTATGATACGAACCGCAGAGACGCAGAGGACACAGAGGTAAGAACTAGTTTTGAGTTTCCGAGGCAAAAGTCTTTGAGGAGGCTTTGTATTGCAGATTTCTTTGCGCCGAAGGAGTCAGGGGTAATTGATGTGTTTCCGATGCAAGCGGTGACTGTGGGTGAGGTTGCGACGGAGTTTGCTCAGAAGTTGTTTGCCGCTAATCAATACACTGATTATCTGTATTTCCACGGTTTGGCGGTGCAGGTTGCGGAAGCGCTGGCTGAGTGGACGCACGCTCGAATTCGTCGCGAGTTGGGCTTTGTGGCTGAGGAACCGGATAATATTCGGAATATTTTGGCGCAGAGATATCGCGGCTCGCGGTATAGTTTTGGCTATCCCGCTTGTCCGAATATGCAGGATCAGTATAAGCAACTAGAGTTGTTGGGAACTGACAGGATTAAGATGCACATGGACGAAAGTGAGCAGATTTATCCAGAACAGTCTACAACGGCGATTATTTGCTATCACCCAGTAGCGAAGTACTTTAGCGCGTAACCTATTCCCCTCTCCTTAATAAGGCTACCGTGTACACACAAGTCGAAAAAAATCCAATTTGTTTGTTAAAAGCCCCTCAGACTAAAGTCGCTGGCTCACGGACAAAGCCAGACGAGCGCAGGCTAGAATTGGTTTTTTCTGTATTTAGCCCATCTTCATGGGCTTTGTTTGTGTAGCCCCAAGCTTTAGCTTGAGGGCAAACAGGACTTGTGTGTACACCGTAGGGGGATGGCGAAACCAAGGGGTAAAATGCTTCGTGCCATCGCTCTTAACGTACTTTCATCTGATGATAGTAAATCGTGGGTTACGGCGATCGCCTCTATAAAAAACTTAACGGTTAGGGCGATCGCAACTCATATATCATTACTGTTGCATCTGTTGTCGTACCCAAAGGCGAAAAGCCTTGAGTGTTGCATTTCGACCTGCTGTTGTACTTTGCTCAAGATATTGAGGAATCACTTCAATTAGTGGAAATCTGGGAAAATTTAAGCTTTCTTGAGACTCTACATAAGTTCGATCTTGCAGGATATTAATTTGCAGTTTGCCCTTATTAAAACGCCAAAGTTCGGGAACTTTTAACGCTTGATAAATATTAGGATGAGTGCGTGAAGTAATATCAACTTCTAATCCTAAATCTGGAGGGGGATCTATTGTTAAATCTAGTCGCTTCTTTCCGCGAATCTTGGATTCATTTTCGATATAAAAACATTGGTCGGGTTCTATACCTTGAGCCATTGCTTGATTTTTGAAGGTGGTAGAACCAAGACATCTAAACTCAATATCGAGTTCTTCCAAAAGCGCTTTAACTAAATCGCTAATAATTTCTTTATCGTCTTCATGTTCTGGCAGTGGTGCCATAATCTCTAATATTCCCCTGTCATATGCAATTCTGGCTGCACGGTGTTCCCCTAAATCTTCGAGAATTGTTTCTAATTCTTGCCAGGTTACATCTTTGAGCAGCACTCTTTGTCCCGGTGGAACTTGGATGCGCTTTAATTCCAACAACATCTTCTCCACTCCTAG
>JBPCQW010000010.1:0-7800 GCA_050997715.1 Hassallia sp.
CATACCTGATCCTGTCCGGCTCCTTTAAGAATCCCGAATATCGCCAGTTGGCACGGGAATCAGCGGCATTTTATAACGCCTGGTTCCTAGACCATGACGACGGAGGCGTTTACTTCAACGTTCTGGCTAATGGGCTTCCCTACCTAATGGGAACCGAGCGATTCAAGGGCAGCCATTCCATGAGCGGTTATCACTCGTTTGAACTGACCTATCTGGCTACAGTCTATACTAATCAACTAATTACCAAGCAGCCGATGGATTTTTACTTTAAGCCAATGTTAGGCGGATTTAAGGACAATATTCTGCGGGTGCAACCGGATATTCTCCCTGGGGGTAGTGTGTATATTGGTGCCTGTTGGGTCAACGGGGAACCTTATTTCGATTTCAACGCGGATGCCCTGACGGTAAAACTGCCGATGTCTCAAGAACAACTGAAAGTCAAAGTTCAAATCGTCCCTAAATAGCTACTTAAGAAGGAAGATGGACATTAATATTAAGACCATCAAAGAAGTAACGGTAGTAGAGATTGCTGGTGAAATTGATGCCAATACCGCTACGGGAATCACGCAGATAGTGCTACCGCTGGTTCAGCCACACTGCCGACTTCTTTTGGATATGACTGAGGTACTCTACATGTCTAGTGCGGGGTTGCGGATGCTGTTATTAGTATATCGGCAGGCATCCACTCAAGAAGGGCACATAGTACTAGTGGGGCTTTCTCAAGAGATTGAGGATACCATGTTCATTACCGGTTTTCTCAATTTTTTTACAATTTGCAAAACTCTGGATTTAGGATTAGAAACTTTCCCGTCCTCAGGGAATTTCTCATTACTTTAAGTTATATGGAACGAATAGATATTTATCCTACCCACACGTACGGCGAATTCAAGTTGCGCTGGGGGCGACCATCTCCTTACGGCGCTACTCTTGTGCCGGGGGGGGTTAACTTCTCGATATTTTCACGCCATGCTAAATCCTGTACTTTGGTACTCTTCAAAAAGAACGCCTTTGAACCAATGGCAGAAATTCCCTTCCCGGACGAGTTCCGGATCGGGAATGTCTTTAGCATGGTCGTATTCGACCTAGATTACGAAAACACAGAATATGGTTACCGGATGGACGGACCTTTCAACCCGAAGGACGGTCACTGGTTTGACGCGGGGAAAATTCTCCTAGATCCTTATGCCAAGAGCATCGGGGGGCGAGACATCTGGCGCCAGACGCCGGACTGGAATAACGTCTATCAGCATCGTGGACGCCTCTCTTTCGACGACTTTGACTGGGAATCAGACCGTCCTTTGGAAATTCCGATCGAGGATCTGATTATCTACGAAATGCATGTGCGGAGCTTTACCCGCCATCCTTCATCTGGGGTGAAGCATCCGGGGACATTTGCCGCCGTCCGCGAAAAAATCCCCTACCTTAAAGAGTTAGGCGTCAACTGTGTAGAACTGATGCCGATCTTTGAATTCAATGAATTTGAAAACAGCCGTCTCAACCCGTTATCGGGGGAAATGTTGGTGAATTACTGGGGCTACAGCACTGTCGGCTTCTTTGCACCTAAGACGGGCTACGCGGCGACCGGCAAGTTGGGGATGCAAATGGATGAATTCAAAGCGCTGGTCAAAGAACTACACAAAAACGGCATTGAGGTGATTCTGGACGTTGTCTTCAACCACACAGCTGAAGGCAACGAGTACGGTCCCACAATATCCTTCCGAGGGATTGACAACCAAATATACTATATGCTGACGCCGGAGGGGTACTACTTTAACTTCAGTGGTTGCGGCAATACGCTGAACTGCAACAACCCAATTGTCCGCGACATGGTGCTGGAGTGTCTGCGCTACTGGGCAGCTGAATATCACATCGATGGCTTCCGCTTTGATCTGGCTTCCATCTTGGGACGCGACCCTCAGGGGGCACCGCTGACCAACCCGCCCCTTTTGGAAACCCTCGCTTTTGAGCCAATTCTGGCTAAGTGTAAACTGATTGCCGAAGCTTGGGACGCTGGCGGTCTTTACCAAGTGGGTTCCTTCCCAGCCTTTGGGCGTTGGGCTGAGTGGAATGGTAAGTACCGCGACGCTATTCGCAAATTCCTGAAGGGGGATTCTGGCTTGGTGAGGGAAATGGCACAGCGACTACAGGGTTCGCCAGACCTGTATGCATCGGCGAACCGGGGACCTACTGCTTCGCTCAACTTCATTACTTGCCACGATGGTTTTACCTTGGCTGACCTGGTTTCTTATAACGAGAAGCACAACGAAGCTAACTGTGAAGACAATAAAGACGGCACGAATGATAACTACAGTTGGAACTGTGGTTGGGAAGGATCGACCGACGATCCAGAGATCAAGACCTTGCGGCTGCGGCAGATGAAAAATGCTGTGGCTATGCTAATGGTGAGCCAGGGCATCCCAATGATTCTCATGGGGGATGAGGTAGGGCGGACTCAGCTTGGCAACAACAATACTTACTGCCACGATAATGAACTCAACTGGCTGGACTGGACATTATTAAAATCCCAAGTGGATTTATTTCGGTTTTTCAAACACTGCATTGCCTTCCGCAACGCCTACCCTATATTGAGAAACCGTTTCTACTTCCAGAATGTGGACTGCGCTATTCGTGACTATGCCAATATCAGCTGGCATGGCACCCAAGCTTGGAACGCTGATTGGTCTGGCGAAAGCCGTATCCTGGCGTTTATGCTTTCCGGGAAACAACTAGATGAGGAGACGGTGACCGACAATTACATCTATGTAGCCATGAATATGCATTGGGAGAGTCACTGGTTCCAAATCCCAGATTTGCCAGACCGAATGCAGTGGCATGTCTTTAGTAACACTAGTGCGACTCCACCTGAGGACATCTGGGAACCGGGAACCGAACCGGTGCTGGCTTCACAACGCCAATTCCTTGTGGGGAATCGGTCGGTAGTTATCCTTGTGGGGAAAGGTTGAAGATTATGGCTTTCAATGCAACGATGGAAATGACGGGCGCGATCGCTAAGCTGACTTTGTCCGGAGAACTGGATGCAAGTACAGCACCGATTTTCAAGGCGGCAGTAGAGAAAGTGCCAAAAGACGAGGTGAAACACCTCGTCCTGCTGATGCAAGACCTGGAATATATGGCTAGTGCTGGTTTGCGGATACTCATCTTCGCTAAGCAAAAGATGGGTGCAAATGTTGACATTTATATTGTTGGCGCTCAGGAGTTGGTGCTCAGCACCCTGGAGAAAACTGGATTCCTCCACAGTGTAATTGTGTGGGATGAATATGACGCTGACAAGATAGAAAACTTATAGCATTGGTAGCAATTAGCAATTATCTGTCAACCAACAACTAATTGTTAATAGCTGATCAAAGAGATTGAAAAATGGAACCTTTAACTGTATCGGGAACGCTAAACTCTTTGGGCGCGATCGCACAATATGTGAAGGCAGCTGCATCTGCCGCTGGTTTGGATGAAAAAGCCTCCTATCGTCTCCGCCACGCTGTGGACGAAATCGCCACTAATATCATTTTTCATGGCTATAAGACACCAGGTTGCGAAGGGCTATTAGACTTGCAAGCTGATATAGACCAAAAAACTTTAATAATCTCCATTAAGGATACAGGTGTAGCCTACGACCCCTATCAGACTCCGACCCTAGATGAAGAGGAATTGCATCTGCCACTCGAACAACGACAACTTGGTGGACTGGGAGTGTATCTCGCGATTCAGGGTGTTGATAAGTTCATCTATCACCGGGTAGGAGATGGGAATCAAAACATCTTTGTTGTGAATCGACCTGTCAGTTAGCAGTAGGCAAAAAGGGGTCAGGCAGTAAATTAGGGGAGGAGGATTCCATGTTAGCTACCTTTCGGTCTCTATTACCTTTATTTAAAGCTCGTTTGTCTCAGCGCATTGTCTTTTGGGTTTTTTATAGCCTTGTTGCTATTGAACTGGTTATCCTAGTCCCGTCTTATCAAATACGTAAACATCAGCTTTTATCCCAGTTGGAACAAGTTGGTTTAGCAAAGATTTCTCAAATTCTGCGCTTAATGACACCAAAAATCACCCAAGACCAACTCCTCGACATTTCAAAAAATATTACCTACGATTCTCCTGTTGTAGGAGTAGCCATCTACCAATCTAACGGACACCTGATTCAAACCTTCGGTGAGTCTCCCGGTCTCTCCCGCTTTTTCATAAACAGTGGCAATGTTGTTCGTGTCCTGAGCCAACATGGTTCTAGATATGATGTTACCTGGCCGCCACAGAAAATGGGGGGGAAATATACCGCGAGCGTTCGTCTTGATGCGTCTTCGGTGGAACGGGAGATGAACTTATACACTGCAAACACCTTCGGTCTGATTTTACTGATCTCAGTTTTCGTTACAGTTGTCACGATGTTGGCTTTAGGATCTACAGTGATTACTCCCATTCTTGGTCTCCGCAATGATCTGCTTGCTGTGGGTGAGGATCAACTTAATCTTGAATTCTATTGTTCATCCGTCAAGCGCAAGGATGAGTTGGGAGATGTCATGATGGCTTTTAACACAATGTACCACCAAATTAAAGACCGCGAGGCGGAACTGGCAAAACTTTTTCAAGATTTGGCTGTGGCTCGCGACCAACTTGAGAAAGCTAACTTCGCTCTGTGCCATGAGCTGGAAACAGGTCGGCAGATTCAGCAAGATTTTCTACCCCAGAAACTACTACAGCCACCCGGCTGGGAAATTGCCGCTTTCTTCAGTCCAGCCCATCAAGTAAGCGGCGATTTCTACGACGTATTCCCGCTTCCTGATGATTGCGTGGGGCTAGTCATTGGTGACGTGTGCGACAAAGGGGTGGGTGCGGCGCTGTTTATGGCTCTCTTCCGCAGCTTAATCCGGGTCTTTTCTGATCTAACTCCCTTTGACGGACTGGGCATCCTTGCTGACGACCAAGAGGTGAGCAGTTCGATTGACCAACTGATGGCATCCAAGTTGGCTCACATCAACATTCTCAAAGCTGTTGTTTTCACCAACAATTACATCGTCCAAAATCATAGCCAGATGAATATGTTTGCTACGCTCTTTTTCGGCGTGCTAGACCCGACCACTGGCTTGCTAACCTACATTAATGGCGGACATGAACCTCTAGCTATCCTCGGTCTAAGTGGCGTGAGGGAGCGTCTGGCTCCCACTGGTCCAGCCGTAGGGCTGCTGTCCGGCACAGATTTTAAGATTAATCAGGTTCACATCAAACTGGGTGAAATCCTGATAGCCTACACTGATGGTGTGACCGATGCGCGAGATGCAAACGGCAAGTTATTCACTGAAAAGCAACTGCTATCGCTCCTACAGCAGCCTTTCTCCTCAGTCAGTGCCTTGCTTAACCACATCGCAACTCGTGTAGGCATCCACATTGCCGACACTGACCAGTTTGACGATATTACAATGTTGAGCGTGCGGCGAATCCCCTTAATAAATTAATAAAGGAGAAACATCCTGGTTGATGTGTTCGGTGTTGGGAAACGAAACGATTTTTTAATAAATGTGAAAATCAAGTAAGGGTATTTTTACGTTTGGTAAGGTGTTATGTCTACTCTCAAAGAGATTGAAGTTCAAAACATTGACCGTCGCTTCGCTCCAATTCAAAATTATCAATTCAAAATTCATTCATTCATTTATTAAATAATTTTTCAATTTTTCAATTTTGAATTATCTGAATTTTGAACTTGAAAATTGAATTTAAGCAATTGGTACAAGCCCCTTCATTTATGAATGGAGGTATAAAAAAGCGCAGCATCATCATTTCAAGCCCCTAAATTTATTTATGGGGATAATAATTTTGAATTTTGAATGAGCGAATTTTGAATGGAACGTAGGGGTTGACGACTTAGGTATAGTGGCAAGAATTATTGATTCCATTGGTTTAGTAGAAGTAGTCAATGAATTGTTAGGAGAAGATATTGCAGAAAAAATTAGGGTTATTCAGTACTTGTTATGCTAAACTAACAATTAAAATGCCAGCTTAATAAGCATCTTACTCGGAAGTTTTCAAAATTTATAAACCTATAAACCGAGCGCTTAATTAGTTTGAGTTTGTTATTGATACCTTCAACGACACCACTAGTCGTCCTATTATCAAAATAAGCGATTATCTCATCAAACCAACGGATAAGAGTATTGTTGCTATTGGGAAAATATTGTTTAGCTTTTGAGAGCCAAATACCCAGTTTAAAGACTGCTGTATACCAATTATTAGTTTTATTAAAAATAGTTATAATTTTTTCTTTTAATTCATGCATTACTTTTAGAATAGAAGACACCTATTTTGCTTGAATTAGCTTAGTTTTTTCCTCCTCATTTAAATCTGACTCGTTTTTAAGTAGAACGTATTTACTTTTATTAATTACTGCTAAGGTGTTTTCATATTCTACCTTTTTTGATGATGTTTTTGCTTTCTTTATTAACTGTTCTACATTTCTCTTTTCTTGTTTTATCTGCGTATCTAATTCCTTGTTTATCTGAACCATAACGTGAAATATATCTGCAACTACTTGAGCTTTAGGCATTAATTCTGTAACTAAATTTTTATATCCTTTCCATAAATCTATACTGACTTATTCTATTTGTTCTAAAACTTCAGTTCCCCACCCTATAAAAATTTTATTGATGACCTATTGAGTGCGATCGCTCTTATAAAATAAATTGACGAGCGCGATTTTCTTGTAATGAAGTCCAAGAAGATAAAAATGATGACTGAATGTTAGTAAAAAATGAATTTTTGTCAATTATTTTTGAGGAATTTATAATAGTTAATTGTCAGTATATTTTAATGTCATACAGATATAATATGTCGAGGTAAAATCAATTATATTGATTATTAACAAAGTTTTATAAGTAATCGTACAGAATTAATTACACAAATAAATAATACAAATATATTAAGATACAAGGGTTGTATATTACTTTTAATTAAAATGATATTTAGTCGGGAAATAAATCCTCTTTCTGCTAAATTACTAGAGCGAATTTATCACCAAAGCCGACATCATCAGGTGCGTCAAAGGGCGCATTGTTTGCTCCTAGCAAATCAAGGGGTAAAAGTAGAAGAACTCATGAATAATTTTCAAGTAAGTTATAAGACAATTTATAACTGGTTCGATAGATGGGAATCAGATAGTATGTTGGGATTGTAGAACAAACCAGGCAGAGGATGTAAACCAAAATTTAATCCGGAACAAGAAGAAAAAATTGTAGAAAGTTTCTCAAGCTGTGAGGGTTGCACAGGATGCAGCTAAACGAGCAATCCTTGAACGAGAGGAGCTAGTACTCGACCAACCCAAAAATGACGCTCGTGTTGGCAGGCAGGGGAAGCGGGGGGAGAAAATAACTTGATTTTCTTACCAGAAACCCCGCAAAGTTGCCTTGACAGACTACTAGTCATTCACGAAGACTTAGAAGAAGCGATCGCCTGCTAATGAACGCGGACATTATCGGATAGAATCAATGGGTGTAAAATTGGGAATTTGGCACGATCGCTATCAAAATCTAGAACTACCCTGGTTGCGCTGGTGGGATAATCAGGGAAATCTGCTGCTGACAGCATGGGAATCTTCGGAACGTTTGGCAGGTAAGTTAAAAGAATTCGGCGTTAACACGCGATGAGTTAGTATGATTCTTATCGGGCGGAAAATAAACGCCTGGTTTAGACAATAATTAAACGAGTCAAACAAACCTCGTGACTTGTAGAGGCGATCGCGTTAGAATCTTGTCACGCTTTTCTGTTAAAGAAAAAGGAAAGCCCAGTTGGGCAATATAAAGC
>JBPCQW010000414.1:0-4227 GCA_050997715.1 Hassallia sp.
TTGAGTCGAGACAAACATGGCGATCGTCAGCCAATACGCTTGGTGTTAAGGCAAGAGACGCGATAAATCGCCGTCTCTACAGAAAATCTATCCGTCAATAAGGAGGAAATTTAAACGCAAAGGGACGCAATGGTAAGCGCAAAGGTTCGCAGAGTTTTCGTCTTTTTGGCAACCTACATCAAAATGCAGTACTTTAGTCATGGTTAGCTCATGACCAAAGTCCGATGAAATAAGCTGTAAAAATTTTTTATATTGATAGCGCAGAGTCAATTACATCAAGTTAAGCACTAAACACCCAACCCATCCTCAAACAGCGGTTGGGTGTTTCTTTTTTGGGTAAACGAGTAGCGATCGCGGAGCCTCTTGTAGAGAAGCGCTGCTGAAGAGGGCAGATCGCACCACTAATATTGACTTTTGTTCCTCAAAGCTCTAAAGTTTTTAACAAAGTAATTGAAACTAATTAGCAAAAATACTGATAATAGTTCCCAATGGAGAATTACAAATGGGTGTGAGCAAAAAAGGGTTACTTGGTGCTGGTGCTGGATTGATAGCGCTTACAGGTCTGTTTTTCAGCGCATTTGGGGGTATGCAAGCGACTATCGCCAAGCCTACCCCCAATCAACAAACATCAACTTTACTTGCCCAAAATGAGAAAAGTTTAACTATAATTTTTCCTAGCAGATCGGATTCCACTGACTTGCAAAATAAAGCGAACGCTGTCGCTGCATTTTTATCTAAAGAACTACAAATGCCAGTACAGGCACAGGTAGGCGATGATACAGCGGCAGTAGAAGCCTTGCGAGCAAATCGGGCTGATGTCGCTTTCTTGAGTAGCCGTCCGGCATTGAAAGCTAAAGAATTGGCAAACGCCAGTTTATATCTAGCAGAAGTACGTTCAACTTACTCTGGGAGATACACTTATAACTCAGTATTCGTGGTTGCCAAAAATAGCCCTCTGCAAACCAGAAATTCAGCCAAAGCAACTCTCGAACAACTGCGGGGCAAAAGAATGGCTTTTACCTCCCCGACTTCTGGCAGTGGGTTTATTTTCCCAGTTAGTCAATTGGTAACATTAAATTTAGTACCAAACCGCGATCGCTTAGACGGATTCTTTGGACAAGTCGCCTACGGTGGCAATTACAGCAAAGCATTACAAGCCGTATTGCGCGGACAGGCAGATGCAGCGGCTGTGTCAGAATATGCTCTTAATACCCCGTATATTACGGAAGCAGAAAAAAATCAGTTGCGGATTCTGCATAAAATTGCTGGTGTACCAGCACACGGTATCGCTATTGATGATGATGTTCCTTCCGCGATGCGGGAAAGAATTATCAACGCCCTACTCAAGTTAAATCAATCACCAAATAACCAACTGCTACGTAATTTATATAACTCTACAGAATTGGTCAGAGTAGACCATAACCAACACTTAGCAGGAATCAGCGCAGCCCTAAAGAATGCGGGGATTAGCCCATAATTTGGGAATTAGGTAATGGGTAATGGGTAAAGTAGTTTTCTTATTTTCAATTCCCAGTTCCCAATTATCTATTACCAATTCCCAATTCCCAATTATCTATTACCAATTCCCATGAAATGAATTGCGTCATTGAATGTCATAACGTCGAGACAGGTTACGCTGCATCTTTGAATCGTCCCATCCTGAAAGGCATTAATTGCCAAATTCAACGCGGTGAGTTTGTCGTTTTGCTCGGACTTAATGGTGCGGGTAAGTCTACTTTACTGCGATCGCTTGTTGGGCTAGTGCCAATCCATCAGGGAAATATTTACATTAATGGTGTAGCGATGAATTCCCGAAATCTGCCACAAATTCGCCGCGACATCGGCATGTTATTTCAAGGTGGGGGATTGATTCGCCAATTATCTGCCGTTGAAAATGTTTTGTGCGGACGCTTAGGTGCAAAAACAACTTGGCAAACGCTGTTGGGATTTCCTAAAAGCGATCGCCGTTTGGCACTACAGTTGTTAGAGGATCTAGGCTTAAGAGAACAAGCTTATCAAAAAACCAGTCAACTCAGCGGTGGACAGCAACAACGAGTAGCGATCGCCCGTGCTTTAATTCAATCACCAGAGATTCTTTTAGCCGATGAACCAATCACAGGCTTAGATATTATAGCATCTCAACAAGTAATGCAGACTTTATCTGAGTTGCACTCGCAGCAAGGCATGACAATTGTCGCAGTTTTGCACGATTTGGGGATAGCCGCAGAATACGCCCAGCGAGCGATCGTTTTAGATAACGGATGCATCGCTTATGATGGCTCTTGCCATAATCTACAAGCCAAATTTGCCCAGATCAATCAAAATTCTCGCCAATGAAAGATTTTGTTAGTTTCATCAATCGCTATTCTTGGATAAGCCGCTTACTTATCCTTTGCTTAGTTGTACTGCTTTATAGTTGGGCGTTGCAAGGTTTAAAAGTCGATTTTGAACTACTTAAAAATAGCTTTCCTTACATCACCGATTTTGTCTCTAGGTTATTTCCTCCCAACCTGGAAGTCGTAGATATAGCGATTAAAGCACTAATTGAAACTATCCAGATGTCTTTGTGGGGAACCACCATCGGTGCAATGCTTTCTTTACCAATTGGCATTGCTAGCGCTAACAACATCGCTCCTCGTTGGCTGCAATGGTTAGCTAATTTACTGCAAAATGCAGTGCGTTCAGTTCCTTCGATTATTTTAGGGCTAATTTTTGTCGCCGCAACTGGACTCGGCGCACCCGCAGGTACTTTGGCTTTGGGAATCTACACTATTGGCTATTTAGGAAAATTTTATCAACAAGCGATCGAAGCAGTTGACCCGCGTTCTCTAGAATCTTTACAAGTCGCTGGTGCATCGAAACTGCAAATTGTTCAATATGGAATTTTGCCGCAAGTAATTCCATTAGGATTAGGCTACACCTTATGGATGTTTGAATACAATATCCGCGCCGCTTCAGTATTGGGTGTAGTCGGAGCCGGCGGTATTGGTTTTGAGTTAAAAAGTTATATAGACGGCTTTGAGTACACTAAAGCAACTACGATGATGCTAGTGCTGTTAATAGTTGTGACGGTGATTGATGTTTTCAGCAGCCAATTACGTCATCGTCTAGATTCGATGTAGTTGTTGTGATATACATTATGTCTAAAAATTAACAATTAATTTAAGCATCGTAACCGTCGTAGAGACGTTCCACTGGAACGTCTCTACAATGTATGTGATTTGTCGAACATGATATATTTTTTTCCCAAACAGACAGAGCCTGGGAATACTTTTAGCGAATACTGATTGTAGATATTACTACTTCCCTTTGATTTTCTATCTTGTCAGCAAAATGCTTGTCGATGAGTGCGGGAACTTGCGAAGCTTGAATCCGACTGTAGCGGGTTTTATCTGGCATAACTAGATTTGGACCAGCTTTGCAATTTTTCATGCAGCCAGTGCCTTTGATGGTAACTTCGTCTGATAGAGAGCGATCGCTTAAAGCAGCTTCCAACGCTCGACAAACTCCTGTCCCACCGCGTTTCATACAATCCGACTTTTGACACACTAATATAGTCGCTTTCGCGGCTTTGGCTTTCATATCACCAAAAGAAGACACCGCAACACCTTCCCCCCCTGTCCCCCTGTCCCCCTGTCCCTCTGTCTTCCTGTCTCCCCCCGCAGCCATCACTCGTGACGCTTTTAACTTCACTTCGCCGGTTTTCAAATCTAAAGTTTTCTCACCCACGACTTGCAGCCAAGTGCCTTTTGGCAAACGCAAGTCAAAACCGGCTCTTAAATCTTTAGCTAATTTTACATAACATTCACCCTCAGCAGTCGCTAGCAACAAGCCTTTGAGCTTATAGCCATCTTTGATTGCAAAATCGAGAAATCGTCCTTCAAGGCAAAATTCTGATACCTGGTTACTATCAAATTTACTCATGATTTTCATAACCTATTTTTAATTGACATATAATATCAAGCTTTATTCTGCCAACAATCCTCAAGAGTGTAAATCATCTCTTGGCGGGAGATTGTGAATTGTCGAATCACACTCCAAAGTTGAATAGCTGCGCTCGGATTGCTAATTTCAACTTTCAATGGCTGATTAGTCTCGCACCAACAAGGAATATCTAGCTCTTGCAAGCGTTGATAGACTTGCCAGCGATCTACCCAATTCATCTCAACAGTGTGCTGTGCTTCGACTTCTGAACTAAACGATTTCAAGACCATTGCCCTCAAAGTG
>JBPCQW010000424.1:0-4617 GCA_050997715.1 Hassallia sp.
TTTTTTTGCTAGTGCTTTGTCAAAATTAGCGATCGCTTCTTGTATCATTGGCTTGCTTTTTTGTTTTTTACCCTGTTCTTGCAAGATTTGCCCTTTTAGATAATACATCTCCGGGTTATCGGATGTCATTTTCAGCGCTCGATTTGCATACTCTAGTGCTTGAGAGTACTGTTTTAAATCTCGGTAGGCAAGAGCAACACCGCGATTGGCTAAATATTGAGGAGCAGCATTTTTTTCTAAGCGTTCAATCGCTTGTTCTGGATTGGCAAAAGGCAAATTAACAGCTAGCATCAAATCCATGTAGCCCTTAATTAAATTCAGTTCTGGATCGTTGGCTGAAACGGCTTCGGCTTTGTCTAAATATTGATAAACTTGTCGCAATCGAGTTAAAGCTTGTGGGGCACCGTTGAGTGTACCCTGACGCTGGAGAATTACCGCACCCTCTAAAAAATGACCGACAGCAGTGTATAAATTGCCACGTAACGGGTCTACAGGAATCAAATTTTGTCCGGTTTCCAGGGTTTTTTTACTGTATGTGTCTAAGGTAGACAAATCGTTATTAACGTATGCTAAAGATGCCTTCATTGCATAAGCTAGTGGTTCATTTGACTCACTAGATTCGGCTTGTTGTAAGTATAGCTCTGCCTGTTTGTAGTTACCTTGTTGGAAAATTGCCTTAAAAGCTGCTTCTGTCTTGTCGCCGATTTTACGAGCGTCACTGCTGCGAAAAGGATCGGCAGCTAGAGATGGATTTACCCACATGAGGGCGATCGCTACTGCAAAAGTTGCTTGAGCCAGCCTACCAAGTCTGGGAGACACTATTTTTTGAGGAGCGTAAAAGCATTTAGTCATTGTTACCCTCAGAGTAATTACGGTTGAAATAGTTTTATGTGTTACTTAAAATGCGAAAAATGGTGACTTGCGTCGTTAGAGTAAAAATTTTATACAAAATTTGACCGTGGTAACTTTTCCAAGTTCCGATACTTGTTATAACTATTCATCAAGGGTAAGTCTGCCACAATAAAGAAAAGTACACTTCGGTAAGAAGATGGATTTTTCTTGGTTAGGCGATTATTTTTTTAAAGTAGGTAATTAACTAGAGAAAATTTTCGGAATTATTTACTTGCTCCTAGTGTAGTTAATCAGTAATTTGCTGACTTTTTGGTAATCTTAACAAATGCTCTATCTCAGAAATCTAATTTATCATCCCACAGCTTGCCCAACACCAATTCTCTCTTCCCTCAATTTGGACTTACCAGCGCAACAACTAGGTTTAATTATTGGTCCGAGTGGTTCTGGCAAAAGTACCTTATTAGAAATTTTATCAGGACTAGCCGAACCGACATCTGGCGGAGTATTATGGCGCGAACAAGTACTTATAGCTAAACAACTACAACAATTAGCCGGGTTGGTGTTTCAATTTCCTGAGCGGCATTTTTGCGGTGGCACTATTTTAGAAGAATTGCGTTTGGGGCATCCAGAACTAGGCTCAGACCGAGTTAGAGAAGCACTTACTGAAGTCGGATTAGAGCATTTATCTCTGAGTACACCACCTCACGCTTTAAGTGGAGGTCAGCAGCGACGTTTAGCTTTAGCCGTGCAGTTAATTCGTCAACCACACGTTCTGCTATTGGACGAACCGACAGCGGGCTTAGATTGGTCAATGCGTCGGCAATTGGTAAACTTATTAGCGAAGTTGAAACAACATTGGACACTATTAGTGGTGACACATGATGCCGGGGATATGTTACCGATCGCTGACAGTTGCTGGACACTCAACCACGGTGAACTAAAATCAGTTGACCCAACGTCGTTAGCCGCGAAAGTCAAAGAACCTCAACCGATGGGGACTAGGGACTAGGGACTGGGGTGTGTTTCCACTCGTTCCCAGTCTCAGACTAGGAATGCTTTAAGAAAGGCTCTGTCTTTAGTTTTGACTCTAGGCAGAGCTTTCCTTAAGTGCGTTACAAGGCAGAGCCTTGTAATGAGAGCTAACAAAGCCAACCTGCGTGGGCTAATAAGTTATGAAGTGTGAAATTTTATATAGATTCAATATAAAATCAAATATTTAAAATCTCAAATCACAATGGTAGTCTTAACACCTAATTCGAGTTTTAGTTTGACGATTCGCTTAGAAATTCCTAACCGTGTAGGAATGTTAGCTTCTGTGACACAAGCGATCGCAACCTGTGGCGGAAATCTCGGTCAAATTGATTTAATCGAGCAAACCCGCTCTTTTTCCACCCGCGATATCACTGTAGATGCAGCTAGCACCGAACACGCTGAAATCATTGTGCAAGCGGTAAAGGCTTTACCAGACATTAAGGTGCTGAATGTCTACGACCGCACGTTTAATTTGCATCGCGGTGGTAAAATCAGCATTGCCAGCAGAATTCCTCTCAAAAGTGTCTCTGACCTAGCGATGGCTTACACGCCTGGAGTTGGTAGAATTTGTACAGCGATCGCCCAAAATCCCGAAGAAGTTTACAACTTAACTATCAAAAAAAATACTGTCGCGATTGTTACAGATGGTAGTGCAGTTTTAGGTTTAGGAAATCTCGGTCCGAATGCAGCTTTGCCAGTCATGGAAGGAAAAGCGATGCTGTTTAAAGAATTTGCAGGTATTGATGCTTTCCCGATTTGCCTTGATACTCAAGATACAGATGAAATCGTCCGCACAGTAAAAAATCTCGCTCCAGTTTTTGGGGGAGTAAATTTAGAGGATATCGCGGCTCCTCGCTGCTTTGAAATAGAACGGAGACTGCGGAGTGAGTTAGATATCCCCGTTTTTCACGACGATCAGCATGGTACGGCAATTGTCACTTTAGCAGCGTTATTTAACGCATTGAAGTTAGTACATAAGTCAATGGCGGAAATCCGTATTGTGATTAACGGTGCGGGTGCTGCTGGGGTAGCGATCGCTCGGTTACTCCGCAAAGCCGGCGCAGAAAAAATCTGGATGTGCGACTCAAAAGGCATAATTTCCATTAGTCGCACCGATTTAACTGAGGAAAAGCGGGAATTTGCGGTGAAAGCGCAGGGTACTTTAGCTGGTGCAATGCAAGGTGCAGATGTCTTTATCGGTGTCAGCGCCCCAGGAGTGTTGACACCAGAAATGGTACAATCAATGGCGAAAGATGCGATCGTCTTTGCAATGGCAAATCCGATTCCGGAAATTCAGCCAGAATTGGTCAGTAAGGATGTTGCTGTCATCGCTACCGGACGCAGTGACTATCCAAACCAAATTAATAACGTCCTGGCGTTTCCAGGGGTGTTTCGTGGCGCTTTAGATTGTCGAGCGGGAACGATTTCCGTACTAATGTATCTGGAAGCTGCTAGTGCGATCGCTTCTTTGGTTAAACCTTCAGATTTGAATCGCGAACATATTATTCCTTCAGTCTTTGATGAGCGAGTTGTTAGTGCTGTTGCCGCTGCTGTGCAACGTGCAGCGCGTGAAGAAGGTATCGCTCAAAGTTAAATAAGCCTATAGGAGCGTACATTTGTGCGCTTCTATATCTTATTATCTCACGCAAAGACGCAGAGGCGCAAAGGAAAACTTTTTCTCATCTTCAATACTTTGCGTCTTTGCGGCTTTGCGTGAGGTTTATTCTGCATTCACAAATTCTAAATAACCGTTGCTGAGTTCTTTCACCGCTAAGTCATAAAACTGCTTACCGTGTTCTGGTGTCGCTAATGCAGGATTTGAACCCATGCGTCCATCTGGATAATCTTGCCGGAAGTTAGCTGCGCTGTAAATTTTATGTCCAGTTGCCACTTCTGTTGATAGCGGTGCTTGCTTAATCGCTTCTGGATAAACGTACTGCGTGAGAGCGACTTCACTTGGTGTGGCGTGCGAACCTTCTTGATTGCCGTATAATTCTTTCGCTAGTTTATATACAGAACCGCACATAAACAAGTTTGCAACTTGACATTGCACTTTTTCTGCCTTGGCTATTTGCAAATCTTCCAAATGAGCGTAAGTTTCCGAAAAAGCAGCTTTCAGAGTGGCGATATTCCCGCCGTGTCCGTTGATAAAATAGAACTTGGTAAAACCGACTTTGGTTAAACAAGTTACATACTCTTTGATCAGCAAAATCAAAGTGCTGGGACGCAAACTGATTGTACCAGGAAAGGCGGTGTGATGCAGCGCCATGCCGACATTGATTGTCGGACCGACTAATGCTTGAGTTGCTTCACCAACACCACGAGCGATCGCTTCTGCACAAATCGCATCAGTCCCAATTAATCCTGTTGGTCCATGTTGTTCGGTGGAACCTATAGGAAGAATGATACCACTTGATTGCTGTAAATAAGCCTCGACTTCCTGCCACGTACTCAAATGTAATAACATCTTTCAGAATCCCGATCAAAATTGCCGTGGGAGTTTCTAACCCCCACTAACATGATTATGAGCGACATCTGAAGAATAGGTTTTAACGTAGTAACGGCTAAAGCCGTTAAAACCGAAGATTTGAGCGGTAAACCGCTCACTACGAACCAAGAGATTTTAGGCTTAATTTCGCTTACGAACTTGTTTATTTGAATAAAGCAACAAAAAGCTGTTAGCTATTAAATGCGGGGTGTGAAGAGAAGAAAAAATTGTTTGGAGACTGCTAT
>JBPCQW010000156.1:0-3367 GCA_050997715.1 Hassallia sp.
AGCGACGAGTTCCAAATTCTAATCGAGGGCAAACCCAGACATCTCCCACTAGAAGAGGCACGTTCTTTCTTAAATGAGTTGCTTTTTAGTAGTTCTATTACGTAGATATTTGTGGTTATAAATCTACGCTGAGATATAGAGCTTATTAATGCAAACTTAACGAATATCTGATAAGACATTACTCACGATTCGGTTTGGGGTCGTGAGTCTTTGTTTTTCATGAAAGCACAATTTTTCCGATTGGTGACTAAAATATATCACTTTTATTTCTTAACTTTTGCAATATCCGCTAAAAATTTACTACATTTCATATTTAATTTTTGTATCTAAATCTACCGTATGGGTGTTTTTCTAGTTTAAATTGTCGTGTTTTATTAAGATTAACAGACTTAAAATCCGGAGGCATCATGGCGGCGACTGAAACCAAACGGCAGTTGGTGATTATTGGCGGTGCAGAACACAAAATGGCGGCGACTGAAACCAAACGGCAGTTGGTGATTATTGGCGGTGCGGAAGACAAAGAAGGCGATTGCCAGATCCTGCGTGAGTTTGTGCGACGTGCTGGCGGCACTAAAGCCATAATTGTCATTATGACAGCAGCAACCGAACTGCAAAGAGAAGTAGGACAAAATTACATCAGAGTGTTTGAGCGGCTGGGAGCGGAGCATGTGCGGATTATTGACACTGAAAGCCGTGAAGATGCATCTTCATCTACTGCGCTGGAAGCAGTTGGCAAAGCTACAGGCGTATTTTTTACTGGAGGCAACCAAGCGCGGATCATCAGCATCCTCAAAGGCACTGAACTTGATACCGCAATTCACAAACGCTGCGCTGAAGGAATTGTCATCGGTGGCACAAGCGCGGGAGCGGCTATCATGCCAGATATGATGATTGTGGAAGGCGACTCAGAAACAAATCCTCGGATTAACGCCGTGGATATGGGACCCGGTATGGGCTTTTTGCCTGGGGTGGTAATTGACCAGCATTTCTCACAGCGCGGACGCTTGGGACGCTTAATTTCAGCTTTGCTGATAGAGCCTGCTGTGTTGGGATTCGGCATTGATGAAAATACCGCAATGCTTGTTACCGACAACGAAATTGAAATAATTGGGCAAGGTTGTGTCACCGTCGTCGATGATTCAGAAGCCACAAGCAACATTGACGACATTTTGAAGGATGAGCCTTTGGCGATTTGCGGAGCCAAGCTGCACATTTTGCCAAATGGATATAAATTTGACTTAAAAACCCGTAAGCCTATTTTAGATAATAAGTCTGTGGCAAATGTTTCTGTACCTGTTGGTTAAGTGACATTTGGCATCCGGTTGCCGACAGGTTAAAACCTGCGGCTACACGTACAAAGTCTGGGTCGTCAAGCTATAACAGGACTTGATTTTCCGTATTTCGGTCTACGTGAACTAAGTACAATATTTATTTTGCAATATCCTGCAATGCGATCGCATCCCGCTGCATTTCAAAACGCTACGCTTCTACGCAAAACTGTACTAAGTTCGTAGAGCTAGCGGGTAAAGTGCCTCTTCGGGTAGCGATCGCTTGACGCAGGGCGAATAAATTTTTTATTCTCTTAATATTACTTTAGAAAGAAGCTTAACATATTTTTATAATCCAAAATAATTTTATCTGATGTCAACAAAATAATTATTTTAAAAGGTAGAAATGACAAGTGTAATCGAATTTAATTTGTTTGCTCCTCGTAACAAAGAAGCAGCTTTAATTGGGTCTTTTTCTGATTGGAAAGAGATTCCGATGCAAAAAGGTGAGGATGGTTATTTTCGTACTGAAATAGAAATAGAAGACGGTGTTTATGAATATAAATTTCGCGTTCAAACCAAAAGTCCAAATTTTCAACCAGATGAATGGGTGGATGTAATTGACCCTTACGCTACAGATGTAGACGATGAAAAAAAAGTCGGTCTAGCGCGGGTAAAAGATGGTAAGCGAATAGTTGATACTTACGTTTGGCAGCACGACGATAAATTATTGCCAGAAAATCATGAATTAGTAATATATGAAATGCACGTTGCCGATTTTACAGGTGGTGAGGTTGACCAGAACAAACGTGGAAAATATTTAGATGCAATTGAAAAGTTAGATTATCTGCACGAATTGGGAATTAATGCAATAGAATTAATGCCAGTAAATGAATATCCTGGTGATTATAGCTGGGGCTACAAAGTACGGCACTTTTTCGCTACAGAATCAAGCTACGGTTCAACAGAAGATTTAAAGCGGTTTATTGACGAGTGTCACAGTAGAAATATTCGGGTTTTCATGGATGGAATTTACAACCATACAGATGAAGAATGCCCCTTGATGCAGATTGATAGGAATTATTGGTATTACGAACACATGCACTATCCGGAAGACCCCAACAACTATTGGGGACCGGAATTTAACTATGATAACTATGACGAACAGTTAGACGTTAAACCAGCTTGGAAATACGTTGGAGATGTTGTACGGTATTGGGTTCAGGAGTATCACATTGATGGAATTCGCTTTGATGCAGTGCGGCAATTAGCTAACTTTGAATTTTTGGATTGGCTGGCACAACAAGCGAAAAAGAATACTGCACCCAAGCCGTTTTATAATATTGCTGAAAACATTCCCGATACAAGTAAGGTAACAGCGCCAGAAGGACCGATGGATGCTTGTTGGCATGAAAGTTTTCGGTATTTTATGGTTCCCCACATTTGTGGTGAAACATTTGAATTAGACCATCTGAAGGAGGTTTTAGACCCGAAACGGCAAGGTTATGCCAGTGGGATAAATGTGGTAAATTATTTAGCGACTCACGATCGCGAACATTTATTTAGAGAATTAGGCGATCGCGGTATCTTTGATGAAGCTGCATTTGTCCGCGCCAAGTTAGGCGCTGTACTGTTAATGACAGCAATGGGTGTACCCATGCTGTGGATGGGTGAAGAATTTGGCGAACACAAGCGCAAAAGCCAATCCGTGACTCAGCCGAAGGAAATAGCCTGGGCTTTGCTGGAAACAGAGGAAAATCGCCATTTATTTGAATATTACAAAAAATTAATCGCCCTTCGCAAGCAAATTCCAGCTTTGCAAAGCGATAATATTGACTTTTTCCACGAAAATACTGAAGCTAAAGTACTCGCTTACACCCGCTGGAATGATCAAGGTTCTCGTATCGTCGTCATTGTAAATTTCTCTGACCAGAATTTCCCAGAATATCAAATCCCCAACTTCCCAGCGGCTGAATCTTGGCAAGATTGGTTGACTGAAACTTCTGTAAAAGTTGATGAAGATACTCTAACCACTGAGATAGCGCCATTTACAGCACAAATATTCGTTTCCCAGTAGTAGTTCTTCTAAAAATTTTAGG
>JBPCQW010000177.1:0-26229 GCA_050997715.1 Hassallia sp.
CACCTGAACAGCAAAGGCAAGTATGTCTGCCCTTCATCGATTGCTTAAGCCTCATGGAGGCAGTTCCTTGGCTACAAGTAGGAATTAGCCAATCCGATAATTGATTATTTGTTAAAGCGATCATATAGAGAATCTCGATTGAATTAAATTGATAACCTTGGTTATGGCAATTCTCGGTTGTGTACGATACATCTGTAGGGGCATTGCTACGCTTGCCTTAGGGTTTGTATATTGCACGCGATTGAGAACCCCTATATTTACTAGTCTGACAAGCTCTAGTTTGCTTTCCTGAATGAATTGATTGATTACGACACAAAACGCAACAAAAAGCATTTGTGCCCAACCCTACTTGAGAAATCAATCAATATTATTGCCATTCCCTGTCCTCAAGTTCCTTTGTCGGCAATAATAAGCTGGCTTCAATTTCGGTCCGAATCGCAGGTGTTACCTCACAATTGCTATTCAAGCAATCAAGTAGCAGCTGATTGGCATCGTAGTAGCGTTGCAATACTTTTTGTTGTTGGGGGCTAAAGTTCCAGTGGTGATGAATCTGACGATAATTAGCGATCGCCTTGTTTAACTGTTTTGCCCAAGCTGAATAACTTGTCTGCCACCATCCTTGAAACCTTGCTTGGTTTTTATGAGAATTGGGTAATTGATCTTTGAGTTGTTCGAGAGACTTATAAAGTCCAGCATCCAGAACCATAACCATAATATTGTTCAGCGCCTCTCCACAGACATAGGCGTGGGCAAAATCCTGGCTGCGGTCTACAGCACACTCTAGCAGTAAGTCATCCAATGCCGCATCTAGAAACATCCCCTGGTCAAGGGTGGTGGCTAGAGTAAAGTGAGAAGCCAGGTGAGGAGTCCGGGCAAGAGCAAGGTAAAAGGATCGAGATGTCGCCACCTTTGGTGGCGACAGCGTATCTTTTGATTTTTGGCTTGCCCACGTCAAAAACTCTTGTAAGTAAGGGTCAGAGCCGACGAGTGCATCAATCTCTTGCTTCATTAATTGCATCAGCGAATCTGCACTGCGGAGCATACCAGCCGTCAACAGAAAGATTTCGTGCCAGTGAGGCTCGCTAATGTGACTCACCAGCCCAGAGAGAGCTTGCTCGAATGCTTGTAAGTTATGGCTGGCAACGATGTTTCTCGCTGTGAAGTATTCTTGAAATGCCAGAGAGGAGAAAGAAAACACTCCCCGCGCCCGTTCTGCCAGTAGCCCATGTTGCGCCTCCATCGCCTTCAGCGCCGCTTCGCTTTCTAATTGCAGTTCCTCTGGCTCGATTGGAGCATCGGTCAGATTACGAATATAGTCCCCAATATATTGTTCAAGAACACGTTGCTCAAAGAAGTACTGACCCTTCTCAAACGTCGCTGCCGCAATCTGACTTAATAACTTCAGCTTTTGGGGTAATAAAAACCCTTGATAAATTTCATCCCGCTCAATGCCTCTGGCTTCATCCCATTTACCTAAAAGCAAATCTAGCCCTTGCTTATAAAAATCAGTCCGCTTAGTGGGAAATTTTCCCTGACCATGAAACACCCAGCAAGCAAGATGCAGAAACAAAGGTGTGACGATGAGTCGGCAAAATTGCCAGTTTGAGGGATCGTCCAGCTTTTGAATAAACTCAACTCCCTGCGCTTGCCCATCAGTAGCGTTTGTCTTGGTGAATCGAAGAAACCATTTTTCAGCGAAGGCTCGGATTTGTGCTTGAGTAAACGGGGCAATCTCAACATCGGTAAAGCCTCGAAGCCTGAGCTTTTGAGATGCCGTTCGACAGGTCGCCACAAACCGATTTTTGTGATATTTGTCTGAAAAAGAGCGAATTTCTTTTAAGACAGCATTGCTCTGTTGCTTGATAACTTCATCCATCCCATCAAGCAACAGCAACACTCTGCCTGCTTGAAGTAACTTTTCAATCACTGAATTTTCCGAAATTCCCGACGTGAGAAACTCCTGGCGGATATAATTTAATAGACTTAAGTCGCTGCGTTCCCCTGATTCCGCAAAATTCCTCAGTGTGATGAAAACAGGAACCTGGTTTGCCGCAAATGCGCCTCGGTTACACTGAATGGCGAGATGTTGCAAAAATGTGGTTTTACCTACCCCCGGTTTGCCTAGCACCCTAAGCTTGGAGTACGTTTCGACTGCCCCCATACCCGGTATTTGTTTTTGGTCAACCTCACCTAAGCCAAAACGGTCAAATTGTTCTGAACCAAGCTTTTGCAGGTCAGCTAGAGCTAACCACTGAAGGCTTTCGATTTCCTCCAAAATATTGACATCAATATATATGTCATCGATTCCCAGAGGATGACTGACATCCAATAACTGCAAGATGCCGCACTGGTCTTGAATTTTGTCTTGGCGTTGCTTACGCACAATTTGCACCAAAACATCAATATCTGAAGATAAGATGGGCGCTTCTCTTCTTTCAGAGAATTCTGCTGGGGGATTTTCAGTAATCTCTCGCCAATTCAGTGACAATACAGAACAAATTTCAAAAAAGGTATGACGCTCAACCGGACGTCCACTGAAAAACCGCCAAATCGGTTGTCGAGTCTTTAAGTTGATTTCAAGCGCTAGATTTTCCTGAGTCCACCCCTTGCGGGCAAACGCTCTTTTAGCCTCTTGAATCCCGCTGAGTGATGCCTGGAGCGATCGCTTTACCATGAAACAAAACCCAAGAGCCTTAAAATCTAGAACTTAAACTTTTATTAATACTTTTTATTTTAAAGCTTTTTCGATGCTATAAACCTTCGGCTTTGTTTAACTTATACATAATTTAAGTAACCTAATCTACTAATTTCATCAAAATCAAACAACTGAAATGTTGTTTATACTGGAAGTAACGGGGTGAGCTTGTGGAATTCATCCCCTAAAAAGTTGATGAATATTGAGTTTTGTCCTTATACGTATAAGTTAAAAGCTCTCAATACTAAGTGTTATTAAAGTATCATTATTTTTTAAATTTTTGTAATGAATTCAAACATTATTAACTCATCTTATACATTTCAAACATTTGACAATATATCATTTAAATCATTGATCTGTAATGTTTGAAGATGAAACATTTAAACCGTGTCGATGAAGACTTGCTAACTTTACAAATTTTAGTGGTTTGAAATTGGGTTAAGTACAACTGAAAACCTCACCACGCCAGATGCTTCAACGCGGGGAACCCGCGCAACGCACTGGCTCCCCAACCCCTCTCCTTAGTAAGGAGAGGGGAGATAAAGCGAAGCTTTATCGGGGTGAGGTGATAGATGTACCTCACCAAATCGAAAATCGCCATATTTGCAGGGCAAGGGTTTTTCTTGCCCGATCGCCTTTTACCTCACTTTTGACAGTATCCGTTGCTACTCAAGTGCCACGCTAGAGAGTACAGGGTGCGCGGTCTTCCATCATCAACTACATATCCCAGATTAAGTAAGTATCACTAAAAAAACTTTACTAAGTGAAATAAATGATGCAATCAGCGAGAAAAATTCTCGTAATTGAAGATGATACTACCAGCCGGAACATGTACTTAGACTGTCTTGTGCTTGAAGGTTTTGAGACGATCGCGGCAGAAAACGGTCTTATTGGCATTCAACAAGCACAAGCGCATTTACCAGACTTAATACTTTGCGACATTTTTATGCCTGTTGTTGATGGTTACGGGGTGCTGGATACTCTGAGCCAAGATTTCGTCACCGCAATTATCCCGTTTATTTTTATCACAGACAGCGACACGAAGACAGACTTCCGCAAAGCTATGGATGCGGGAGCAGATGACTATCTGATCAAACCTTTTACAGTTGAAGAATTGATAAGCGCGATCGCTGTTCGACTGCAAAGGCAAAACGCTATCTTAAATTGCTACGCAGCCAATTTCCAGTCAGCTTTAGAGTTGGAGGAAAATGCGATCGCTTTGCCTAAATCGTCCTTCCCCTGCGTTCCCCAACTCAAAGAAGTTTTCGACTTCATCGAAGCTCATTATCACCAAGGAATTACTCTCTGCGATGTTGCTGAAGCTGTTGGTTATTCACCCGCTTATTTAACTAACCGAGTCGGAAAGCTGACAGGAGAAACTGTAAACCGCTGGATTGTCAAACGCAGGATGACTGCGGCTTGTTTGTTACTCCAAAAGCACAACCTGACAATTGAGGAAGTTGCCACATCACTAGGCTATCAAAATGCCTGTCATTTCTCCCGCCAGTTTCGCCAACACCACGGATTACCTCCCCAAGTTTGGCGCAAAAACTGCATTAACCGCTTGATGTGTGAAACCAGCACCCCATAACGCATGGTTATTGTAACGATTTGAGTGTTTTTAATACAACTCATACAACTTATACGTTTTTAAAGACTTGCTCAAACATGATTTCCAATATCAGGGTGTCATGCTAATTGTAATTATTCCAGGCAGAAAGTGTCAAAACCTTAAAGCCCTCTTTAGAAAGTAAAGCTGCGGACAATCATCATAAGTCTTGAACCGGAAACGATATCAGCTTTTCATTGGAGCCGCAATGTATCTAAATAATGGATTTTCGAGTAATCTTTCATCCCTCCAAGGGCTGCGAGTACTGGTTGTAGACAATAATGACGATTGCTGTGTTATGCTCTCGGTGCTGCTGCAATCGTATGGTGTGGAGGTGCGAACGGCATCTTCAGTTAAGCTCGGTTTAGAAATATTTGAACAATGGCAACCTGATATCCTCGTGAGTGACATTGCTTTTCCTGGTGAGGATGCCCATCCCCTAATTCACCAAATAAGAACCAAAGCCGAACGAGGGGAAATAGTGATAGCCATTGCTGTGACAGGCTATGACAGTCAAAACATCAGTCAACGTAGTCTTTGCCACGGGTTTGACTTGTGGTTTAGCAAACCCCTGGATCTTGATGAGTTTGTGGCAGTGCTTGCCTCTTTAGCGACTTGTCAACTATCTTCATACGCGATCGCTCAACGCATTTTGGATGCTCCTACACATAGTCAGGCGATCGCAAATCTCGAAAAGCAATTAAATCTGACATTTCCAAGTTAGCATCACCATTTGGGAAATACTACCCACAAGATTTTATCAAAAAAGGATAATAAATTATGCTTCCCGCACTTAACACTCAAGACTTTGAATTGACGATTGAACAAAAGTTTACGCTCTTTCGTTATACCGAGGAAATCAAGGAAATTCCCCTAGAAATGTTACAGGCAAGTTTCTTAGAAATCGCTCGTCTATTGATGATTAAAGATAATTTGCTCCGAGCCTTGATCAGAGAGACTGGATAATCAGCAATCCTGTTTGCAATCATTGAAAAAATCGATAGCATCAGATTCCCGACTTCTTCAAGAAGTCGGGAATCTTACTTTTCACGCTCTCTCGACTCAGGAAGACTGCTACGTCATACTAGGTAACTATTTAGACTTTGTGAACATCCTTTCAAATTTATAGCGGTTCTCGGTTGAGTGAGGTACAGTCAGACCTCTCTCCAAACCTCTCTCCTACAAGGAGAGAGGCTTTGAGTCTTACTCCCCTTCCCTTGTAGGGAAGGGGTTGGGGGTTAGGTTTGTATTGCATTGCCATGCAACCCGCTATATTAGTCCGCGAACGCTCTTTGCGTATCGCAGACAAGGCTAGGTGGACTTAAGTGCGGGACGCAAGGAGCGTTCGTTTGTGTAGCCCCATTCAGTCTGACCGAATTAAGGTATAGTTAAAGCGCCATTTGTGACAAACCGCATCTGGCAAGACTTATAACCAAGCTATTACCTAAGGAGGCTAAAACTAACCTTGTCTACAAGCTATAAAGTATGTCTAGATGAAACCATGAAGCTGTTGAGGCACAAATCTGTATGACTAGCTACCAAACTAATCCTGAAGCGATCGCTACCGAAGAAACTACCACCATCAACTATGTGGAAATAATCGAAAATGTCATCGATACCCTAGAACAAGATGACAGTGCAATGGTTGACCACACCGCAGAAGGCAGTACTTTGTGGAAGTTTAAATACGGTAGTGTGGAAGTGTTTGTCCAACTTGGGGGCAAAACTGATGAAGACACCTTAACAGTTTGGTCTGTGGTGTTAAAGTTACCTGCCAAAGATGAACTGAAGTTGATGCGGCAACTATTGGAAATGAACTGCTCTAGCACTTTTGAAGCTCGTTTTGGTATTATTGAAAATCAAGTAGTTGTCATCGCCATACGTACTCTCGCGGACTTGTCTGCTAGCGAAGTTTCCCGTCTAATTACCGTCGTCGCCAGCATCGCCGATAACAACGACGACACGTTACAATCTGAGTTTGGCGCAGCTTGACTAATCGCTGCGCTCTAGTAGAGACGTTCCAGCAGAACGTCTCTACTCTAAAAATTTGGTGACTAATTCCCCGACCAGAAAACTTGGTAGGACCTTCTGGTAGTAGCTGATAACGACTAACTCCAAGGCGATCGCTCTTTATCAATTCCTTGATTTTCTCTGCAATCTGTGCGCTTAGAAGTCAAATAATCTATTTAAATCACGACTCTGGCTGCGAATCATCCTCTTGACCTTCTTCACCAGACGACAAAGTGCGGATACGATTCATTTGTGAAAGAGCATAACGCGCTGTTGCTTGCACCTCAGCATTCGAGTCTTCTGTCGCCAGACACAACATCTGACTAATTTGAGCCATCATATCATAAACGCGAGTCAAGTCACGGATGGCATTTTGTCGCACTTCTGGACTTTCATCTTGCAGTGAAATTGCCAAAGCACGATTCATCGGTTTAAGTGTGCGCGTACCAATTTCCGCCAGAGCTGCCAAAATCAAGCTGCGTTGTTGAGAATCAGCATCAATCATTACCTCCATCAGTGGTTGAATTGCACGGGAATCTCCCTGCTGACCCAAATCCCAGATAGCTTTGCGCCGTTTTGTCGGGTCGTTACTGCGTAAGTCTTTCATCAACTCGTCAACGATGTTAACTTTGGCTAGCCGAGAAGTTTTTTCTAGTGGTAGCACTTCTGTAGGGGGTGGTGCAATTGCTTCTTCTATGGTTATATCTGCTGTGCTGTCGGTAGGTAACAAAAGAGGAACCGGGTTTGTTTGAGATGGTGTCAAAACTTCAAAATCAAACTTTTCCGATTGAACTTGTTTGACTTTTCTGGATCTTCTCAGCAAATAAAGCACTGCACCAAGACCGCCTAAAATTCCCATACCAACTAGCGACCACCATAATAAATCTTTTTGCGGAGGTGCCTTGGTAGTTGCTTTGGGGGTAGGAGTGGTAGCCGCAAGGGATAATGATTGTTTTTGTTTAACTGCTGTCACCAGAGTTTGTTTAGTTGTCGCACCAGCGATACCGTCTGCGAGCAAGTTTTTTGCTTTCTGAAATTTAGAAACGGCAAGTTCGGTGCGATCGCCATAATCTCCGTTTACGACACCGTTGTAGTATCCTAACTCTTTGAGTTGTGTTTGCAGTACCTCGACTTCTGCACCTGTACTACCACGTGCGAGAATAGAAGAATTGCCTGTCTGTGTGGAACTAACGATTTGCAGTTTAAATTCCGGTGCTAGGTTAGGTGGATCTGTGCTTGCTGGACTGGGGTCAAATCCCAAGCAAGTCAAACAGGTAATTATCAGGATGGAGGAATGGCGTAGCCTCATATCGAAAGTCGCAGCCAAAACATACATTGTAAGTTATCGATTTGACACTCCCCGCAGCTAAGGCATAATTTCCGATTCAGATTCCCTGATTGATAAACTTACGGGGTTGAGCTTTTTGGCAGATATTTCTGAAAGTGTTTGCTGCTGTGTATTGCTTTGTTCTGGCACTGCAAGTTTCTGATTTGTTTGTGCTAGGGTGTCACGTTGGTTGATCAGATAGATGCTGACTAGAGTTATGCAGACTCCCACCCATTGTAGTGGACTGAGGACTTCGTTGAGCAACAAATTGCCAAATAGCAGGGCAAATACGGGTGTGAGGAAGGTGAGAGAACTGAGACTGGTGAGACTGCCGCTAGAAGCAAAGTAGAAAAATAATCCGTAGGCGATCGCACTACCAAATACTGTGGCATATAACAGCGCCATCCAATCAGATAACACAAGATTTTGCCACGGCTGGGATTCTGTAAAAAATGAAATTCCCCATAAAGGCAATCCACCTATAATCATGTGCCATCCTGTAGCGCTTACCGGATCGGCGCATCGACTCACATACCTAATTAACACCGTTCCCACTGCCATTGACAGCGCTGCCAACAACATCAACCACTCACCGCTTTCAAAGAAGGAGTAGGGAGTAGGGAATGGGGAATAGGAGGTAGAACTGGAGAAAAGTCCCAAAATTAATTCGTCGGGCAAACCAATTAAACTAATACCTGTGACTCCTAATGCTAGTCCCAGCCATCCCCACAAACCGATATGTTCTTGAAATAGCCATAAAGACATCAAAGCAACAGCCAAGGGTTGAGAGTCAATCATTACAGACCCCAACCCCGCGCCAGTTCTGACTAATCCCTCTGCCAAAAAGCCTTGAAATAACGCCCCATCTACCAAGGCAAACAAGGTAATCCACAGCCATGCTGCCCAACCTTTAGGCTGGGGTCTACCCATGAATGCGACCCAAATTAAGATTAACACTCCGGCAGGCACCAGACGTACTCCTGCCATAAATAGCGGTGTGGTGTGGGGCATTATTCCTTTCATTGCTACCATTGCCGTACCCCACAGGAAAAAGGGTGCGATTAACATTAGCGGGGCAAAGGGAAGTTTGGATGCACGCTCGTTCAGTTGCATGGAATAGAAAAATGCCTTTGTTTAACAAACGCAGAAATTGCTTTACCTAATTTTACCGAATTATGTCGTTTTGTGAAGTCAAAAATACTCACTTGTAACTGAACGGGTTATTACAAAAATTGAGCGTTCGCACTTGATACGAGCGACTTGGTGAATGCGATCGTGGTTCGTACAAGTAACTCAGTTGCTGCGATCGCCCCACTTTTAACAATTAAAATTCTTCTTCATCAACTTCCTGACCCGTTAATGGAACTTGTGAACTATGACGTACATGAAGCACAAAAACAGTATCTTCTCGAATAGTAAACAAAATTCGGTACTTATTTCTTGACTTACCGTAGATAAGTTGACTGATTTACTCTGCAAGTGCATCATTTTCTGGAGCTAGAGCGCAACGCAAAGGCTTTTCTTGCAGAGTCGCAATAGTATCCATCAATTCCCGAAACCACTTATCTGCATAAACTGGGTTGCGTTCTCTCAACCAAGAGTAAGCAGTATCAATTTCAGCTTTTGCCGTCTGAGTCACCCTAACTTGAAATGCCATATTTTTGCCGCATTTCTTGCTCAAATTCGGTTAGACTACTGGTTCTAAGTGCCTCTACATCCTCCAATCCCTGCTTAATTCCTGCTATAGCTTCCAACCTTTCCAACGCATCTAGCAGCTTTTGGTAAGACTCTGCATCCTGAACCACAAGTTCGGCTTTGCCATTAACTGTTAACACTACTGCTTTTCCTGTCTGTTTCATCTGCTCAATAAATTCCACCGTATTGCGCTTAAAGCTAGAAAGTGAATGGATATCTCGACTTATGTTTAGCATAGAGGTTATTAAGCATGAAATTTGCACTCAATTTAATGCTATATGAAAATTCAGGAGTCAGGTAGAGACGTTCCGGTGGAACGTCTCTACAAAAGTTAGGAGTTAGGAGTCAGGAGTCAGAATATAAAGTTCTCCACCAATTCTGGCTTCTGACTCCCCATCGGGTGTATTCCACCCAACTGAGAACCGCTATATTTCCGCTCTCATCTATGCTTGCAATTGGCAAAGTAACAAACCAAACCACTCATTTGCATCTTTCCACACATGAAGTGGTATCAAGCCTTTTGCTGCAAGTTGCTGCTTAATGGTATTGATGTCGAATTTACGAGAAATTTCGGTGAGGATTGTCTCGTTTTTTTCAAAATGAACACTTAGATTTAAAGCGCGTAATTCCACAGTTTGCTCACACAGACTTTTCAAATGCATCTCAATCTGATTTTCAGTTTCGTTATAAAAAGCTAAATGTTCAAACTGCGTCGTGTCAAAATTCCCCTCAAATCGCCGATTTAAATGATCCAACATATTTAGGTTAAACGCTGCCGTCACACCTTGGCTGTCATCATAAGCAGCTTCTAAGATGTGTTTCGGCTTTTGCAAGTCCACCCCCAATAAAAAATACTCTCCCACATGCATTGCGTCTTGAATTTCCGATAAAAACACATCACACTCTTGAGGATTGAGATTACCCAACGTGCTACCGATAAAACAAGTCATCCTGCTGGGTAATTGCTTTGGTATCAGTTGCGCTAATGCCATCTCATAAGTTCCGGCGATCGCGTGAACTTGCAATGAGGGATAATCTGCCAATAGCTGCTTGGCACTAGTTTCCAACATACCTGCACTCACGTCAATCGGCAGATAACGCAAAGGATAGCCTAACTGCTTGTATGCATCTAAAATAATACGGGTTTTGGTTGAGCTACCGCTGCCAAGTTCCACCAGTTCGCAATCCCCTGTAATTTTGGCAATTTCATTAGCACACTTTTGTAAAATTGCCGTTTCTGTTCGCGTAACGTAATATTCTGGTAACTCGCAGATTTGCTCAAATAACTCAGATCCGCGATCGTCGTAGAAGTAACGAGGGGGTAGGGATTTCCGTGTTTGAGTTAATCCCTTAACTACATCACTCCCAGCACTAGAGGAAACAACCAAAGTTGGTTCTAGCAAACGCTGTATTTCTAAGCGTTTTTCAATAGTATTTTGGGAATTAACCTTACTGCCGAGAGCTTTAGATATTGACATTGAACCTCCGATTACTTGGTATGATAGGTTGCATTCTTATGTACAAACCTCCAACCAAAGCTAGTGAAACACGAAGCGACATCAAAATAAATCACGCTTGAGCTAGATTACACAAGCATGAAGGCTATGTTTTCTCGTTTTTATATTAAATTTGCAAAGATTCGGGAGTGGTGAGTAGTAAAAATTCCCCATTCCCTACTCCCTAAAGAGCGCAACGAAACCCCGCAAAAATCTGCCGCACACCGGGATGATACCAGTTGCGAAAACTAGAACGCAATGCAAAAGGATTAGTTGCCCAACTACCACCTTTTAAAACTCGGTGCTGTTGGTCAAAATAAACTTGCGAGTAACCTACATAAGGATACATCTCAAAACCATCGTAGCCATCAAACCAGGATGCAGTCCACTCCCAGACGTTACCCAAAGTATCATACAAACCATAAGCACTTTGCCCTTGTGGGTAAGCATCTACTGGTGTTGTGTTGATAGTTAGGCGATTTTTCTGTGGAGATGCGACATCAACGCAATTACAATGTTGCGGTGTTGGTTCTTCATCACCCCAAGGATAGATGCGGCGACGATTCATGTCTGCGTCCCAACTAACTGCTTTTTCCCACTCGGCTTCTGTAGGTAGTCTCTTACCTACAAATCGGCAATATGCTTCTGCTTCGTAATAACTAACACCACAAACGGGGTGATTATCCGCAGATAAAACGTTATGCCAATAAAGCGGTTCCCTTAGCTGTATTTGCAACCATTCCCAGCCAGCTTTTGACCACCAGCGTGGATTTTCGTAGCCTCCCGCTTCCATAAATACCCGATACTGCCCGCATGTCACCGGGTAGCGGTCAATAGAATAAGTGTCTAAATACACCTTATGTGCGGGACGCTCGTTATCAAGAGCATCAATCGCGTTACTACCAATTTCAAACTCACCTGCTGGGATTTCGATGACACAGGGAGAGGGGGAGAGGGGGAGAGGGGGGGAAAAGAATTGCTCTTTTTGTCCCCTTGTCTCCTTGTCACCTTGTCTTTCTTGTCCTCCTTGTCTTTCATTCCTATAAGCTAATTCCAACAAAAAGGCGATCGTTTCACAATGTTGACTTTCGTGCTGAAGCAAAAAGCGCAAAAGACGTTCTTGCTGATTTAAATCAGCTACTTCTAGGTAATCTAAAACTTGTTTTCTAACTCTGTCTAAGTAATAATAAATTTCTTCCAGGTTTGGTAATTGGACTCGCTGTGATTTGGGTAAACCATCAGCTGCAAAAAATTTGCGGTATTGCGGAAACAAACAAGCATTACCTGCACTGCGTTCTAACAGCCATAAAGACTCAGTGAAGGCAATATGTCCCAAATGCCACCCCACAGGACTAAAATCAGGATGAACCTGACAGCGAAATGTGGCATCGTCCATATCCTCGAACAAAGCGAGAGTGTTTCTTCGACATTGATAGAAAGCAAGAGAAATTGCTTGTTGTAAATTAGATTTTCTCAATTTGGATATCACAGTCTTCTCCCACAGTGATAATGCTATTTTCCGGGAAAGCAGTCCAATTACTCGCAAATAGCGGTTCAGATGCAATAATTACAGACTTGGGAAAAATTGGATCGTCCCGCAGCCAGTAAAGAGACGGAGCAGGTGAACTTGAAGCAAAGCGTGAAGCAATCAGCCGATGTCCATCGCTAATTATCACATTTGCTGAGACATCCACTTCATGACGTTGGGCTAAATCCAAAAGCGTTAATAATGTCTTGCGTAAAGCAGATTCTAAAGTTAGATGTTGATTGTCTTGCCACAGAGAAAACAGTAGCGCAAAAATATGTTCAGAATCAGTACTACCATTAATTAGTTCGTCAAATTCAGGTGTTAGAATGCTGCGAATTTTTCTATATAATGTTTTTCGGAAATTCTCAATTCTTCCATTGTGAAAGAATAGTAAATTTTGATGTTTGAATGGTTGACAATTAGCAAAATCCAATGCTTGACCTTGTGTAGCACTGCGAGCATAAGCCACTACACATTTAGACTCAACAAAACGGCTAAGACTCGGTAGATTAATATCGTTCCAAATCGGTACTGTATTTTTGTAGGTGAAAGGTTCGGTATCTTTTTCCGGATGATACCAGCCAACACCAAAGCCATCAGCGTTGACTACCCCAGAAATCATTTCGCGGGGTTGGTAACTCTGGACTATCAACGAGTGTTCTGGTTTGTATAATAGATGGTCTAGAGAAACAGGTGAACCAAGGTAGCCAAGTAATCGGCACATAATTGAAGTATTTGCTTTAATTGAGGTGTGTGACTGAGAATTAAATGAATATTTGATTTATTTGTGCTAGGCGATCGCTTCCCTGAAATTACTTACTATTTACATAACTTAACATTTTTTTAAGAAAATTATTGTCTGTAGGGGTGAGGTTATGACTAATTCAATGATGGTGATTTTCCCCTATCGACATAATTCGACATGGGTGTTTGACGATGAACGAGTCGGATTAGTTCACGAACCCTTTGTGAGTGGTGTACCGGAAATGATTGACATTTTGGTGCAACATATTCACAATGTTGATGAAGGTTTTAAACTTTTATTTTCTGCAAATCCTTTCCCAGGTTATCAAGCAGAATTGACTTGGTTGAGAGAAGAATATAACGGACATTGGTATTATTGGAGCCAAACAAATATGCAAGGATGGCTATGTCCGGCATTATTTAAATACTTTATTCAAGCGCCCAAGAAGATATATTGTAAAGCAGAAAGCCTTTATTAAGGAATTTTATGAGTTTCGCGCGTTAGCACTTCAGCGCTTCAGCGCTGACTACGAATAACTAATTTTAAATATGAATATGGGTTATCTTAACATAATTATTTTTAAACAATCTTATCGATTTATATTTTTTACAGGGCTGAAGCGCTGACTACGAATAACTAATTTTAAATATGAATATTCCGAATTCGATTAATACAATTCTTTCTCAACAGCCTTACCCGCTTTTATTCTCGACTATCAGCGGTTCCCATTTATATGGTTTTCCCTCACCGGATTCTGATTATGATTTACGCGGTGTTCACATTTTACCAGTGCGCGAAGTTGTCGGACTAAATACTGTGCCGGAAACTATTGAGTTGTCAGAAATTCGCGAATCTTTACAGATTGATTTAGTAACTCACGATGTCAAAAAATTCTTTTTATTACTACTTAAAAAGAATGGTTATGTGTTAGAGCAATTATATTCACCTTTAATCTTAAAAAGTACGCCAGAATATGAGGAATTAAAGGTTATTGCTAACGATTGTATTACTCGTTATCACTGCTACCATTATTTTGGTTTTGCCGCAACACAATGGAAATTGTTTGAGAAAGAACAACCGTGTCGAGTTAAACCGTTGCTTTATGTTTATCGAGTGCTGTTGACTGGTATTTACTTAATGCAAACTGGAATTGTAGAAGCGAATTTAGTTAAGCTGAATGAAATTTTTGATTTACCTTACATTCCTGATTTAATCGCAGCGAAGCTGACAAATTTAGAAAAATCAGTTTTACCTGATGCTGATTTGACTTTTTATCAACAAGAATATAATCGCTTGCGCGATCGCCTGGAAGTAGCCGCTCAAACCAGTATACTACCTGAAGCACCTACAGCTAAGGCAGCTTTGCATGATTTACTGATACGTTTGAGAGTTAAGAGTTAAAATTTAGCAGTTCTTAACTCCTAACTCCTAACTATTTAATATTTTAGACTCCAAGCGGCAAAAGCCAAAGCACCCCAACCGGCAATAAAAGCTGCACCTCCGAGTGGTGCGATCGCTCCCAATATTTTCACATTTGTTAACGAGAGAGCATACAAGCTACCTGAGAACAAAGCAATCCCAATGATGAACAGCCACCCACTTGCTAATAAAGTCGGTGGCGGAGATTGTTGGTAGATGCTCAATAGTAGTGCTACTAACAATAATGCCAGAGCGTGGTACATTTGGTAACGAGCGGCGGTTTCAAAAATTTCCAGCGAGCGATCGCTAATTTTCTCCCCCAATGCATGAGAAGCAAACGCACCAGCAGCAACCGACAAACCGCCAAAAATAGCACCTATACTCAAAAATATCTGCGTCATGGAGTTATCCCATTTTCGCTGTTCTTATGGTTTAGACATCAAAATGATAAGAGATTGCCCCATCGTCGCTTACTTTAAAGTTAGCATGAAATTCTTGCGCTTTTTCATCTAAATATTCTCTGGCAACCGCAGGAGGTAGCTGTGACTGCATTGCAAACCTTAAAACCGTGACACGTCCATTGTTTTCTTGAAGCATTTGATAAAAAAGAGATTGCAAGCGATCGCTCACCTGTTGATTAATCATTTTTTTCTCTTGCTGACTATCACGGTATAATCCCAATGCTAGCCATCCCCCTAGTATTAAAGTAGGAACGCCAAAAACTAAACCACCTACAACAGTATTATCATCAGGATAGGTAGCATTTGAAGCTACAAATTCTTGTTCCTCAAAATCTACGGGTAATCGTCGAGATGCCTTGTCTATAGCTATTTTGTTAAATAGCGCTGAGGCTGATAGCGTTATAAACATAAATCCGAGTGTAAGCAGCCATCCAGAAGCTAATTTTCCAGCTGTCTTCATAGTTCCACTTTAAACAATGAACTTTGTTTGTGATTCTAGCCTCACTTGCCTACATGTTCCACTAAGAAAGCAGCGACTAGGGATTGGGGACTAGGGACTAGGAAATAAAAATGACATCCCATATCATGTCTGGCAGAGCGCACATATCGTAGAAACGTTCCGTGCGAAGATGTTTACAACGGTTACTATTAATCAGTGCGGACATACAGCAGATTTCAAGTTAGTGAAGTACACAAGCCAAGTCTCAAAGCCAAGTATAAAGCCTGTTTTATTCCTGACTCCTGACTCCTGAATTCTGCTGTAATATCAAAGATGAAATAAGTAACTAATGTTGCCTTGATCACTTGGTTCAAAAGTAGCGTTGAACTCTTTAGCTTTTTGATCGAGATATTGTTTAGCTTGTTCCCCAGATAGTTGTGCTTCCATCGCCAACTGCAAGACGGTAATTCTACCATTATCGGCTTTGAGAATTTGATAAAAAGTAGAATCCAAGCGATCGCTTAACAATTTTTCATGTCTTCTACGCAATCCCCAAAGCATGTATCCTCCCCCTGCTACTAATGGCACACCGAGGGCTATTCCTCCAATAAAAGTATCTGTCGCGTCTTGCTGTTCTAAGGTATTCTGGTCTTTATCTGCTAACTGCGATATGGCAGAAGCACTGATCATCAAACATACAAATCCGAAAGTAAGCAAGAATCCGGCAGTTACTTTGGTGAGGGATTTCATAATCAAAAGCGCAAAATATAAAAGCTATATCGACGCGATCTTAACCTCACTTACGTGTAGCTTCCAGTATTCGCGAAAAGTAAAAGCGAGTCCGAGTCATTGACTGTCTTTCCACACTAAAGCCGTTTTTTTCTAGTATTTTCACCACATCAACCTCACGATGCAAATAAGCACGAGTTGCTTTACTCGGTCCTGGGAAAAAACTGCCGATTTTTTTCAGTATACTAAGCGCGAAGGTTTTCGGCGCAAAGCTGAGAATTACCCGCGACTGTGCTAAGGAAGATAAATGAGAAATCATCTCGTCTGCCTTGGATTGGGGATAGTGGATGAGAACATCCAAGCAAATGACGGTATGATAACTACCACTCAACGCTTCTAAATCTTGGACGGCAAAAGTCGGATTTTCTGCTTGTCCTAAAGTTTCTAAAGCTCTATCCTTCGCTTCACCCACCATTTTGTCAGAAATATCGCTGGCATAAACTTTCGCATTATCTGCCGCTAGGGGGATGCTAAGACTACCCACACCACATCCGGCATCGCAGATTGATATCTCTGCTAAATTGTTGTCAGCTTTTAACCAGCTAAGGACTGTATCGACGGTTTGCTGATGTCCGTTACGGATGTCTAGCTGAACTTTGTTGACTTCGCCATCACCATAGATACGTCTCCAGCGGTCAAAGCCTGTGGAATTGAAATAATTTTTAACAATTGTTTTATCGTCGGTTGCGTTCATGTTGAATTTTGATGGGTTCCCAATGCTTAAAAATATCACTAATAGCAACCGTCAAGAACGCTCTGCCAAATTTTTCTATACTCAGATATTGCACCTTGCCGGAAAATCAACGGTTTTGAAGTTTGCGTAGGCTAATAGCTCGCGATCGCTTTTGCGCCAGTCGATAAGAGCGATCGCTTTCACAAGTTTTTTGTGATAGAGTTTCATACAAAGATGCAAAGTGCGCTTTTGTTATGAATATTAATATTATGGCAAAGGTAAATAAACTATGCGGTCTTGATATTCACCATCTTCTGAAGCTAAAGCAACTAATATTAATTCTTCTATATTTTCACCAACACTTAAATTCGGATTGAGAATAAAAATTCCTGGTATGTGACGATTAACAGCAATATGATCGGCTAAATGTACTGGCATGGAAGTGCGGTTGTTTGTCACTAATATAAAATTATTTTCCTCACACCAACATATAATTTCTGGATCGAGTGTTCCTTTCGGTGGTGTTTCTGGTTCTCCTATTACCTGGATAAAAATATCAGGTTCTTTTAGTTTAATTTGATTTGGATATATATAAAGGATTGACATTTTCATCAATCAGATATCTCAGCGTCATGTATTTGTTTTTTGGCTTGTCTTGCAGTTCGGAGTTGGCGGAGTTTTTCTGATATTGGTGGGGGATTAAGTCGCTGTTCTTCTCTCATTCTATGACCATGTTCTAGCCAGTTATTCATGTAAACACTGATAATTTCTTTGTTTTGCAAATAGTAAAGAATAGTTGCATATACTTGTTCTAAGGAAATTGACTTATATATTTGGGCAATTTCCTCTGGAGAGCGTCCACAATCGATGTATTCATAAAGAATTGTTTCAATTCCTATTCTGGAATTTTTCAGTCTAATATCTCCAGGAGAGAGAAAGTTGAAATACTCTGCAATATCTTTAGATATAGCTTGACCGATATCTATGATTTTGCTATTCATAAATTTGAAACTATGATTTCCCAAAAATTTGGAATTAACAGGTTAGATTTATTGTAATAATTTAATTTATTTACTGCCTAAACCAAGAGCGAACCCAACGCCACAACCGACGGAACCAACCCCAAAACCCACGATGGGAGATTACAGGCGTTTGTGGTTGAGAGAGACGCTCAATTGCATTGTTACAATCTTGCACATTAGCATCAAGTCCCATTGCCTGAAAAAGTTCACGGGCATTGCGATAAGCACCCAGTGCGTCTGATTCTCGATTGAGGTTTTCTAATGACAAACCTAAATTAAACCAGGAATTAGCTTCCCCTCGAATATCGCCTATTTCCTTAGATATTTCTAAAGACTGCTGCAACAAATCTATTGCTTCTTGGTATTGCCCCTGGTTTAAATAAACAACACCCAAATTCATTAAGCATAAGCCTTCAGTATTGCGATCGCCTATCTCCGTAACGATTTGCTTTGACTGCTGGAATAAATCAATCGCTTCTTGGTATTGCTCCTGATATAAGTAAGCAAGACCCAAATTCATTAAGCATAAGCCTTCAGAATTGCGATCGCCGATCTCAAGAGCGATTTGCTTTGACTGCTCGAAGAAATCAATTGCTTCTTGGTATTGCCCCTGGTATAAGTAAGCAACACCCAAATTCATTAAGGATTTGCCTTCAGTATTGCGATCGCCGATCTCAAGAGCGATTTGCTTTGACTCTTGGAAGAACTCAATCGCTTGTTGGTATTGCCCCTGGTTTAAGTAAGCAAGACCTAAACTCATTAAGGATGCGCCTTCAGTATTGCGATCGCCCATCTCCATAGCGATTTGCTTTGACTGCTCCAACAAATCAATTGCTTGTTGGTATTGCCCCTGGTATAAGTAAGCAATACCCAAATTAGCTAAGCATAAGCCTTCAGAATTGCGCTCGCCGATCTCAAGAGCGATTTGCTTTGACTCTTGGAAGAACTCAATCGCTTGTTGGTATTGCCCCTGGTTTGAGTAACCAAGACCCAAATTAGCTAAGGATTTGCCTTCAGTATTGCGATCGCCGATTTCTCTGGCTATATTCAAGCACTGTTGATGAAACTCAATCGCCCGTTGGTATTGCCCCAAGGAGCCGTAAGCAATGCCTAAGTTAATGAGAGCAGCAGGATACTTCCAGTTTTCTCTCTCGCCAGTTTTTTCCCAAGCTGCTATCAACTGCCCCCATAAGTCAAGTTGGATGGTGTAATAACCCCGCAAGGTCAAAAAATCATTGCAAGTGCTTAATACATTGAATGCCGAGTCATAATTTTCTAGTTGATACCAATGATGGACAACTTCTAAGTATTCCTTGATATCTTCTTTAGTCTGCCAAGGTTTTGGTTTAAAATTCAAAAGATAGTAATAAATCGCTCGTTGATGCACCTCGATCTGATCGCCAGCTTTATACCGCGCATATTCTAAAACAACAGGTTGAAACTCATACCACCGCTTACCATTAAGTTTTTCTAACAACAAAGAACGCTTAACAAGGTTCCTCAATTCTCGCTCAATCTCTGGTGGTGAACTTCCAGACAACACCGCCACTGCTGCTGCGCTATCAACTGCACCACGATAAACACTAATATTAAGCAATAAAACCTTTTGCAACTCACTCAACCGCTCAAAACTGGCATTCAACACCAACACCATCCCCACATTTTCCCGGCGATGGACACCTACCACTTGGGGATCTGTTAACAACTGCCGTAAATTCCCTAAGCCTAAATCTGCTAATCTTCTTAAATCCGGGTCTTGTGAATATTCTTCTTTTAATAAGTCTGCTACCAAGCGCAACATTAGGGGATGCCCATCTACCAATTCGACAAACTCCCCTAAATCTCCGCGAATGCCCAATGCAGTTAACAGTGCTACCCCTTCTTGTACTTGCAAACCTTTCAGGGTTAGCCACTCAAAGCCTTTTAATTCTGGTCTTTCTCTGGTGCTGACTAACACCTTACTATTACCGCCATATTCTACCCAAGCGTTGAAAAAGTCGCCGTAGAATAAACTTCCCCACTGCCTATCTGGTTGTAATAAACTCTCCAGGTTGTCAATAATCAGTAAAAATTGACCAGAACGTAAACACTTAACTAGGGCGTCTACTAACTTTGCTTCTTGTTCTGGAACCCGAAAGCCAAATTCTGTCAATACTTGCCTAGCTAAATCGCTAAAACTTGCCCCATTACTGACATCACCCCAAAATCGCTGAGGAAAACCCTCAACTTCCTCATAAATTTTAGCTGCCAGCATCGATTTACCCGTGCCACCGATGCCTTCTATGCCAATTAGGAAAGTATTTTCATCAGTTAACCATTGATTTATTTGAGCAATTTCTGTTTTCCGTCCCTGCCAGTAAGCCAAACTTTTGGGAGAGTTGCCAGCTTTGAGAACCCCAGGCGATTCTGGTTTATTAATCCTTTCTAGCTGAAAAATAATTTGTGACTGTTCTGTAGTTAAATAAACATTCTCTGCTTCAATAGAACCAACTTGAGTTAGTTTGCTCTCCTCTTTAGCAGTTCCCTCTATCCTGATGATTTTTTGACTACTGGGGTTTGGTTCTTCCGCCATAGTTAATCAGCATAAGTAAGAATTTTGCTGGGTGTTGTCGTTGTGAACTCGGAACTTGGTGTTCAGAACTCGGAACTTCGTGTTCGGAACTCGGAACTTCGTGTTCGGAACTCGAAACTTGGTGTTTGGAACTCGGAACTTCGTGTTCGGAACTCGGAACTTCGTGTTCGGAACTCGGAACTTCGTGTTCGGAACTCGGAACTTCGTGTTCGGAACTCGAAACTTGGTGTTCAGAACTCGAAACATCAAAATTTGTAGGGTGGGCAGTACTAGTCTGTCAAATTCATTTTGACGGTTAGAGAGACGCGATAAATCGCCGTCTCTACAGAAAATCTATCCTTCAATTGGTCTTTGACACACTACTACCCTACCCACCCTACTCAATTAAAAACTCACTTGATTTGCGTCAATCTTCCCAACTTGCTTTACCGTACTTTGGTCGTAAGCATTAGCACTCACGTCAATATTGTCACCAGGTTTGTCAGTCGATGCTTGCAAAATCTTAGTTATTTCCTCAGCAAGTGGTGTATCAGCATCCAAAATCTTTTTTAGTTGCACTCGCAAACTTGCTTGTAAATCTTCATCCTCTGGCTTTTGTGCCACATCCGTTGCTGCTTCTTTAGCTGCTTCCTTTGCTTCTACCTTGGGATGTAACTTAGCCCAAATAGCTTTGGCTTTATTCCAAACATCTTCACCTACTTTTTCAGATGCCCCCTCTACGGCTTTATTACCCACCTTCAACAAAAATGGCAGACAGGGAGCGAGAAATTTAACGAGTAGAGCTATATCCATTGGTTTATGAAGTCCATTTAGTCTATATTACCTACATAGATATGCATTACCTTTACGCAAAATTTAGCTCAATAATCGCTGCCAAGTGAGTTCTTTTGTAGCTTCATCCCAATGCCAGCGTAATAAATTGGCGGGTTGATTTGGGGAAATTCCTGATAATCCAATTGCCTTTCTTGGTGCATCAGTAGCAAGCGCGATCGCTTGTTCTACATTACAAATTCCCCACTTCACCAAATTCTGCACTCCCACCAATAAGGATAAAGTCGTCCCTGATAAAGTTCCATCTGGCAGTCTGGCAGTACCATTTTTCACTTCAATTTGCCGAGTATCCCAAGGATAAACCCCATCAGCAAGTCCCAAAGGCGATAAAGCATCACTTACTAAAAAAAGTCCTTTGTGAGAACTGGCGCGTAGTAGAATTTGTAGCATAATCGGCGAAACATGTTCACCATCGGCAATAAAACCACACATGACATTAGGATGAATAATTGCTGCTCCTAATAATCCCGGTTCGCGATGATGTAATAATGGCATAGCGTTAAAAGCATGAGTCACCATCGTTGCACCCAATTTAAAAGCTTCTTCGGCTTGGGCGACGGTGGCTTGGGAATGTCCTAAACTAAGGATGATGCCCTTTGAACGCAAGTAAGGAATGACTTCACCAGTAGGATCTAACTCTGGTGCAAGAGTGATAACTTTGACAATCTGGGCATAATCGCCCAAAACTCGCTTTACTTCCTCAATTGTCAAAGGTAACAGATACTCAGCCGGATGTGCGCCGCGCTTTTGCAAGTTTAAAAATGGTCCCTCTAGATGGACACCAAGAATTTGCGAACCGACTTTTTGACGGAAAATAAAATCAGCGATGACGGTAAGCGATCGCTGAATATTATCCACCGAAGTTGTCACCAGCGTCGGTAAAAATCCATCTACCCCCACATTCCAAAGATATTCAGAGATTTTCTGGAGAAAGTCGAAATTTTCAGCTTTTAATTCCGGAAATGCTAACCCCAAAGCGCCGTTAATCTGCAAATCGACGCCACCCAAGGAAATCCAATCACCAACAACATCCAGCAATTGCACATCTGGATCAACGCCTTTATAAGCCAGACTCATTGGCACGATTACGTCAATTATGCCCTTACTGTTAACTGAGAGCATCTGCAAATCTTTGTATCCCGGCACTCTAGCATTGATAATATCTATGGGTGTTGCTTTGCTCATCACGTTAATCCAAAATCCAAAATCCTATGACTTTCCTTATCGGTATTATCATGGGTAGCGATTCCGATTTACCCACTATGCAGGGTGCGATCGCTATTTGTGAAGAATTTGGCGTTACTTACGAAGTTGCCATCCTCAGCGCCCATCGTACCCCAGAACGCATGGTAAATTACGCACAACTTGCACATCAACGCGGTATTAAAGTGATTATCGCCGGTGCGGGTGGTGCAGCTCATCTTCCGGGAATGGTGGCATCTTTAACTCCGCTTCCGGTTATCGGTGTTCCCGTTCCTAGTCGTCACTTACAAGGAATTGATTCCTTGTATTCGATTGTACAAATGCCTGCTGGTATCCCAGTTGCAACCGTGGCGATCGGTAATGCGACAAATGCGGGACTTTTGGCAATTCAAATTATCGCTACTCACCAACCTGAATTACTCGAAAAAATCCAAGAATATCGCCAAAATCTCTGCGAATCGGTAATGGTAAAGCAAGGGAAGTTAGAACAATTAGGCTGGGAAAAATATTTGCAACAGATGTAATATCCGTTGTTTATTGAGAATTAACTATACCTAACGAAAAGATTCTTTCTTATAAATTGTATAAAAAGATATAAAGTATCTCATTAATAACAGCAGTAGCTTTATTTTTTTGTAAAAATTGTTAACTTATTTTATGCAAATTTCATAATTTCTTGACTTATAGCTCCTAATGTCCGGAAATGCTGACACTGTAACGGATACAGTTACTTTATTTAGCGATGCTGATGCATCCAAGTAGCAGCAAAAACTAGAAAATTGTATTTAACACTACAGAATTATTATTTGGCTTAGTAGAAAATCAATCAACTTTGTTACTGGATTCACCAAACTTTTGAACAAAAAACAGCACTGAACCTTTGCGAGTTTCTGCTGCGGGGTTAATTTGGAGAAAGAAAAAGCTAAAACGATAAGTTCTTAGTATTTTATTCTTTACACTTGAGACTTTTTTAGCAAAAGTTTCTTTAATAGGATATTGTGAATTATTGCCATTAGTTACTAACTAATCTCCAATCCTAAGTTGACAAGTTAAAATATTTTCCTGTCACAAAATAATTATTAGAGAGTCAATGAAGGATGCTTGACTGTTTGACAAAATACATAATAATTTATTAATAATTTCCGTAAAATCTACAGAGATAGCACCAGTTGATTGATTACTACTGTGGTTATTTGGTTTTTTGATTTTCACACAATCAATTGCCAGTGATGAGAATAAACAAGTTTCAACAACCAACTTACCCGAATGACAAATATCAAAAACGACTTGTTTCGCTTTTGGCGTTAGCACTTTGTTGCTTAAGGTATTTTTTCAGTTAGGGATACTTAAAGGCATGATGTTAAAAGTTACACGAAACAAGAAATCGAAAACTAGCAGTAGATATCAAGCGAAGAGAACACAATCCAACTCAATTGTCAATAAATTTAATTTAGCAATTAAGCGACTATCTGCGAGTTGGCAAGCTTGCTTACCGATCGCTTGTTTGATTGTGTTGGCTTGGGGTTGTGCAGCGGTTGCCCAAACTCCATCAGCAGGACCAACCACAGCGGATCTAAAAGTTGCCCTTGATACATTATGGGTAGCGATCGCTGCTTTTTTGGTGTTCTTCATGAACGCTGGTTTTTGTATGCTAGAAACCGGGTTTTGTCGCCAGAAAAACGCAGTCAACGTTCTTTCCAAAAACTTGATCGTGTTTGCCCTATCGACAGTGGCATTTTGGGTGATCGGTTTTGCCTTGATGTTTGGCGATGGCAATGATTTCATCGGCTTTAATGGGTTTTTCTTAGGAGGAGCCGATAACAGTCCCGCCACGGGAGATGCTTATAAAGGCATCTTCAGCGCTCTTAATTGGACTAGTGTACCTCTAGCTGCGAAGTTCTTATTTCAGCTAGTATTCGCCGGCACAGCAGCCACAATTGTTTCCGGGGCAGTTGCCGAAAGAATTAAGTTCGTTGACTTCTTAATCTTTAGCATTTTACTCGTGGGCATTGCCTACCCCATCACCGGACACTGGATTTGGGGTGGTGGTTGGTTAGCAGACATAGGCTTCTGGGATTTTGCCGGTTCTACAGTCGTTCACTCAGTTGGTGGCTGGGCAGCTTTGATGGGAGCAGCATTTCTCGGACCACGCATTGGTAGATATCAAGATGGGCAAGTTAATGCCATTCCTGGTCATAACATGAGCATTGCCACCTTAGGCTGCTTGATTTTGTGGTTGGGCTGGTTTGGTTTCAACCCAGGTTCAGTGATGGCTGCCGACCCTGGTGCAATTACCCACATAGCCTTAACCACCAACATGGCAGGTGCTGTCGGTGGTATTGCTGCCACAGCTACAGCTTGGCTGTATTTGGGTAAGCCAGACCTTTCGATGATTATCAATGGTATTTTGGCGGGTTTAGTAGCAATTACAGCGCCTTGTGCTTACGTCAGCGTTGGTAGTTCTTTCATCATTGGCTTGATTGCCGGAGTTTTGGTAGTTTTCTCCGTTACCTTCTTTGACAAAATCCGCATTGATGACCCTGTGGGAGCCACCTCAGTTCACCTAGTTTGTGGTATTTGGGGAACTCTGGCAGTAGGTTTATTCGCTGCTGGTCCTGGTAAATATCCTTGGCTGTTTGACTTGGCAGGTAAGCCAATCGGACCCCACGGATTATTCTTTGGTGGTGCTTTTGGTACATTGATTCCGCAATTAGTCGGTATTGTCTCGGTCGGCGGCATGACTGTTCTTCTGAGTAGCATCTTCTGGCTAGTACTTAAGGCGACTTTAGGTATCCGAGTAACTCCTGAAGAAGAGTTTGAAGGTTTGGATATTGCTGAACATGGGATGGAGGCTTACAACGGATTCGCTAAAGAGGCTAATTCTAGCGGATTTCCTGACATAAGTAACTCAGGTGAAATACCGCACCGAGGAAAACCTAGTATTATGTGATAGTTGATAATCGTTAGTTGTTAGTTGTTTGCTATTAGGATTTTTATGAAGCATCAACTAACAACTTTTTTTAAAGATTACCAATAAATAATAAACACAAAAGATTTGTATAGGGTCAAGCTAAAAATAATATTAATTGTGGAAAATTAAAGTTGCCAAAATTGCATAAGAATATATTGATTTAAGACTTAGTAACTGCTATAAGAAGTATATTTTTAGTTAGTGATACCAGAAACTAAATTTGAGTAACTCCAGAGGAAATAAAGTATCATAAACTACTCAAATGTAAGTAAAAAAATTGTTGGTATTTAGGGACAAAGAAGAAGTGTTGAAGAAAGTTGTGAGAATTGGGGCGATCGCCTCATTGCTTCTAGGTGGACCTTTGATGGGTAATGCCTTGGCAGCACCCACAGATAGATGTCAACGCCGCAATCACTAATGCTCAAACATCAGCCGATACAGCATTTATGCTGATTTGTGCAGCTTTAGTGTTGTTGATGACACCTGGATTAGCGTTTTTCTCTGGTGGATTTGTGCGATCGCGCAACATCCTAAATACATTGATGATGAGCTTCGTGCTGATGGCAATTGTTGGAGTCACCTGGATTTTATGGGGTTACAGCCTTGCTTTTGCACCGGGTAATCCCTTCATCGGTGGCTTAGAGTGGTTTGGATTGAACGGTGTCGGCTTAGAAACAACCAATTATCTCAAAGGCACAAACCCAGCGGATATGGTTTCTTATGCGCCGACAATTCCTCACCAAG
>JBPCQW010000310.1:0-3166 GCA_050997715.1 Hassallia sp.
TACCTCTTCCAACTCTGACGTTTCTGCCTCTGCTAAAACGAAGTTTTACTCCGGGAAGGGGGGTTCGGGGGGAATTCAACGTTTTCCACAGGTTCTATCAAGTCCTATCGTTGAAAATGTACCCCCACATAAGCCTAAAGCTCTTGATATAGAGACAGAAACTAGCATTCAGGCACTTCAGCAAAAGGTGCGATCGCTTGATTGGAATTGGACGAAGCTTTCAGAATTTATCTTCAGAATTCTTCCAGGCAAGCGCCCATCTGAGTTTGACAATCATGACAGAATGATGCTGCTATACCATCTGCAAATGGTGTCAAGAGATGGAGATTAGCTATGCAGCCACGTCCATATTGGATCATCGGAAATTTCTTGAAGCGCATGAGCGACCCTTTGTACTTCTTTCAATTGGTTTCGCCGAATAATTCGGCTTTCCCAGTCTTTTCTATCATCTGAGCCATTAAAAGTACGGGTTTTTGTTTTACCTCGCTTACCGGTGAAAATGGCCTTTCGAGATCTCAGGCGCTTGTAGACCTGGTTCGACTCGCCGCCTGGATGGTGCGTATCTATAGTCACGCCCTCGGGTGCGATCGCCCCACTCTCTCTAATAGCTTCTGCCGCCTGCTTTAGCTTTTCGATGGCTTGTTTAATTTCGTGCATGGTTTTAGTGCGGCTGTTTGGCAGTATTATACTGTTTTTTGGTGATTGGTGGTTTATATTTTCACCAATCACCAAAAAATAAACTAAGAACCGCGCATAGCCCATGCCTAGAACTGTAGGTTTTCTAGTTGGGGAACTCAAGGTCTCAACTTAAAGATGGTTTAAGTTTGGAGGGTGCCGATTTTAACAGTACTAAGCCATTTTCAGTGGCATAATACTGTTAACTTGACCGAATGGCATTTTCTCTAGTAGAAGTAAGTTCTCAACGTTGCTCCTGATTAATGCGCGATAGCCAACCTTCAAATAGCATTTATGACTTTTCGCCCACGCCGCTGGGCGAAAAAGGCTACCGCTGGGCGCAATTAATCAATGAAATCTTAACGTTTGAATATTTACATCATCTCACAGGAACTATTCAAGAGCAGTCTAGCTTGCCAGATCTTATAACGCTACAGCTCTATGAACATCTAGTAAAAATTCACAGGCATAAAGTTGAACTGACTGTAGAAAAAGAAGGGATTGAGGCGTTAGATCTCAACCAGTCGCATTATCGAGTTTTAAGCCATGCGCCCAAAAAGGCAAAGGCCGGACAAAGCATTGATATTTCTCTAGATGAGGCTCTTATAAAAGGGCACTTAAAAGAAGCACTTCTTGCATTCTTTGAACGACAGGGGTTTCAAGATGAGTTCGTCAAAGCGATCGGATCGAACTTGATTGTTTGGGCACTTGAAGAGATAGAAGCTGAGCATGAGGAGGGGTATCTCGAAACGCTGACAGTAGTGGAACTTAAGAAGGCAATTGGCGCTTATCTAAATCATCCTGATGCTGATGAATTTAACGACAAGCTTGAGATTTTAGGTCAAATTTACGGCCAGGACATTACTCAGATAATTGTTGAGGGTTTAAATTTGCCTGCTTGCTCTCTACAAGACTTAGAACAGCTCTTAGGACTTAGGCAGCGCCCGCTCTCTGCGGCATACACGAACCTAGCGTTTGAACAGGTCTTCCCTATTCCTACATCAATTCCGATCGCAAGCAGCATCAAAGCTCAACTGCGCCCTGAACTCTGGCAGCGTAGCGACGACAACTTGGCGGTTTTTCAGTATCAGAGTAAGGGTAATCCAGGCAACTTCATTGAGCACTATATTACTAATCCAGGAGATATTGCGCTATTGCCCTGGGAAGCCGCTGAGCAGATCATTGATAAGTTTGGGTTCGATACGGTCAAGCTACAGCTAATTTTTGCAGCCAAAACGATGGTAGAAGGTGAACCCTGGAAAAGCTCGTTTACGCTCAAAGCTACAGATGTTGTCACACTTTTAGGTTGGGATCGCAATCACAATACTGGGCTTGTGGAAAAGCGTAATACGGTTGCAGCAGCGGCTTTTGCCTTGTCTTGCCTAATGGTGAAGTCTGTTTGGATCGAGGGGCGTGGTAAGCGGAAAGTAGACGCGAGTATGCCAGTCGGTCGAATGTGGGATGTGCTCATCGATTCGCATGGCCAAATTGATCTAGCGACCAATAAAATTGAGAAGCCAGAAGAAATTTACATTACCGTTAGTCCGGGGGGGTGGACTAAGCATTTTCTTAACCGAGCTGGTAACCGAGCAAAAGAAGCTCTTCATCAGTTTGGCTTTTTAGCAAGAGACATTCTGACTATCGATCCTTATCACAATGAACTAGCGCTACGCTTAGCTATTCAGCTTACGCTCGATGCGCGTATTAGAGCCAGAAATCAAAACCCTTATGAGTACACTGTAGTTAATCTGCTTGAAGAGGTTATTACTAAGCCAGATATTAACCGTGCACTCATCGATAAGTATAAAGCTCGCGATTTGAGAAAGCGGTGGGATAGAGCGCTTACTCTTCTTACAGAATTGGGCTGGGAGATTGAATATGATCCTGAAACGTACCCAGACTGGATACGCCCTAATAGCGAAGCAGCAAAACCAAAAGACTGGCGCAAAGTTAAGCTTATCGAACGGCTACTGCGAGCTAAATTAAATATCAAACCCCCGCATCCTATTCCTGTAATGCTTTCTAAGCTTAAAAGTCCAAAGCCCCAGAAAGCATTGGTAGCGACCGAGTCAACATACGATATGTTGACAGGAGAGATGATTAAGCTAGGCAGAAAAGAACGCGGTTGGTCAAGAAAGGAACTGGCTGGCTTTCTTGGAATTAGCTCTGACTATATTGGTAAAATAGAGCGTGGAGACAGACAAATTACTGAGGAACTAGAGCCCAGGCTTCGTAAGCTTTTGAAAATAAGGCCCTGAATAGCTTGTATCATCAAAAGCTAACTATAACCCACAGACCTTTTACAGCAATCGTTCGATACTGATACAGTCATATCCGTATCTGCTCACTTTCGTACTTATTGATAGGTAGCTGTCTATTTTAATTTTTCAAACGCCAGAACAGCTGTCAGTCAGTCGTTATAGCCCCTCACTTGAAACATGGTAGAACCAAGATTTAGTGCTGAAACCATTTCCATATAGCATCCTGATTT
>JBPCQW010000475.1:0-7910 GCA_050997715.1 Hassallia sp.
CAGCAGCAACAAATTCCCGCCGAAAGTCTGTTTCTAGTGCTTCCACTAAGTCCAGAAAATCCTGGTCTGTCAGCACGTCTAAGCTTAAAGGCGGTGATATATTCCAACTTGGAGATGGGATATTGCTCGATGCTGTCAGCGTTGCCGGACTTGCGATCGCTAGGCGGGATTCTTGAGCCGTCAGGTGCGCTAAATAAGCTTCTTTGACGTACCCAGTAGCGCCACCACCCCGCTTTTGAAATCCTGTGCCGGTTATATTTAGCACGACTAGGGCATCTAAGCGTTGCAGTGCCATCGATGTCAGCGCCGCTTCGTTGGGCGGTTCTGACTTGAGATGAGTGGAGATACAACGAATACCGCTGAGTCGTTCTGCACCGTAGCGGGGCAATTCCAGCAGTGGGATTTGCGTTTGACGCGGTGAACCTACCCCCACGCGGATGACTTGTCCGCGACGATTGAGGTAGGCACACACGGGTTGATTGATTTCTGTACTAATTGCTGCCAGTCGCTGGGAAAATTCAGGCGTAGTTAAGCGATCGCCCGGTATGCGCTGGTGATACAGCCTAGCTAGTTGTTTCAGCTGGCTGGATTTTAGTCCTTGGAGATTACCAAAGATAGTCTCTATAGGCGTTTATGACCAGTAATATGGTCCCCCGAATCCTTCTATGTCTATTTTACAACACAGATTTCGCCTCAAACTCTTACTTTTGGGGGATGCATTCTAATTAGCTATCTTCAAAGTTGTCATTTAACGCTATTTTGGTGGTAGTAGTCTGTACCCGATTAAGCAATGGTAACTACACGCACCGCTTCACAACAAAGAGTTGTATTGAGAAACATCAGCTGGCAGACTTTTGAAATCATGCTAACTGATATGGGAGAAGATAGAGTTTCTCGAATGACTTATGACCAAGGAATACTGGAAATTATGACTCCACTCTTGTCCCATGAGCATTGGAACCGATTAATTGAGCGTCTAATTTTTGTGATTGGGGAAGAGTTGAATTTAGAAATTTTTCCTGCGGGTTCCACTACCTTCAAACGGGAAGATTTGCGGCGCGGTGTGGAACCAGATAGCAGCTACTATATTCAGAATGAAAGATTGGTGAGAAATAAAACAGAAATTAATCTAAACAACGATCCACCACCAGATTTAGTGGTAGAAGTAGACTTGACCAATTCTTCACTAGATAAATTCCAAATTTATGCTTCTTTAGGTATTCCTGAACTTTGGCGCTACGACGAAGGTGTGCTGCAAATTTATCAACTGCAAGAAGGGGAATATTTAGAGTGTAATAATTCACCAACTTTTACCCAACTACCTTTAACTAAAATTCCCCAATTTTTAGAGGAAAGTCAAAGAATTGGGGTAATGGGAATGACGCGTAATTTTCGTAATTGGGTGAGGGAACGGATTTAAGTAATTGTATTTTTGTTCAGCGAATCAATATCTCAAACCGCTCATTACCCCGAAGAATATCAAAATATGAATCATTTTTTGCCACTTCTCTATACTCGTCAAGACTCATATTGATAGCTTGTTGCAGATTCTCAACTGCCAATTCGACATTGCCCTGTAAAGCATAACAGCAAGCCTTTTTGTACCAAGCACTATGATTATCAGATTTAAGTTTTAGCACTTTGTCAAAACTGATAATAGCTTCTTCAAAGCGCTCTAGTTTCATCAGCGCAAAGCCTTTATTAGACCAAGCTACATAGTCGTCAGATTTTAACTCAATGGCTTTATTACAACTGGCAAGCGCGTCTTCATAGCGACTTAAGTAATACAGCGCAAAACTTCGGTTTGCCCAGGTTATTTCATAATCAGGTTTAAGTTCTAAGGCTTTGTCGAAATTGCTAAGGGCTTCTTGATAGCGTTCTAAATTGTTATAGAGATTGCGTAGGTGTAACCCGATTTCTAGCGCTTTTTCGTAAACGGCAGTCATTCCTTCAGAGGAATCTGGTTTAAGTAATAGATAGCCTAGGTTGTTCCAGGTTTCGTAATCTTCGGGTTTAATTTCTAACACTTTATCAAAGCTAGCGATCGCTTCTTCATAGCGACCTAAGTTATAAAAAGCATAGCCGCGATATTCCCAAGCGTAGTTGTAGTCCGGTTTAATTTCTACAACGTGGTTGTAATTGACAATTGCTTCTTCGTTGCGTCCTAAATCCCTTAGCGCATTACCCCGGCTGTTCCAAGCTAAGTAGTCGTCTGGTTTAATTTCCAAAACTTTGTCGTAAGAGGCGATCGCGTCCTCGTAACGTCCTAAATTCCCCAGCGCAATACCCCTGTTGCCCCAAGCTTCGTAGTAGTCTGGTTTAATTTCTAAAGCTTTATCATAAGATGCGATCGCCTCTTCATAGCGTCCTAAATTCCTTAGTGCATCCCCCCGGCTGTCCCAAGCATAGTGGTAGTCAGGTTTAATTTCTAAAGCTTTGTCGTAGGATGCGATCGCCTCTTCGTAGCGTTTTAAATTCACCAGGGCAATACCCCTGCTGTTCCAAGCATAGTGTAAGTCAGGTTTAATTTCTAAAGCTTTGTCGTAGGATGCGATCGCTTCTTCGTAGCGTCCTAAATCCCTTAGCGCATTACCCCGGCTGTTCCAAGCATAGTGGTAGTCTGGTTTAATTTCTAAAGCTTTATCGTAAGATGCGATCGCATCCTCATAGCGTTTTAAATTCCCCAGCGCAATACCTCGGTTGTTCCAAGCATAGTGGTCGTCTGGTTTAATTTCTAAAGCTTTATCGTAAGATGCGATCGCCTCTTCGTAGCGTTCTAAATTCCTTAGCGCAATACCCCGGCTGTTCCAAGCATTGTAGTAGTCTGGTTTAATTTCTAAAGCTTTGTCGTAGGATGTGAGAGCTGATTCATATTCCTTAGCAGTAGTTAACAACCTTCCCAGTTCATGTAGTAAACTAGCCTTTCGACTTTCTGTTTGATGTTTTTCTCTCAGAAGGTCTTGAATTTCCAGGACTTTCTCTATCTTTTTTTCCTGGGTGAGTTTAAAATATTCCTCATAGTCGGCTTCATCTAGTACACGAGATGATTCTTCTTCTACAACTTCTGGTGTTGTGGGTAATTCAAATACGCCAGAACGCCAATCAAAAAAATCTGGTGCGCGGTGAATTAAATAGTTTATCGAAAATGACCGCAAAAGAAAAACAAAGGAAATGGAGAAATCATCTCTAAACCTTTCTCGCTGTTGGTTTAAGTGATTTAAAATTGGCGGAACACTAGCTAAATTGCTGAATTGTCCCTCTGTTATTTCGCCAAAGGTTCTTTGTTCATACTTGTATAAAGAATATTCCAGACCTTTAATCAATAAAATATCAACTTGCTTGTCTTTAACAAACTCCGCCACTCGCTGATATAAATTATCAATCGGCTCGACCAAGCGCAGCACTGCAATCTTTTTCTGGGGAATATCCTGCGGAAGTTTGGCAATTAAACTGTCTGATTCCGCAGGTGTACATTGTACAAAAAACAAGCCAAAACCTGATTTCCGCTTGAGTGCGCGAACTAAGTCTTGATAGACTTCTTGTGGTTCAGGAGGTAAATCTTCATCCCAATCACTTAAATTTTGGTTCATGGAAGTTTCGCTATTTTTAATTAGCAGCATATCTCGCACGGAAATAAATTTCTGGACTAATACGTAAAGTCGGTTTAAACTAACATCTTGCAGTATTCTCAATTAGCGTCCAAACCTGCCCAGAAATCAATTTACGGGCTGATAGCATAAGTCCATTGAAATGGACTAAAATTTTAACCTCACAATCTTTAGTCCTCTTGAGAGGACTTTTGCTATGAGCCAAGGATTTTAATCCTTGGCGGTTGTTGGTATCATTGCAAAATATGAGTTTCATGGAAGTTTCGCCACAGCTTCTTTAAATTCGGGAATTCCTTGAATCAGTGGATGAATATCATACCAGCGTTGCATCTCTCCCTCATCATCCAAATAGCGGTATTCTAAAAGACAGCGATTATACATCAAACTGCGATACTGGTTATCATTGATGATGCGTTTAGAAACAGAGACTTCCGCTAACAAACACCATTGATGATTTTCTACTGCGCGGCGATAATCATCTCTAGCTTGAGTAACTGCTCGTCGTACCGCTTTTTCAGAAATTGGTAACTCTTCACTGCGTCCAATCGCATCATGTGTTAATAATAGCAAATTTCTTACATGACCTCCACTCATTAAACAGAGTTTTTCCAAGGTTTGTGGACTATCAAAAATATCATTTTCTAGTGAAAGTTCCGGTGCAATTTGTCGGACTCGCTTGCTAATTACTTCTTTAACTTTCTTGAGTCCTTCTTTGTAAATTCTCCCCTGATGAGTCTTGACCATAATCATCGGTAAAATCAGACATTGACCGTAAATATCCCTGATATCTGTTGCTCGTTTAGAATACAACATAGAAATCGGGACAGTATAAATTAAATGGCAATCTAAAGCTTTAAGTTGTTCACTGCGGTCTAAAAAAACTTCCTCATGATTGGTATTATCTCCATCTTTAACTAATACCATGCGGTCTAAGTTATCTACAATTATCGCTAATTGAGTACAGCCGTTGGGTAAATGCTTTTTTGCATCCGCTAAAAACTCATTCAACACCTTAATTAAGGTGACTGTGCGAGGATTGATTTTTTGGCGAATTTGTTGACGTAATTCGGGAACGGCTCTTAAATTTGCTGTCAGCTTGGCAAACTGAGAAAGTTGCGCTTCTACTTCCATACTCTCAAACTCTATCGGAGTCTGCGCCAAATCTTTCAACTCTAGCCAGCAGTCTTTTAGCCAGTTCAGCACCGGACGAGGATTAGCAATTTTCTGTAAATCTTTGAGCAAATGGCGGGTACAGGCGAGGAGAATATCTGTATATTGGGCATCTTCGGAGTCAATATCCTCCTCATCTGCGGCAAAATAAACTACATAAAATTCCCGATTCTCTAAATATTGCTTTAACCTCAGCAGTTCTGTAGATTTCCCTCCACCCCGATGTCCAGAATACAATTGGCAAGTGTTATTATTTGCCAGTCGCATCCGATTTCCCAACTCATTCAAAATATCCGCATCTCCCCGCACTTCCTGACAATCTACATATTTCGGATCACCTGCGGGTAAGGGTTCAAAGGGGTTAAAGGCGTTGTAAAGGTTTGTGAGTAAATCTGTATGATTAACCATAGGTAACAAATATTGCACTGTTACTCATGCTAACGAAGATTATAAAGAATTAAGGATATACAGACGCAAATGGGATTGGAAGCGATCGCCTCCACCATCAATTAAAAATGATTTAGAGAAGCTGGCTAGAATGATGGAAAGAAAAGTCAACATGAAGGTGGTATTGTGCCAAAAATCACTCTCGAAGTACCAGAAGAACTTTTGCAACAACTGGCTAATGTAGGCGATCGCCTTCCCGAATTACTTGCCCTCAGTCTCCAACAGCCACCATTACCAGCGCACATTTATTGCTACATTCTCAATTTTATTGCTAGTAACCCCACACCTGAACAAATTGCCGCTTTCAGTCCTACACCTGAAATGCAACAACGCTTGCGTACCCTTGTAGAACGTAGTTTATCTAGTAACATTACTGAGTTAGAGCGTATAGAAATTGATGAATACGAGAAAATTGAGCATTTAATTATTATGCTCAAAGCAGGAAATATCAAAAATTTAGTCAGTATGCCATGACTTATATCAGTTCTGCACTCCGCCGACTGGTTGAAGAAAGAGCAAATTACAGGTGTGAATATTGCTTGCTTGTAGCAGGTGTTGCCTTTTTTCCGCATGAAGTTGACCATGTAATTGCAGTTAAGCATGGTGGTGCTACCTCTGCTGATAATTTGGCTTTTAGTTGTTGGCGTTGCAATCGTTACAAAGGTTCGGATCTTGGTTCATTCGATCCACAAACAGAAGCGTTTTGTTTTCTCTTCAACCCGCGAACACAGAAGTGGAATGAACATTTTATAATTGAGGATTTTAGGGTTTTAGGTTTGACTCCAGAGGGACGTACAACTGCAAACTTACTTCAGCTAAATAGTGATGAGCGAATTGCTGAAAGGCAGCGATTATTGAGCTGAAAATAGATAGATAGCTATAAAAATAAGTGCAAATTTTCTATGAATACCCAAATAACAACCCAACTCCCTATTCCCTCGCACTTTCACCCCGAAAAAGTCAGCGAGGTCTGGCGCGTACCTTATCAACAACGCGCAGCAGAAGCCCAAGCATGGGCGAAAGAACACAATATCAAACCAGCATCAACAGACAAAACCCGCATTTGTCTACTTTTAATTGATGTACAAAATACCTTTTGCATTCCCGATTTTGAATTATTTGTAGGTGGCAAATCCGGTAGTGGAGCAGTTGATGATAATCGGCGATTGTGTGAATTTATCTATCGGAACTTAGGCGCGATCGCGACAATCATACCGACGATGGACACTCACACCGCAATGCAAATTTTCCATCCTATTTTCTGGGTGAATGCCGCAGGTGAACATCCCACACCCGCAGCTTCTAGCATCACTCCAGCAGACATGGAAAAAGGAATTTGGAAAGTTAACCCCGCAGTTGCTTTCAGTTTGGGATACGATTATGAATTTTTAGAAAAACACGCCTACCATTACGTTAAACAACTAACTCAAAATGGTAAATATCCGCTTACAGTTTGGTTTTATCATTCTATGTTAGGTGGTATTGGTCATGCTTTGGTTTCATCTGTCGAGGAAGCGATATTTTTTCACTGCATTGCTCGCGATAGTCAAACGCAATTTGAAATAAAAGGCGATAATCCTTTAACAGAAAATTATTCTGTGCTACGTCCAGAGGTTTTGCAAGGTATTGATAAAAATCCAATTGCCCAAAAGAATACACGTTTAATTAAACAACTTTTAGACTATGATGCTGTTATCATTGGCGGACAAGCTAAAAGTCACTGCGTTGCTTGGACTATTGACGATTTGTTAACAGAAATTCAGCAGATAGATGCTACCCTTGCTAAAAAAATCTATCTGCTGGAAGATTGCACTTCCCCTGTCGTTGTGGATGGGGTGGTGGATTATACAGAGCAGGCTGATGCGGCGTTTGAAAGGTTTGCTGCGGCGGGGATGCATGTAGTTAAATCTACGGAAGTAGTTAACTTTTTTTAACGCACTCGTAGCGCGGAGGAATTCGCACTCGTAGCGCGGAGGAAATTTTTGCGTGTCAACGCTGCATGTACTGATTTGGATCTTTGGCTACCCAACCTAAGTCGGAACTGGAACGTATTTCAAAATGAAGGTGGGCTTGGGTGGAGCTAGGTTTTCCGGTTGTACCTACGGTTCCGATTTCGTCTTTCTGTTTTACTTGCTGACCGACGGAGACTTTGATATTTTCAAGATGGGCGTAGCGGCTTTGTAATTTGCCGGCGTGATTAATTATTACTAAGTTGCCGTAAGTGCCTTGATTGCCTGCAAAGACTACGGTTCCGGGTGCGATCGCTTGCACAGAAGTTCCCACGGCTGCTAATAAATCGACACCACTGTGAAAGAAAACTTCACTTGTCGAAGGATTAATCTGCCAACCATAAGGTAATGCCACTGTCGCAAATTGTGGCAAAGGATACCCGGTGAATTTAATAGGAGTTGTACTACTAGCTGTGGTGGAATCACTTACAGGACGACTCCGCGATGAATTCCCCTGCGGTACAAACACGACTCTAGGATTCTTTTCACAGCCATTCACTTCAAACAGCGCGTCAGCACGGATTTTATACTTTGCTGCTACTTCTCGCCAAGTTTGTCCGCGAGGCACTTCCACGACAATTCCATCGTAGGGAGGAATGAAAATTTCACTACCTACGACAATGCGGTTTCGCAAATCCGGATTCATGCCCATAATAGTTGTTGGCATGAGATTGTA
>JBPCQW010000493.1:0-21280 GCA_050997715.1 Hassallia sp.
CGGTAGCGTTGCGAGGATGAGTCAAAGTTGCGCGTCGATAAGCATTACTCACAGAAAAGGTATGTAGCAACTCATCTAAACGGGGAGTCATGCGTAATTGTAATTTACGAAAATCATCTTCAAAAGCATCACAAGCGTTATTAACTACGTTGTTTACTTCTTCTGTGATCTGCTGGCGAAAATCATTGCCAACTTGCTGTAATTGCTGATTTAGGCGTTGTAATTCCTGTGCTTTCATCGCCTCAATTTCTCGCGGTTGACTATCTAATTCTCGCTGTAGAGATTGGTAATGTTTTTTTAGTTTTATACAAACATCTTCCAAATCATCAGCTAGATTTTTGAATAGTAACGGACGCTTTTCTTCAGTCAGATAGCGAGTAATCGCGGTTCTAAATCCTTCAATCCCGCTATCTTGAATTAGCTGATTAATTAATGGTGTTCCTTGTTCATTCAAAATCCGCACATAATTCTGATTCGGAGTTTCAAAACTGTTAACCGAAATGCGAAATTGAGTAGGTGATAACTTACCAGAGTTTGCACAATAGCGATTGAACTCATTAACAAATTGGGGCGTTTCTTCGCTATCATTCTGTGAGGCTGGGGAAACCCCGTTCCTACTAGCCAAAATCGAATCTAAACCAAATCTATCTTGTCCACTTGTCTGTTTAATTTGACTGCCGTAAAATCCTAGTAAAGCACTGGTTTTATAAACTCTAGTTGTATCTCGAAACTGCCCATTAATCAAATCATCCAATCTTTGCCTTAGCTGGTTGTTATACCAAGTTTCATCAATGCGGTTGAAAATATAAAATACGCGATCGCGAATTCCCCCATTTCCCCGCATCGTTTCTAAAAGTTCCGTTTCTTCCTTCGTCATATCACCCGCTGCCGCAGGTTTCAGCACACACACCACCGCAGATGTATCAGAATGTTGAATTTTCGCGTAAGTTAACTGTGCATCCTTTTCAACTGGTGCATCAATTCCCGGTGTGTCGATAATCACATTGCCATCTTGCAACAAAGGATGATGACAGTAATATTCAATGCGTTTCAAAACAGCACTGTTGCTACCACGACGCGCATATCCAGCAGCTTCCTTCAAATTAGAAAAATTGAATTGCTCCATCGAATATGTGGCATTATTAACTGTATGAATGCGTTCTCGATTTGCCACATATCCATCAAGCAATAAAATTAACGCCTTCGCTTGTTTCGCACATTCCGATTTATTCTCACCACCCTCCTGCTGAATAATTGCTTCACATCCTTGATGCAACAAATCAATTACTTCAACTTTATTGATATTAACTCCTTCCTTAAATCGCAACTGTTGACACAAAAAAGTTGCTTGTTCTCTAATTTCAGCTTCACTTAAAAACGTTAAAACAACTCGTTCTTTATTAACTTCGGCATACTCAATTTTACATTCAGTGCCGGTAGCATGTCCCTCTGCACTATATAATAACTCCCGCTCCAGCAGCGCATTAATTAGCATCGACTTACCCGCACTAAACGCACCCGCAAACACAATTTCAAACTTTGGAGAAATCGCTTTACCTAAAGAAGTTTGCACTGATGTAATGTCATGCGATCGCAAACTTGGTTCTTGCTGTAAAAGTTGTAATATAAACTCAACTTGTTCTTTCAGATTTTTACACTGAATCGGTAGATATGACATCTTCGACACCTAAAAATATATTAATATAGTTTAAGAATATTTATATCTCTACTGGCTCAGTATAATTACCATAGCAAATCAATATCCCCAACTTATTGGAGAAGTCGGGGATATGCACCTCTTTCTAATTAAAGGTAGTGAGGACTTTAGTTGTCATATTATTAAGATAAAAACTGAAGTCATTACTACGAAATTAATCGCCTCCTAACTCTACAAGCTTACCAATGTTAAAATCTATTTTGCTCCAACCTTTTAACTTTTGTAAATTTTGAAGTATCAATAAAGGAATTTGCCAGTGATGTACTGTTAAAAATGGCAGCGGATCGCTAAGATTATAAATAGCGTCCGTACCCCGGAAAATCTTCTTAAACCACACTTGCAATTGCTGTAACGACTTAACATTAGTCAGCCTCCATAGTTCGTGATACAACCAATAGGTAGGCTTACTTTCAGGTATTGGCAGCATCGGTGCGGTGAAAGTATCTTTACTCAAATATGCATCGGCTACCCCAGGATGGTCATGAAACATCGTAATTGCTGAGTGCGTGCGGGGGTTACATTCAATCGCATAAACTGTTCCGTCTTCTTGTTCGATGAAGTCAAAAGAAATTTGTCCGGTCAAATTTAATTCTTTGACAAAATGACTAACCCATGCTGTCATTTTCGGTTTGTCAACGTGTTCGTAATTGACTTGGAATGCTGAGGAACTAGAACACCCGTGCAGCTTCAATTCTCCATCTCGAACTGTACTATGGGTGCAATACTCTTGTCCGGTAATAAATTCTTGCATCATCCAAGGATGCTCTTTACTGATTGGCAAGTTTTTCACGTAGTTAGCCATGTCTGCACAAGGCAGCTTGACCATATCTAAGCGGTAAAATGAGCTATATGGAATACTTTTAAGAATGTATTTACGGTTGCTTTCGTCAAAGTGGAATTGTAAGATTTCTTCTGGATCTGTAATTAGATATGATTTTGGTGCTGTTAAACCAAGAGCAAGTGCTTTCTCACTAAAGGTGAATTTGTCGTCTAACATTTTGGTGGTGTCTGCGTCAAAATGAAATACTTCGCAGTAACGTGACAAAACTGGTTTTGCTAAAGAGTCGTATAAACTAGCAACTGGACTAGATACGGGGATAAATATGTCAATATTTTCGTTTTTAACTATAGCAAGCAAAGCTTGAATGTAACCGTCTGCATCTTCCTGCGGTTCGGGTACGGTGTAAAAGTTTTCGATAGAGTTGGAAAAACGATGACCGGATAACCAGTATTTCTTAGTTTCAACTAAAAAAACTTTATGTCCAGCAGCGTGAAATAAACGAGCTAGTTGTAAAGCTTTGGTCATCTTACCACCTGTGAGTAAGATGTTTTTCGGGTTTTCTGCTGAGACTTGCTTATAAAAAGGCGATTTTAATAAACTCCATACTAATGATGCTAGCACCAAGCTGCAATTGAAAGGAAAGGCGATCGCTAGCAATAAAAGTGTACCAAGATTTTGGAATAATGCAAAAATCCGCGCCATAGGGAGGAGGTAGGAGGGGGGGATAGGGAGAGTGGGGGAGTGGGGGAGTGGGGGGACAAGGGAGACAGGGGGGACAAGGGAGATAAGAGGGAATTTTAACTATTGACTATTGACTCCTGACTCCTAACTCCTGTCTCTTGACTCCCCATTCCCCATTTTCTACAAGCGTCTAATGATCGTTAAACCGTCTCGCAAGGGTAGCATTACCTGTTCAACACGCTTGTCGTTTTTGACAACTAAGTTGAAGTTGGCGATCGCTTCTCCATTTGCTGTACGCTGTTGAGGTGGAAGATAAGGCTGTCCTTGCAATAAGGTATTGTCTACGCAGATGAAGCCGTGGGGAGCAAGCAAGTTTAAATCTAGCAGCATTTGGAAGTACTCGACATACTCTTTTTTATCAGCATCAATAAATACTAAGTCAAATGACTCTTTCATCTCTGCCAGCTTACCAAGAGTTTCTATAGCTCCACCCACTTTCACTTCTATTTTCTGTCCGTGGGGAGATTGCTCAAACAATGACTTGGCAAAATCTGCTACATATGGATCTACTTCGCAAGCTACCAAACGTCCATCATTTGGAATTGCTTCTGCCATTGCCAGCGCTGAATAGCCGGTAAACATGCCGATATCTAACACAGTTTTTGCTTGTGTCATGTAGACAAACATTTTTAACGTTTGTCCTTCGACGTGTCCGGAAAGCATTTCCTGCTCTAATTCTCGCACTGTCGAGCCATCGCTAAATCGTTGTTTCCAGGCTTCTTGCTGCGTTTGTTGGGCGATCGCCTTCAATGCCGGCGATTCATCGGTGGTACACTCATCTAAATAAGGATCTAATAGAGCGGCTAAACGCAAGCATTGCTGTAAATGAAGAGCTAGACTTGGATTGTCTTGCGCTTGGGTAACGGCAGTTTCTAGATGTTCTACCAAGATACCCAGCGGTGTGACGGGACGGGCTTTTTCGACGTTGACAACATTAGGCATTAGTTGCCACTCCCTACCAATGTCTGCTCACTCATTACGTAGCTGTTGATATCTTCCTCAACGCTGTTTACGTAAGCATCTATACCAGCACCTGCACGGGGATATGTAGCGCAAATTTGCTTGTGGTCATTCAATGCGGCGTCTAATTCTTCACGAGTCAAATCGTTGACAAAGAAGCATTCACCAATTGGTTTGGGCATTGCTGCACGCTGTAAACCGTCCCGTGTCAAGGTTATGGATTTTGTAGCATACCACAATAAATCGCCATCAAGCAAATCGTCGTCGAGAGCAAGACCCACACGACTCATTAATCCGAGGATGCGATCGCGCTCGGTGCTGCTGATATAACCTCGTTTTTCGGCTATTGTTGCACTTAATGCCATGTCAATATTCACAGCATGACCGTGTAACAGTGGCACTTTCGGAGTCAATTCTAGTGTAGGACTCCATGTGTGTCCGTAGGCGATGACGCGATCGAGCATTAATTCGTGGAGGTTCGGTGTTTCCAACTCCAGCATCGTCTTAATTGACTCGTAATTCAAGCGCTGCGCTACTTCTTGCAATTCTGGAGTACCATTGACGTAGCCAAAGCGTGTATTCAGTAAATCTTCACCATACTCATACAACAACTCGAATACTTCCGCGTTGGAAACTACGGCAATCTTCACCAATTCTGCCATTCCGTTACGGACTTGATCTATAGGAAGTGTCCGCAAAAAGGAAAAGTCGAGAAAAACTTTTTTCGGTGGGTGATAAGCGCCTAAACGATTTTTCAGTTTACCATGATTGACAGCTACTTTGATCGCTACACCCGCATCAACCAAAGCAATCAAAGTTGTCGGAACACGGATATAATTGGTGCTGCGTCGATAAGCCGAACAAGCGAAGCCAACAACATCTAAAACTAATCCCCCACCTACAACCAAAACTGGCTCTTTCCGCAGCAAATTATATGCAGAGAAAGCATCAACTATCGACGAAAATGTGGTAATATTTTTGTCGTTTTCCTCAATTCTTACGGGAAAAATAGTTAACTCGATGTTGTAATGCTTGAAGTATTCTGACATTTGCGAACCGTAAAGCCGATTCACATTATGGTCAACGACTGCAAGACAACGCTTAAAACCTTGATAACTATCGGCAAGGTCTTTATTTTTTATCTCAAATAGTCCGTTCACCAAGGCAAGACTAAAGTCAATTTTCTCGTAGCCTTCCACATGAAATTCAGTTTCAGTTATCGTTAGCTTTGGTTCGACGATACTCATTTTTTGTGCCTTTAATCAACAGTTTTCAGCAATTCAGCAATTTATCTGGTAGTTACTTAGGTTTTGCCCAAAACTGAGCCAGCGTGTTGCTTGAAACCTAAAACTGATAAACACTTGAAATCGTCTGGCTTTTCCAACTGAACATGAGAAATACAGCCCAAAAGCACCTTTAATTTGAGCCATTTAATACCACAACAAGAAACTATCGGTGTTGTTAAATAATTTTCTGTTTACAGGCATAACTAATTAAGTAGATAAGGCTGTGTAGTCAAAAATTTACTTGATTTTTTACTCATGTAATGCCTTATGATTTAATCTACAGGGATTAGTCTGCAAGTTTTTTAAATAATTACTGTAAACAGATGCGTAGGGCAAGAGCCACTGCCGCGATCGCTTGCCAAACAGCGATATGCTTACATTACAATACACTTTTTTAAATCACATCATTCTTAAGATATATCATGATTTGGAATTAAATTCTTATTTGGGTAGAAAAATGTTACTTAAATCGGATTGTTATTTTTCCAAACTTTGATAAAATCTGTTGAATAAGTTTTCCTACTTATGCAATAGCAGTTCTAAATAATTCCTGAGAAATGAGAAGCCCGATTTCTGGGATAAATCGGGCTAAAGAGCGATGCAACGATTCTCACGACTTACTTCGTAGTCAGGACTTTAGTCCTGGATTTAAGCCTTAAAACGCTTACTACAAGTATGGACGTTACCCATTATCATTTTTTACCTCATAGTGATATTGTCTTCTTGAGGCAAACTGTTTATATCCAGCGCGTTGAAAGGCGCGGATCATCGGTGCATTATTGATATCAGCATCAGCACGGATGCGTGCAGCACCGTTAGATTTCAGGGTGAGGGTTCCTTGCATTAGCAAATCGTTAACGTAGCCTTTTCCCCGATGTTCTGGCACTACACCGATATACCCGATGGTTGCTCCACCATCATTCTCTGTTGGCATAATTAAACCAATGAGAGTTTCCTCAAAGTTGTAAGCTAGTTGCCACCACGTCGGTTGATACTTGAAAGCCTTTAACATGTTAAATTGTTCAAGTGCGTCTTGCTTTTCACCTAGTCTCGCTTGCTTTTGCAAGATTGAAGGATCTAGAGTCTGCGACGATACCTGGGCGATCGCCACAATAAAAGCATCATCACCAACTTGATCGAGAGAACGAAACGTCAGCCGATTTGATGATGCTATCTCAGTCTCAATGTCTTTCCACTGAAAACGGATAGTTTCCCTTGAGAGTGAAAATCCAAAATTTTCAAACAGTTCAATTCGTTTGTGTAATGATGTCAAATCAGACGATGGACTATCGAGTTCATACTTTATGCTGTCGCCGCTTTGAAAGTGCAACTGTGCCAAGCTGTGTTTTAAGAGATTTGTACCAACCTCGATGTAGTTTTCGCTCCAAGGTACTTCCAAAACATCAACAATTACAGGCTTCAAGAGCGATGGTAACGACCAATAAACGATACGTCCGATGAACTTTCCTGCTGACTCGGCGACAAAACACCACTCAGGACGAATGTAGCCTGATGCCCACATGTCTGTTAAATAAGAAAGAAAACGTTTGTTTGCATCAATGCGATCGCTTAGACTCGCAAAAGCTGCCAACTCCTCGCGCTGAATAGGACGAATAACCATGATGAATTTCCTAATTTTGTAGCGATAATTACTTGCTTGCTGAAAGTCATCATAGACATCACCTCCTTGAGGCGAAAAATTCTCAGGTTTATTCTAACGAAATAGGGTGAGCAATGCCCACCCTACAAATTAATTATTGATTTATGGCGCCTCTACAATTTCGTGCCGCAATCAGCGCAGAAGTTGTGATTGGGAGCGTTTTTGGCACCGCAATGGCTGCAATAAATCGGTTCTATTGCGGCTTTCGGGGCTTGTTTTGGCAAACCAATCATTTGCGCGTTGCTTTTGCCTGGGGCTACCATTGGGTAACAGTTTTCGTCTTTGGTGACACGGGCATCAACGATTACAGGTCCGTTGTGTGCTATCATTTCGGCGATCGCTTCTTTCAACTCCTCACGGTTGCGAATGACCATCCCCTTTATGCCGTAAGCTTTACCCAACAACTTAATGTCTGGCATTCCTACTTCCATATTCGAGCATGAGTAACGCTCCCCGTAAAAAGCTTGCTGCCATTGACGCACCATTCCCTGCCAGCCATTATTCATAATCACAGTCTTGACATTTATGCCATACTGTGCAATCGTGCCCAATTCTTGCAAGCACATTTGGAAACTGGCATCACCGCTGATACAAATAACTTCATCATCGGGGAATGCCACTTTTGCACCCATCGCTGCTGGTAAGCCAAAACCCATCGTTCCCAAACCAGCGCTGGAAATCCAGCGACGCGGACCATTCTTGAGGAATTGTGCCGCCCACATTTGATGTTGACCCACATCTGTGGTGTAGTAAGCGTGGGGTGCTTGAGTCGCGATTTCCACAATCACCTCTTGCGGTGACATGCTGTCGGCATAATGCGGCACAACTAAAGGATATTCTTCGCGCCAACGGTTAACTAGATTCAGCCATTCTTGGGTTTGGTTGGGTGTACCCGTGACACCTGTTTGCTTACAGCGACGCAACAAGTCAATTAACACGTTGCGGACATCGCCGACAATTGGCACTTCCGGAACGCGGTTTTTACCAACTTCTGCCGGGTCGATGTCAATGTGAATCACTTTCGCACGGGAAGCGAATTCATCTAACTTGCCGGTGACGCGATCGTCAAATCTTGCACCAACGCAAATTAGCAAATCACAATCAGTCACCGCAAAGTTAGCGTAAGCAGTGCCATGCATCCCTAACATTCCCAAAGCTAGGGGATGATGTTCGTCAAAAGCGCCGATACCCATCAACGTGGTAGTGACGGGAATATTGAATAATTCCGCGAGTTCTTTAACTTCTTCGTGGGCACTTGAAGCGATCGCCCCACCACCCACATACAATAGCGGACGGCGACTTTCACGAATCAAGTTAATTGCTGCATTTATCTGGCGGGGATTTCCCTTCACCGTGGGACGATATCCGGGTAACTTTACCGAACCCGGTTCCACAGGCAGATAATCAAATTCTTCTAACGCCACATCTTTGGGCACGTCAATCAAAACGGGTCCCGGACGCCCAGTACTGGCGATGTGGAACGCTTCGGCGACAATTCGGGCTATGTCTTTCGAGTCGCGCACTACATAGGAATGCTTGACGATGGGTAGGGTAATTCCGTAGATATCAGTTTCTTGAAATGCATCCGTACCAATTACGGGTCTTGGTACTTGCCCGGTGACAATCACCATCGGGATCGAGTCCATATAGGCGGTGGCGATACCCGTGACCAAATTAGTTGCCCCCGGTCCCGATGTACCAAAGCACACCCCTACCTTTCCAGTAGCGCGGGCGTAACCGTCGGCGGCGTGGGATGCACCTTGTTCGTGTCTCACCAAAATATGCTTTATAGCACCAGTGGCTTCTACTTTGTACAAGTCATCGTAAATTGGCAGAATTGCACCGCCAGGATAGCCAAAAATATACTCAACGCCGTGACGACGCAAACTGTCTAGCAAAGCGAAACCACCACTAGCACGCTTGGGGGTGACTACTGGTGAGGAGACATTCGGCTGAATGTGAATCTCGGTTTGTGGGGAAGTAATTGGGGAAGGCGATCGCACTCTTAAACCTCAGACTATAACTAAAACTAAGTTGATGTTTAAATTCTGTAGTTAACAATTCATTTTAATAGAAAAGCTCAATAAATTTGTCAAGAAACGATAATTTCGTAATTGGGAATGGGGAATAGGGAATGGGGAATGGGGCATTGGGCATTGGTAATAATTCTTTTCCTTTTCCCTTTTCCCCTCTTAAAATTCCCCAGTCCCTAGTCCCTAGTCCCTACTCCCCATTAAATTACATCTTCCAACACGCGGCGGGTATTTTTCCAAGCCCAAACACCGACAGCAGCAACAACAATACTCATCCCTACCAACACAGTTCGCAAGCCAAAAGCATCGGTAATCGGACCTGTAATCGCTAATGGTAGAGAAAGGGCAATATTCACAGCATGATTTTGAAAGCCAAATACTTTACCAAGCATTGTTGGCGGAGTTTGCTGTTGAATTAGCGTTTGCATCGGCACGCCAATTAAAGAAGCACCAATACCAAGGATTGCACACAATCCTAAAGCCAGCGCTAAATGGTCGATAAAACTAAACAAGCCCAAAACCAGCGCCATCATCAAAAAACCGATTAAAGGTAAAGGCTTGCCATGTAATTTTTCGCCCCAGTTACCCAAACTCGCTGCACCCAACACCATACCAACCCCAGCAGCTGCTAAGAAAAAACCAAATTGTTTCTCTTTCAAACCAAATTCCGCCGCTAATCTAATGCTTAATACCATTAAAGCTGCAAATACGCAATATAAAGTTGTTAATTGCAACATGGCATTCAACACCAAACGGTTTTTCTTCAGGTAGCGCAACCCCTGTTTAAAGTCAGCCCAAGGGTGAATTGCCGGCTCAGTGTCGTCTGTTGCTTTCTTTTCTTTAAAGTTAATCGGCTGCATGATTATTGCCGATAACACGTACAATCCACCGACTACAAGCTCTTGACCATATTTTTCTCCCAACAAGTCTTTTGCCAAGCTCAATATCGGCTCTCCGACTGCAAAGCCGACAATTAAAGCGCCCATCATTGTACTGCTAAATAGCGCATTAGCTGCCAACAAATTCTCTCGGCGCACGATTAAAGGAATGGCAGCTTGTTCAGCGGGGGCAAAAAACTGCGTCACAGTCGAGATGGCAAAAGTGACTATCAACAAAATCAGAAACTCTCGTGGCAAAAACGGCAGACACAGCGTTAATATACCGCGTACCACATCAGAGCCAACCATGATTAGCTTTTTGGGAAAGCGATCGACAAAAATGCCACCAGCGGAACCGAACAAAATTGCTGGTATTGTAAACGCTACCATCAAAGTTGAGTATTTGGAGTTTTGCGCCAATCCAGGAGATGGGTAGTATTCCAGCAGGGCAATCATCAAAACGAAGAAAACCTTATCTGCTAACTGGGAAACTAGTTGCCCAATCCACAAAAGCATAAAAGCACGATTTTTGAGAACGGCGCCAAACCCGTTATTAACAGCCGCAGGTTCAGTTGGAAACATTAGATTTGGGGTAACGACTACGGTAGATCGGGAGTGGGGGAGACGCGATTAATCGCGTCTGTAGAAAAGGGGGGAGCAGGGGGAGCAGGGGGAGAAATATTTCTTTTTTCTTACCCTTTCCCCTTTCCCCTTTACCCCTCTTCAAATCCCTATTTCTCACTCCTGTTTGCCTACTCTTTTTTCCGGACTATTTTTATTGATAGTGATTTAAAAGGATCTGTAAAAATTCTGCCGCAGTCAGGGGACTTTTAGGTGGGGAAACTTCATTAGATGAGTCTACCCATCTGCCTTGGATCGTTTCGGGCGATCGCCACATCGATAAATGCTCTACTGGTGGATCTGCGTAAAAGTTATCTTGCCCACTTCCCAATATTTTAGAACTCCAGTGGGTGTCATAATCATGACTCATTCTGTGAATCGGGAAACTGCCCCACAGAGGTACTCCCCATCCATCTATAGCAATAAATGCTTTGATATTACCACCTAACATTTGCCACGAATACGCTGCGGCTATTGCCCCAACTACACCTGCACTAAAGCTGATGAATATAACTGGCGATTTAGTGCCATGTCTTGCGACAAGCCGCTCCGCGTCTACGCCTAAAACCTCTAAAATATGAAATCCTGATAACACCGACAAACCGTCATTTGCCACTTTCAGTATATTCACTGAATTTTTTTGACTCTGAAAATATGTCTCTAACGCCCCTGAAATAAACTTTTCCGTTAAGGCTGGGTCATGAATTCCAGGGCAAATAATTATGCTTATCTTTTCAGTTAGCATTTTTTACACATAAGAAGAAATAGGAGTTAGGAGTTAGGAGTTAGGAGTTAGGAGTCAGGAGTCAGGAGTTAGGAGAATTCTCTGCGACTGACTAATCCCAAGGGCAAATGAATTTCAGGCGTTTAAGACCTCCAAGCTAAATTCTCAATTCTGAATTTTTATTCATTGCCTAGCACCTTTTACCGTCGTCAATATAACATTTTTTACCGAACTATCTAAAAGCGTTAGGTTTTCAGCCAAGACAAATGTATTAAACCGCACTCTAGAGATTTAATATTTTGAATTTTTAAGTTTCCGTAGATGCTATCCCCCTGGATAGGATACTAAAATACAAGTAAGGGAAAAACAAAATCCCATATAAATGGTTACATTGAGGAATTCAATCGTGGTTGCTACCCCGGAAAAACTGGATCATAAACACGAGCATCTATCAGGTCAAGAGAGAGTAGCTGTATTGCTTATGGGCTACGGTGAGGTCGAAAGTTATGAAGACTTCGCTAACTATAATGAACAAGCTTTAAATCTACTGACAGCAAAATTTGCACCAGTACCAACGTGGATTTATCCCCCTCTGGCACGTCTTTTAGCGTTATTTGATCGCCATGAATGGGGACACACGCATCATGATTTTATCTCCCCACATAATGCTATATTTGAAAAGCAACGCGCTGGAATTGAGAAAAATTTACAAGAAAAATGGGGCGATCGCGTTCAAGTTTTCAAAGCTTTCAACTTCTGCGCTCCCTTTCTCCCCGACCAAGTTTTAACAGAAATTAAAAATCAAGGCTTCGATAAACTACTAATTTACCCGTTGCTGGTGGTTGATTCTATCTTTACTAGCGGCATAGCGATCGAGCAAGTTAACAATGCTCTTTCCCAAACCAATGATGGTGAACACTGGGTTAAAGCACAGCGCTACATTCCTTCTTTCTACAACGAACCAGCTTACATCGATTTGATGGCTCATCTGGTTGAAGAAAAAATTAACGCTGACTTAGCTAACGCTTATCTACCTTCTCAAATCGGTATTGTGTTAATGAATCACGGTTGTCCCCACAAAGCCAAAGGCTTCACCTCCGGGATTACCGAAAGTCAGATACTTTATGACTTAGTACGTGATAAGCTAATTAACCGCTATCCTCTCATCTCCGTAGGTTGGCTCAACCACGATACACCTTTAATTGACTGGACGCAGCCAAATGCTGATCAAGCTGCAAAAAACCTCATCCAATTGGGTGCGAAAGTGATAGTATTTATGCCAATAGGCTTTGCTACAGAAAATCACGAAACTCTCTTGGATGTTCACCACATTATTCACGCTTTAGAGAAAAAACATCCGGACTTAGGTTACGTACAAATGGCTTGCGTCAACGATGATCCGGAATTTCTAGCAGTGGCAGCCCAATGGGCAAATTCTCATATAGCTGAACTTTTATCAGAAAACGCAACAGCAGTCAATCCCCAATTAGCTGGACATCATCACCACCACCATTAAAAGGATGAAGGATAAAGGATGAAGTATGAAGCAATTAAATTTTATCCTTCTCCCAGGGGGAGACGCTTCGCGAACATCCTTTATCCTTTAGTTGACCCCTCGCAACTTGCGGGTGTTTTCAACTAGACTTTGGGCAAATTCGTCAAATCGTTGAGAAAGTTTATCATCTAGTAACTTACCTTCAGGGTTGAAAGCTTTCCAAACTTGTCCGATCGCTACTTGCTCAGGGATGCACCAAGCGTGAACCCATCTGAGAATTAATCTCATATCGTTTAATGCGTTGCTGTTAGGTTGTCCCCCTAAAACGCTAATTAATCCCGCTACCTTACCAGAAAGCTGATCAAAGCTCATTAAATCTAGTGCATTTTTCAACACACCACTGACGCTGCCGTGATATTCTGGTGTTGCTAAAATTAATCCATCAGCAGAGTTGACAGCATCTTGCAACCGCTTAACGTCGGGGGAATCTGGATATTCTTTTCCCCCGTCGCAAAAGGGTAATTTCATCTGTCTTAAGTCTAAAATTTCGACTTCTGCACCCAGCGCTTCTACTCTTTGCGCTGCTAATTCTAAAGCCATTTGGCTGTAAGAATCCGGTCTTAAACTACCTGCAATGCCAACAATTCTCACCATAAACCAACATCCTAATAAAGATTCAATAGCATTTTATAAATGCAAGTCGGAGTCATTACGACTATATATATTTTAGCGATTATTGTGAGAATGTGTACAATATACCTCTTGTACTCATTCATGAATGCGCGATCGCATTTATAGAGCTTTCTCCTTTCCCCTCTTCACAAGTGATGCAATGATGCCTATACGTCAAAGTTTATCGAAATCTGATATCCAACTATCTTACTTAGAGTGGAATCAAGGTAAAGAACCGTTGCTGCTATTACATGGTTTAGCCGACAATGCGGTAGTTTGGTCAAGCTTAGGAGATTATCTAGAGGCAGAATACCATATAGTTGCTCCAGATATGCGCGGTCATGGTGAAAGTAGTAAGCCAAAAACAGATTATAGTTTTGAGAGTGCGATCGCTGACTTAGAAGCACTGATGGATCGTTTGGGATGGAAATCTGCTTCTGTTATAGCGCATTCTTGGAGTGGTAAATTAGCTTGCATTTGGGCAAAGCAAAACCCAGCACGTTTGCGGAGTCTGATTCTTGTAGATCCGATTTTTATTTGGAAAATACCAAGTTTTTTTCAGGTGACATTTCCGTTGTTGTATAGCGTCTTGCCTTTTCTCAAAGGAATGGGACCATTTGCCAGTTTAGAACAAGCTGAGTTGCAAGTACGTAAGTTAAGTGAATATCAGGATTGGAATTCTTTACAGCAGCAAGTCTTTCAAGCTGGAATCGAACAAAAAGCCGATGGTAGTTGGGGTAGTAAGTTTACAATAGCTGCACGCGATCGCATTTTTGAAGAAGTCATGCGAGTTCCTGGATTAACAGTTACAATTGATACTCCGACTCTGTTTATCCAACCCGAAAAAGGTGTTAATCGTCAAGAATGGCAACTTAAACCTTACAAAACTCATCTAGCAAACTTACACATCTGCCAAGTACCCGGTAATCACTGGGCATTTTTAACCGAAAGTCAAGCATTTAACTCCACCGTAGCAGCTTTCTTAAAGCAGCATAAGTCAGAAGAATTAGGATAGCACTTACATTCGTAGTAAGCGATTCATCGCTTATCTTGGGCACGAAGAGTGCCCACTACGATCTAAAAATATCATAAATTAATCTTTTTCCTTTTTCCTTTTTACTTGGAGCGAAGCGACATTCATGAGCTTTTGTATTAATCCAGTTTGCCCCAAACCGAACCACCCAGACAACGATGATAACCGCTTTTGTCAAAGTTGTGGTTCTCAACTTGAGTTGTTAAAACGCTATCGGGTGTTGCGGCTTTTGAGTGACAAAACTGGTTTTGGCAAAGTTTATGAAGCATACGAACAAGACACACCAAAAATCCTCAAAGTACTTAAAGAGGATTTATCGAGTCATGCGAAAGCTGTAGAATTATTTCAGCAAGAAGCAGCAGTGTTGGGACATCTCAATCATCCGGGTATACCCAAAGTGGATGGTTACTTTCAATATCAAACCAGAAATGGCTTGGTATTGCACTGCATTGTTATGGAAAAAATCGAAGGTTCCAATTTAGAACAGTGGCTAAAACAGCAGCAGAATCGCCCGATTTCTCAAGAACAAGCTGTAACCTGGTTGAAACAGTTGTTAGAAATTTTGGCTCTGGTACATGCAAAACAGTATCTGCATCGAGATATAAAACCATCTAACATCATGATTCGATCCCCCCTTGCTAAGGGGGATTGGGGGGATCTAGTATTAATTGACTTTGGTACAGCCAGAGAAGTTACCAGAACCTACTTAGCCAAAATCAGCAGTGGTGGTGGGGGAATTACAGCAATTATGTCATCTGGCTACAGCGCACCAGAACAAATAAACGCTCAAGCTGTACCGCAATCAGATTTTTATGCCTTAGGACGCACCTTTGTATTTTTGCTCACAGGATATCATCCTTTGGAGATGTACGACAGCCATGATAATGTATTGCATTGGTGCAATCATGCCATGCAAATTTCACCGTTAGTGTTAAATTTGATTGATTCGTTGATGGTGCGGGATGTTAATCAGCGTCCAGCTACCGCTCAGGATATTATAAAACGGTTGGAGGCAATTGAGCAACAATTAACAGGAACTATTGCGACTATAAATATTGTGGGAAGTCCAAAAACTGCCCAGTTACCGCAACCAACTACGACGATACCGCCGCAGAAGCAGCCAGAAAAGCAGCCAGAAAAACTTCCTTTATTAGCATTGTTTGCGGCGTTGCTAGTGTCGTTAGGATTATTAGGTTTAGTAGCTTTAGCAACTCGTTCTTCTAAATTAGCTTCTTTACCTGAAGATTACGGACAAGCACCAGAAAAAAAAGGCAAAGTTGATTATTTTCCTTATGAAGAAGGTAAAGATAGCCAAGGTAAAGTTGCTGAATTTAACGTTGCCGTTTTATCAGTAGAATATAAATGGCAGCTTGGCAGTAATTATCAAGTTAAATATAACAACGAATTGATTAAGTTAGACTCTTTAAAGTCTAATTTAGAAGAAGAAGGTATTCAGAGAATAATGGAAAATCCGAGTGAAATTATCTCTGTCGGCACAGCTTCTTGTGAAGGAAATGTAGAAGTAGAAGAAAAAAGAGCTTTTGAACGTTCTCAGCAATTACAACTTTTAGTGAAGAAAATATTTAATAATACCAGAAGTGTGCAAAGTTATCGGTTGTTAAATATGGGTCAATTTCAGCGGAGTGATTGTCAAGCAAATCAGGATTCAACAGATTATCAAAGAAGTATTATTATTATTGGTGTGAAGAAACAATCAGAAGGTGTGATTTTAGATGAAGCGTTAAGAAATAGGTTAGAGAAGAAGCCTTTTGCTGACTTTAAATTAGAAGATTATTCGCTGGGGTCGGAAAAGAGATTTAAAACGATACCCAGTAATTTGTAGCTTGATTAGTTGTATGATGTTTTATCGACAACAAACCTGTTATTTTGAACTTTAACCAAGACACCGATACCCGGTAATGGTTTGCGATCGCCTAAATCGTTAAATTCCACTTTTGCAGTCACACCATCGGCTGAAAAATCACGCTGATTCAACACTTGGTAAAGCTTTTGACGAGTATAATTACCCTGAGTGCGTTTGAGTCCTTCAACCATCGCCATCGTAGCATCATAAGACATTGCAGTTCGCCAGTTCACATCTCCAGTTCCCCAAAGCTTCACAGATTCCTGCTCAAACTTAGAGTTAGCACTATTACTTCTATGCCAGCGAACGGCTATTCTTAGTTTATCAGGTGGAATATTAGTTTTACTGACACTTTCAAAATATGGAGTATCTGCACCGAGTATGGTGATATTTTCGCTTTGGTTAATAATAAGTGTTGCCGCAATTCTTGCCACTTTATCGCTAAAGGCTAACATGATTACTTCTGCATTAGTTTCTTTTGCTTGTTGCAAACAATTTAAGACTTCAGTTGTGCTTTGAATTACTGGACACTCATTCACAAGCTGTCTTCTATTTTTGAAGACAACATTTTCAAATTCTTTCTTTAAAGATGCAGCAAATGTCTCATTAGGCTCATAAAAAATAGCTACTTTATTCAAATTTTGATACACGATATATTTAACTAGTTTGTCAGCCGCAGCCGAGTTATCTGGAGATACACGAAAAATGTAGTTATTTAATTTAAAAGTAGAATCTCTAACAGCAGTACTCGTAGGAGATATAACCACCATTTTTCCGTCATAAGATGGTGCTGCTTCTTGTATGCTATCGCTGGTATAATAACCGATGACTCCTAAGATATTTTCTTTGCTTGCGATCGCATTAGCTATTAGCTTAATTTTCTTCTTCTCCCAACCTGTAGTCACAATTTCCAGAAACAGCAATCTTCCGTCAATCCCTTTATTTTGGTTAAAATTATCTTGAACGTGAGCAAATCCGCGCAACATTTGTTCGGCAATGTCAGTTGAATCATTAAGTTGAGCGTCAATAATTGGAACAGCAGCGGCAATTTTTAAAGGATTTTTTGCCCTAGCTGCTTTCGCATTGTTTAGATAAATTGGTGCTTCGGGGTCATTTTGATTAGAAGCAAGGTATTTTTGTAAATATAGAATAGCTTGGTTGAAATCTCCTTGCCCAAATGCAGTGCTTCCTCTTATCTTGTCGGTAAAAATTGCCTCAGAAATCCTGGGATTTTGGGGAATCAAAATTGTCTCACCGCAACTGAATCCATTTTCATTTTGAAAATCACAAATAGGGGGATGTGTCCACCAATTGATTAAGAATGCGATCGCGCTTCCTAATAAAACTAATCCAATAGGCAAAAATAGTTTCTTAGCAAGCCTCTTCACCCTCAAAGAAAAACTTGTGCGATCGCGAATTGTGGTATAATTAAATTCTTGAGATTTTTCCCCAGCACCCGAAGGCTTTGAATTTGGATTTAGCCATATTTGCCCAGAAAGAGCAGAAATTACTGACTCAGCAGACTCATAACGATCCTCTGGTTGATATGACAACATCCGATCTAAAATGTCTGCGAGATTGTTGTTTACATTAACGTATTCTCTCCAAATCCACCTATTTTGATTCCAAAGCTCATTGACATTTTTACCTGTAAGCAAACAAATACAGGTTGCAGCTAAAGAATATAAATCTGAAGAAGGAAATATTCCTTTACCAGCTAGTTGCTCTGGTGGTGCAAATATCGGAGTTCCCATTGCCATTGATTGCTCAACAGGTATTTTTGGCTCTAATTTACGCTTCACCGCTGCACCAAAATCTATCAAATAAAGCGTTCCATTTCCGTGCCGAATGATATTAGAAAGCTTGATATCTCTATGAATAACTTTTCTTCTTTCATGTATGTACTTGAGTACGTTTAGGAGTTGTCCTAAATCCTGCACAACTTCAGTTTCGGAAAATCGACCTTTCTTGTTAAGTTCCTTATCCAAAGTTTCACCTTGGACATATTCTTGCACTAAATAAAATAATTCTTTAGATAATTCTTCTTGTGAATCAGAAGGTGCTGGCAATTCAAAGTAATCATACAGTTGAGGAATTTGTTCATGCTTGATATCTCTCAAGGCTCTTGCCTCTTCCTCAAAAGACTTTTTTATCGATTCAAGCTCTAATGCTGAAAAAGCATTTCTATAAGTATTTCTGGGCTGCAACTGCTTGACAACACACTGCTGCTCAAGGTGAGCATCCCAAGCACGAAACGTCTTTCCAAATCCTCCCCACCCTATTTGATCTAAGGGTAGGTAACGAGTCTTCAAAATTAAAGTCATTCCACAGCTACTACAGTATCTCTGCTGGTGGTTCCTAAGATTGCGGAACTCATCAGGGACTTGGTTTTCCGGATATCGGCAGTTAGGATTAGTGCAGTAAATGTTCATTTGAACTGAGTATTATTTCAGTATAATAAGGCATTTTACCTAGCGTGTGACATGGAAAATAATAAAAAAATATCTATGTAATTATTTATTTTTAAGTCTAAATCTACACTCAGCATAAATCAAAAATTACAGACGAATACGTTCAGGAGTTGTCCTAAATCCTGCACAACTTCAGTTTCGGAAAATCGACCTTTCTTGTTAAGTTCCTTATCCAAAGTTTCACCTTGGACATATTCTTGTAACTAATAAAATAAAACGAAAAAAATAAATGACCAACAAAAAGCAGAAAATAAAATTATCTCAATTAAGTTTATATTTATACAATATTTAATCAGGATAATTAAATTTTTCAAATAGCATTACAAAGATTTAGGTTGAAAAGGGGATTCTTTACTGGATACTGGGGAAGATTTGGATAAAAATTGGAAGCCCAACCAAATAGAAAGAATAATTACAAAAGCGCAGTACAATAATGACATTGCAAACCCCAACCTCAGCAAAGCAGGTTGGGGTACTTCACTTATTAGTTAAGTCTTAAGCAACAATCAATTCAGATTCGTTTTCTGTTGGTGCAGCATCTTGCACTATTGAAGGTGTATCGCCTTTGCGTTGGAGAATACCCCCAAGCATTGCTAATAAGGCGTTTACCTTGCGAGTGCGCCACTCTGTAGTGAGTTTCTCTACCTCTAAAGCAGGCATCCGACGCATCATTGCCTCGTAAAGATAAGCAGCATGACCTGTTTCATCTGTGACGATGCTCAACATTCCTAATTTGAGGTTGCGATCGCTTGGGTTATCATCAGGTAAAACGTTAGCCATCCGCCGAAAGTCTTTGCCGGCATCCAATTCTAGAATGTAGGTACTAGCCATAAATACATTCCAGTCAATGGTATCCGGTTTTAGCTGTTCTTGAGAATAACCCTCAAAATAAGCGGCAAAAAAGGGATTGCGATTCTGTTGTGATTTCTTTTCGTCTGTTTTCTTGGGCAAACTCTTAAAATCAATCACTTCTTTATTAAGCTGTTTTAAGGCATGGGCAAAAATTTGACCGTGCCTATTTTCATCGGATGCGTGTTTTGCAAGTTTTTCCGCTAGCCATGTATCACCTTCCTGCGCTGCGCGTTGGCTAAGGGCTTCCAGAAAAGGTACTGAACCAGATTCAGCCACTTGGAATCCTGCTAGGACGTTGGGTCGCGTTTTGCGATCGCGCATCTGACTCGCAGAGTAATAAGCCGCAGCACCAGAACCCAGCAAATGCATGAAGTGCGTAAATAAGTTCATCAAAGATTCCCGCTGATTTTGGGTCGTCTACATTACCTATACTAATCAAAGATAATTTGAATGATAACTTTACTTTGTTATAAAATCGTGACGTGCCAATTTATGAATTCTCTACCATAATAAAAAAGTTCAACTAGTAAATTTTAATTTTAGTAGTATCATCCCAAAGGAAGATTTTGGTAATTTAAATGCATAAATTAATTAAGCCGCTAACTTGGTTTTGTACAGGTATCCTAATTTTATCTTTGATGGGATGTGACCGTATCTTCCCACCCTCTGGAGATGTAGTAGAAAGAATCAGTGATGGTGATACTTTAACAGTCAAAGATGCTAAAGGTAACAATATCACCGTCCGCTTTGCTTGTATGGATGCACCAGAAGTACCGCATTCAAAGAAAGAAAGAGAAAGTAAACGTGCAAGCGATCGCAATCAATTTAGTTGGGGTGCAAAAGCGCAAGAAAGAGTGCAGGAACTAGTCAAACAAAGTAGCGATCGCGTCACTTTGAATATTACTGATAGCGATCGTTACGGACGCAAAGTAGCCGAAGTACGTTTAAAAAATGGTACTTTAGTACAACAAGTGTTGCTGCGTGAAGGATTAGCAAAAGCGTATCGTCCTTATTTAAATAAGTGTCCCAGTAGAGATTTAGTTGAGCAAGCTGAAGCTGAGGCAAAGCTACAAAAACGCGGCGTTTGGAGTGATGCTAAGTTTATTAATCCGTGGGAGTATAGGAGTTTTAACAAGTAATATTTGAGGGCTGAAGCCCTCACTACGAATAATATCAAGATTTGGGCGATCGCTTAACCGGATTCATCCACGTTTCCAACTTACTAAACACTTGTGAAGAAAGCAGTGTCAAACATAAGTAAACTATCGCCACAGCCGCATAAATTTCAAAGGCGCGATAGTTTTCTGCTACAATCAATTGCCCTTGTCGGAACAATTCTTCAAAACCGATAACAGCGACTAAGCTAGTATCTTTGAGCAATGTAATAAATTCATTGCCCAAAGGTGGTAACATTCGTCGCAAAGCTTGGGGAAAAATGACATAGCGCATCGTTTCTGTGGAACTTAAGCCTAGTGATTGTGCGGCTTCCGAT
>JBPCQW010000496.1:0-17595 GCA_050997715.1 Hassallia sp.
CAGCAGCAGTAGTATAGACGCTGTACCTGTTTGCGTCATTAGAGACTGGGGAATAGTAATTAAACCCAGATTTAATCCAGAGTTGGATGAGTGTTCCATAAAAGGCATCGGGAAGAAGTGATTATTGAAAGAATAATTGAAGCAAACGTAAAATTCATTCAAACCGTCGCTGACAATTTCATTAAACTCTCATTGTTTATTATGCAAGCTTATAGGGTAACAAAAGTGTTAAAAAAAACTTCAGTTGGGTGATATATCTATGGTTCTAGTTTACAAGGCATTGGGGATTAGGGATTGCGGACTAGGGACTAGAAAAAGAATTATTACCCAATACCTTATGCTCCAGTAGCCAGTAGCCACTACTTAATACACAGTACCCAGTCCCCTAAACTCTACTTTCTATGAAAACAGCATCACTAGAACGCCAAAAATCCTTAGCGCAGTGGGTCAGCCAAGCAACAGGTATCAACACTTTCGGGGTGAAAGTCCAGTTGCGAGGAAACGACTTGCACATTCTTTGTGAGGGTCGAGACTGTCCTCAACGCTGGCAAACTCTGTCGGACTTGCTGCAAGCGTTACAGCAGACCGACTTGGAAATGTTGACAAAAAACCAGGAACCTGCGATATACCAAGTATTTGTTTATGGTCGCACAAAAGGAGAGAAGCGACCGGAGTGGTGTCATCGAGTTTATTTAAATCAACTTGACAGACATTTAGAACAGGTAAATCAAGCCCTGATTGAAGATGCGGAAAAATCCAGCATCAAACCTGGTGGGGCGATGATAGTCTCTAATGAAAGTTTGGCACGCCAAGGACACCCAGATGCGATCGCTCGTTATCTCAGCGAAACGTTGAGTACTTTGGGTGTGTCAGTTGAAGTCAAGGTTAAGAACCAAAAGCCAGAAGAAAAGGGTTCTCCCGAAGAAAGTCGTCTGTGGATATTTTGTCAGTCGAGTTACAGTCCCGATCCATCTTTAATCGCGGAACCAGTAGCTCAGAAACTACGGGATTTGAAACTATTAGGCTATAAAGATGCTGTTATTGCTTCGCAAGTTGTTGGTGAAATCAAGCCGGAGTGGTTGCTGCGAATAGATTTAACACCTCCTGAGGTAATGCTGAAGGAATGGGCACGTTGGGGAGATATACAAGCGATCGCTCTTCTTATCGGTGCAGCTTTGTCTGAATTGAAAGTTACGGTACAAGCTTCTTTGAAAGAATCGACGCTACATGTATTTTGCACCTCAACTGCATCTGATGTGGCAATCCCAGATAAAACAACCTGCTCGAACGCAATTTTACCTCAGTTAGAAGCGATCGCTCCTCAAGGAATTCTTGCAGCCACCGTTTACGGACAAAAAACCACCGAACAGCAACCAGATTGGATTGATTGGCACAATTTACCCGCTTCTGAGCATCCAGCACTTTCCGCATCAGCTTTCGAGTTGGCAAGTTCTGGGGATGAGCCAGCGATTCATTTTTTAATCGAGCGTTTACTTAATCCTGACTTAAATTTACGCTTGAAAACAGGTGGTATTCGCGTACTTTTGTTAAGAAAAGGTGACTTGCTACACGTTATGTGTGATGCACCTATTTGTCCCGGAAGAAAAAAAGTTGCCCCCAAAGTTACTCAGTGCGTCCGCCAGTTAAAAATACCTAATATAATCGGAGTAAGGGTGTACGGTCGCCGTGCTGGTAATAAAGAACCTTTTTGGAATTATGGCGTTGATTTTGAGCAACGCCAACGTTTAGTACCAGAAGCTACCCCAGAATTTGCAGCCACATCTGCCTACGTTAACGAGCTTTTACCCTCCGAGAGTAGTGAGCCAATTTTGCGTCCCGATTTAACAACCGAGGAAGTTCACAGTTTTGTCACTGAAGTGGCTAGAGATTGGGGTGCAACCGTAAGAAAGAGTCTTTTGGCAACGCAGCTATTCATCGAAAAAGATTCAACCGAGCCAAACGTTGATTACCAAGGTTTAAAAACCGCTTTGGTTTGGGGAACGCTGGGATTATTGCTTACCCTGCAAACCGATTGGATATTAGGTCAAATCGTTGCTCTGACTACGCATAAAACAACAGTTGCTAGGATCGCGCCGAAATCCTCTTCTGTGGATGACGATAAGAAAGATGAGAGAACTGCCTTTTTTACGGGTACTTCCGGAAAAAAATCTCAAAGCAATTCCGTGTTCAATGCTTCTGGATTTACCAAAGATGATAATACACCGCGAAGAGGAAAGGCAACCGCAACGGCGATTTTATTAGCAGCGCGATCGCAAATGCCCAGTTTCAATGCCAGACAGTTAGATGAACAACTGGCATTGTATAAACAGCGTCTAGCCCAAACTGGTACTCCCCCAAAGGTTTTAATTATTGGTTCGTCCCGCGCTTTGAGGGGAATAGATCCGACAGCACTTGACAAAGCTTTGGCGACTCAGGGTTATCCTGATGTCAATGTGTTTAATTTTGGTATAAATGGAGCCACCGCACAAGTTGTAGATTTTATAATTCGCCGAGTTTTAGAGCCATCAGAATTACCGAAAATTATTATATGGGCAGATGGTTCCCGTGCATTTAACAGCGGTCGAGATGATGTAACCTTTAAAGCGATCGCTGAATCAGCTGGTTATCAACAAGCAATTCAGAAAGTACTACCTACTAGTACGAATGATATTCAATCGGCAACCAAAGAACAAAAAACAAAAGCCGAAAACCAAGATGTTAATAGCTATCAAGCTGTTAACGAATCTTTAAATGCAGCTTTAGCTAATCTTTCACCTACATATCAACAGCGCGATCAATTCAAAGCTTTGTTCAACAAACAATTCAAATCCTTGCCGGTAATTAGTAGTTCTCAACCCGCTGCGTCAGATATACAAACAACTGATAACCTTGAAGAAGATTCTCAGCAAACAGTTGACTATGATGGCTTTTTACCTTTATCTATTCGCTTCAATCCTAATAATTACTATCAAAAACATCCCAAAGTTTCCGGAAGTTACGACAACGATTACAAATCATTTCAAGTAGCAGGTGAACAAGATGCCGCCTTCCAAGCAGTGCTAGAGTTTACCCAAGCTAAAAATATTTCCTTAGTTTTTGTAAATATGCCCTTGACGGCAGATTATCTAGACCCAGTACGCAGCAAATACGAGCAAGAATTTCAACAATATATGACGAGTCAGGTAGCAAATTCTAACTTTATTTATCGGGATTTAAGCCAACTATTTCCTAAGATAAGTAAAAACTTTTCTGACCCTAGCCATCTTAACCGCTTCGGAGCATACGAAGTCTCGAAAAAGCTGGCAAACGATCCGATGATTCCTTGGACGACGAAGTAGAGACTGTCTTGACAGGGAGACAAGGGAGACAAGGGAGAGGTGAGAATTTTGACTGTTAACTCCTGACTCCTGGCTCCTGGCTCCTGCCTCCTGGCTCCTGCCTCCTGGCTCCTGGCTCCTGCCTCCTACCTCCTGCCTCCTGGCTCCTGCCTCCTGACTCCTGCCTCCTACCTCCTGCCTCCTACCTCCTGCCTAATTAAATGAGCTTTATATCAATTTTTTACGGGTTATTCTTACTGAGTGTGCTGGGGATTTATTGGTCTTTAGCACAAGAAAAATTGCGGCTATGGACATTGTTGATTGCTAGCCTGGTGTTTTACGCATCTTTGCAAGCTCAATATATACCGCTACTCTTAGCATTAGTTTTTATTAACTTTCGTCTTGGTTTGGCGTTAGGAGAAAACACTTCACCAGGAGAACATACCCTCGATTTTCGCATTTCTAACGAAGAGTGGCAGTTTGCTCAAGCAGATTGGAATCGTCACCGTTTAAAGATTTTGTGGCTGGGTGTAATTTTAAATGTTTTGCTGCTATTAGGTTTCAAATATTTGCAACCTTTATTTAAATTTGTTTTCCAGTTACCTGCATCAAGTGATTCTTTTAAAGTGATTGCACCTTTAGGTATTTCATTTTTTACCTTTGAGTGCATTGCATATTTAGTTGATGTTTATCGCGGTGCGCCGGCTACTGGGGAATTTCTCAAGTTTGCTAGCTATAAATTTTTCTTTGCCAAATTGATTTCTGGTCCGATTACTCGCTTTCACAAGCTAGAAAATCAATTCAGTGCGCTGAAATTTCCTACTCCTGATATTGTGGCAGAGGGATTATGGTTAATTGCTAGGGGTGCAGTCAAAAAAGGTATTTTTGCAGACCATCTGGGGATTTTTGTAGATTTATGTTTTGGTAATTTGCAAAGGGCAGGTAGTACTGATTTATGGTTGGCTATATTTGCCTACGGTTTGCAATTGTATTTAGATTTTAACGGTTACGTAGACATTGCCCGTGGTAGTGCTTTGCTTTTCGGCTTGGTTTTGCCAGATAATTTTGACTTTCCTTATTTCAGCAGCAATATTGCTGATTTTTGGCGACGGTGGCATATGACGCTTGGCGATTGGTTGCGTAACTATATATATTTTCCTTTGGGTGGTTCTCGTCGCGGTTTGGGTCGCACCTGCTTGAATTTATTTATTGTGATGTTAATTGCTGGCATTTGGCATGGTGCAGCTTTGGGTTATGTAGTCTGGGGTATTTACCACGGTTTAGCCTTGGTTGTTCATCGACTTACTGATGAAATAAGCGATCGCTTTGAAAATCTCGAACACTTCTGGCAAAATCCCATAGGTATAGTATTAGCTTGGTTGCTGACTCAAATTATGGTTTTCACCTCTTGGATTTGGTTCCGCTTACCCAACCTCCAAGACTCTTCTTTAGTAATTCAGCACCTTTGGGGTCATTCCGCAGACGCACAGTTTGCCGAAAAGGTTTATGTAGAAGCTTTGAATCTCAGCCAATCCCAACTCGCTTGGGTGCTAACGATTTTAGCTACGCTTATGGCTATAGTATATGCCTTTAACCGCAACTTAAAGTTACAGTTCCACTGGCCCGTCAAGCTTTTCTTCGTGCCACTATGTCTCTACGCTGTTTGGTTATTGGCTCCTGAAGGCAGCTTGCCGTATATTTACTTTGATTTCTAGCATCACCTGCCTTCAGTTCTCAACCACCTCAAAGCGTGAATAACATCATCTTGCGTATAGCCATAAGCAGAACTTATAAAAAATATAAAATTTATAAAGAGATATAAATGCCACAATTCCTTAAAAACATGTAAAGTATTAATACAGGCAAAAAACAAATTTGCCTCATACATTGTTCAAATTTCACAGCAATCATAAAAAAATGACCACAACCTTACAAAGACGCGAAAGCGCCAGCGTATGGGAACGGTTCTGTACCTGGATCACCAGCACAGAAAACCGCCTATACATCGGTTGGTTCGGCGTATTGATGATCCCCACCCTGCTAGCCGCTACAACGTGCTTCATCATTGCGTTCATCGCAGCACCCCCAGTAGACATTGATGGTATCCGCGAACCTGTTGCAGGTTCCTTGATTTACGGAAACAACATCATTTCTGGTGCAGTTGTACCTTCTTCTAACGCAATTGGCTTGCACTTCTACCCAATCTGGGAAGCAGCTTCCTTAGATGAGTGGTTGTACAACGGTGGTCCTTACCAATTGGTAGTATTCCACTTCTTGATCGGCGTATTCTGCTACCTCGGTCGTGAATGGGAACTTTCTTACCGTTTAGGTATGCGTCCTTGGATTTGCCTAGCATTCTCTGCACCTGTAGCAGCAGCAACCGCAGTATTCTTGATCTACCCAATCGGACAAGGTTCATTCAGTGACGGTATGCCTTTGGGTATCTCTGGAACCTTCAACTTCATGATTGTGTTCCAAGCAGAACACAACATCTTGATGCACCCCTTCCACCAATTAGGTGTAGCTGGTGTATTCGGTGGTTCACTATTCTCTGCAATGCACGGTTCTTTGGTAACTTCTTCCTTGGTGCGTGAAACCACCGAAACCGAATCTCTTAACTACGGTTACAAATTCGGTCAAGAACAAGAAACCTACAACATCGTTGCAGCACACGGTTACTTCGGTCGCTTGATTTTCCAATACGCTTCATTCAACAACAGCCGTTCACTGCACTTCTTCTTGGCAGCATGGCCAGTAGTTGGCATCTGGTTCACCTCCTTGGGTGTGAGCACAATGGCGTTCAACTTGAACGGTTTCAACTTCAACCAATCAGTAATTGATTCCAGCGGTCGCGTAATCAACACATGGGCTGACGTAATCAACCGCGCTAACCTAGGTATGGAAGTAATGCACGAGCGCAACGCTCACAACTTCCCTCTAGATTTGGCTGCTGCTGACTTCGCTCCTGTAGCATTAAGCGCACCTGCTATCAACGGTTAATCTTTAATGTAAAGACGTTCCACTAGAACGTCTCTACGATTCAAAAGCGTCCTCCGAAATTCGGGGGACGCTTTTTAGTATGATTTCGTAGTCAGTGCTTCAGCGCTGAAATAAGCTTGTGGTAGTTGATGCGTTATTAGTAACAATGACTAAACCCTTACTGCCATCTATGGTAGAGATTTGGCAGCAAACTCTAAATTGGCAACCTACTACCCAACAGCAAAAGCAATTCCAGGAACTTTATGAATTAATTTTAGAAGGAAACCGCCAGTTAAATTTAACTCGCATCATCGACCCCGAAGAATTCTGGGAAAAACATCTTTGGGATTCGTTACGGGGAATTGCCCCATTGCTATCAGGTGAAATAGACTTTTCTGTATCTTCTGCTTCTCCCGCTTTCATTGATATTGGTACAGGTGCGGGTTTTCCGGGTATTCCTGTCGCATCTGTAGTGGCTAATTGTCAAATTACTCTTTTAGATTCAACTCGCAAAAAAATTACTTTTCTTGAAAATATATTAACCGAACTTGCTTTAAGCAACGCTAAAACTCTTGTTGGCAGAGCTGAAGAAATAGGTCAGCAAGCCCAACATAGAGAACGTTACGATCTAGCCCTAATCCGCGCTGTAGGCACAGGTTCTGCTTGTGCAGAATATGCTTTACCATTGTTGAAAAAGAAGGGTTTAGCGGTAATTTACCGAGGCAATTGGACACAGGACGAAACAACAGCTTTGGAGAATGCTGTTGAGCAGCTAGGTGGGGCAGTTGAATTAATTGAAAAATTTACAACTCCCTTAAGTAATAGCATTCGTCACTGTTTGTACTTGCGGAAGGTGAGTAATACACCAGCTAAATTTCCCCGCGCTGTTGGTATACCGACTCAAAAGCCGCTTTAGGGAGACAAGGAGACAAGGGGGAATTTTAACTCCTAACTCCTGACTCCTCCACTCCCCCACTCCCCTAAACAGCTTTAGTGGCTGCGGCAAAGCGTTTATTAATTTCGTCCCAATTTAATACGTTCCACCAAGCATCTAAGTAGTCGGGACGGCGGTTTTGGTACTTGAGGTAATATGCGTGTTCCCAGACATCATTACCCATAATTGGATATTTGCCTTCACTGAGGGGACTGTCTTGATTAGCTGTAGTGGTTATTTCTAGCTTGCCATTGTTGTTGCGGGTAAGCCAAACCCAGCCACTACCGAAACGACTGACACCAGCTTCGTTAAACTGCTTTTTGAAAGCGGCAAAACTACCGAAGCTTTGATTAATGGCTTTTGCGATCGCTCCTGTTGGTTCTCCACCACCTTGCGGTTTCATAATTAGCCAAAACATGGAATGATTCACATGTCCACCACCATTGTTGCGTACCATTTTGCGAATATCTGCCGGCACGCTGTTGAGGTTGCGTAACATTTCTTCAACAGTTTTCCTTTTGAGTTCTGGGTGTTTATCCAACGCTGCATTCAGGTTTTTCACATAAGCTGCATGGTGTTTATCGTGGTGAAACTGCATTGTTGCTTGATCGATGTGTGGTTCAAGCGCATCGTAAGCATAAGGTAAGGGAGGAACCGAGTATACGTTTTGTGTTTGGTTGGTTCCCGGAGTATTGCCGGCTGGAGTTGTTTGGCTAATTGGGGCTTTTTCTGCCGAAGCATGACTATCTAAGGCAAAAGCACCGACACTGGCTCCAAGTAAAAACAAGAAATGGCGACGATCAATAGTCATAAGAGTTTACAGAGTGCGTAAACGAAATTTGTTGTTAATTTTTATTGTCTTAGATTTAGGTGACTAAATTTGCGTGAAAACGTAGCGTTTTTAAACGCAGAGGCACGCTGAGGTAAGCACCGCTAGGAAATGCGTGCAATGCGTGTACTAAGCTGCTTCGGGAAGGGCACCTTGCATTTTTCCTAAAGCATCTATGAGATTCTGCAACTGTTGATCTGCCTTGAGAACTGCTAAACCGCGCACGGTGACTTTACCGGGTGAGAAAACAAAGCGCGATCGCATACTTTCTGATAAATTCGCGGCTAACAAATTCCAAGCAGGTTCCTCCATCGGTGTTTCTAAAACGATATGCTGTTTAGCTTCGGGTTTAATGCGGCTAAATCCGAGATTCTTCGCTAACTGTTTCAATTCCATTACTCGCAAGAGTTGATTTGCGCTCTTGGGAATTGTACCAAAGCGATCGCTCCACTCAGCGGCAATCATTGATAATTCTTGTTTACCTTTGGCTGCTGCTACCGCACGATAAGCGCTCATCTTTTGATCTAAATCTGGGATATAATCCGCGGGAATAAATGCTGTCAAATTCAGGTCAATCTGAGTATCATCAACTTTGGGAATTTCTTGTCCGCGAATTTCCCGAATTGCTTCTTCGAGCATTTCCATATACAAATCAAAGCCGATCACTTCCATTTGACCGGATTGTTCTGCACCTAGCAAGTTACCCACACCCCTAATTTCCATATCTCGCATTGCTAATTGATAGCCAGAACCCAATTGAGTGAATTCCTGAATTGCTCGCAAACGTTGGCGGGCAGCATCAGACAATTCTCGCTGCTTCGGGTAAAATAACCAGGCATGAGCTTGTATTCCCGCACGTCCCACCCGTCCCCGCAACTGGTATAATTGCGCTAAACCAAAGCGATGAGCATCTTCAATTAAGATGGTGTTAACTCGCGGAATATCCAAACCAGATTCAATAATCGTCGTGCAAAGTAGGATATCAGCATCCCCATTGCCGAAAGTCAGCATGGTTGATTCTAACTCGCTTTCATCCATTTGACCGTGAGCGATCGCCAATCTGGCTCCTGGTATCATTTCTCGCAACTTCGTTGCTGTTTCTTCAATTCCCTCTACTCGTGGAACTACATAAAAAATCTGTCCACCTCTGTCTAATTCTTGACGTATAGCTGTGCGGACACTTTCCGGGTTTAGCGGTGAAAGATGAGTTTGAATTGGGCGCCTTGATGGAGGTGGTGTAGTAATTAAACTCATTTCCCGAATTCCGGACAAGGACATATACAAAGTACGGGGAATCGGAGTAGCAGAAAGAGTCAACACATCAACTTGAGTTTTCAAGCTTTTAATTTTCTCCTTCTGATTCACCCCAAAGCGCTGTTCTTCATCCACCACCAAAAGTCCTAAATCTCGGAATGTGACACCTTTACCTAAAAGTTGGTGTGTGCCAACAACTACATCTAATTCACCCGTTGCCAGCCGTTTTTGAATTTCGCGACGTTCTTCAGCACTGCGGAAACGGTTGAGTAAACCAACATTCACCGGATAGGGAGCAAAACGCTCCTTCAAAGTGTGGTAGTGTTGCTGAGTCAAAATCGTTGTCGGTGCGAGAAGTGCGACTTGCTTACCAGCGGTGACAGCTTTAAAAACAGCGCGAATTGCCACTTCAGTTTTGCCAAAACCGACATCACCACAAACTAAGCGATCCATTGGACGATCGCTTTCCATATCCCGTTTTACATCTTGCACCGCTTTTAGTTGATCCGTTGTCGCTTGGTAAGGAAAAGAATCTTCTAATTCCTCTTGCCAAGGCATATCAGCAGGATAAGTAAAACCATGTTGTTGCGATCGCGCTGCATACAACTTCAGCAAATCCACTGCCAATTTTCTGATGGCTTTGCGGACTCTATTCTTGGTATTTTCCCAAGCTTTCCCAGTCATCTTGTTGAGTTCTGGTGCTTTCTCCCCACTACTACGTAACCGAGATAAAGCACCAACTTGGTCTGCCGCAACTCTTAACAACCCATCAGCATACTGCACCACCAGATAATCACGAGTTTCATCATTAATCGTCAAACTTTCTAGCTTGACAAATTTACCCACACCATGATTTCTGTGAACTACATAATCACCAGGACGCAGCTTTTGAGGGTCAACTTGCTTAGAAGCAGCTTTGCGACGCTTGCGGATATAACTGGGAGTAGCTAGAGAATGCTGCCCAAAAAATTCCCGATCCGTGACAACAACCATCCGGAATGTCGGCAAAATAAAGCCTTCCAACTCTGCCAAACCCGAATATTTTAAAGCGATCGGTGTGTGATTAATTTGTAGCTTGTCGATCGCCAGATAATCACGGGGATTCGGGATAAACTGTGCTGGACAGTCGTGTTCTTGCAAAAGAGACACAGAACGACTTGGTTGAGCCGAAATCAACCAAACAGAGAAATTGCGATCGCGTTCTTGTCGGAGAGTTTCTGCAAGTTTGGCAAATTGATGCGGTGTAACTGGAACACCTCTACTAGCAAGATTAATACCGCTATTTTCTTCTACCAGTTCCGATAAATATAATATTTTAAATTTTGCCGCATCTGCCAGAGAATCATCAAACGAACGATGGATTTTCGGTAATGTTGGCGTCGTAGGGGTAGAGACGTTCCAGTGGAACGTCTGTATAGGAGTGGGGGTAGATTCTTCCTCATTGCCCATTACCCATTGCCCATTCCCCAATTGCCATTGTTCTTCAGCATTTTCTACCCAGCGATCGCTATGAGCATGACATTGTTCTGGCTCATCAATCGCAATCAAAGTATTTTCGGGTAAATAATCTAGCAAAGAAGCCGGTTTATCAAAAGCTAACCCTAAAAAGCGACGACTTCCTTCTAGTACTTCTGAATCAAATTCCAACTCAGCACTTTCTTTTAGTGCTGCCATCACAATCGGAGCAAAGCTAGTAGGAGTGAGAATCAACTGGTCAATTTTGTCAAGTGCAGAACGTTGAGTTGAAGGGTCAAATTCGCGTATTTGCTCAATTTCGTCGCCAAACCATTCCAATCTTACTGGTAATTCCGAAGAAACTGGAAACACATCAACAATATCACCCCGCCGACTCCACTGACCTTCCATTTCTACCATCGGCACTCGCTCGTATCCCAAAGTAGCTAATTTTTCACTAAAGCTACTTAAATCAAAGTCCATCCCCCGCTTGAGAGTAAGACAGAAAGGTTTAAAAGCTGCTGGGGGTGGTAGATGGAGTTGCAGCGCTCTCTCCGTCGCTACAATCGCTAAAGATCGCTTCGCTCCGGGATTAGGTATTAGAGATTGGGTACTGGTTCGATTTTTTTCCACTCCCCAATCCCCAGTCCCCACTCCCCAGTCCCCAGTCCCCAAATCCGCCAAAACCTGCATTTGCCCCCAAGTCATTTCCGTTTCCGGGTCAAAAGGTTCGTAAGGGGACGCTTCCGAGGTAGGGTAAAAATGTACAGTTTGCCATCCCATAGCCTCTAATTGAGCATAAGCGCGTCCAGCTTCCTCCAGAGTGGCACACACCACTAACAAATTTTGCTTATCAGCTTGTGCTAATGCTGAAGTGATAAAGCCTTTAGGTAAGCGGGAAATGCCACTTAAGCGTAAATTGCCTTGTCGATTTAACTTAGAAATCAGTTCAGTGGTGAGAGGCGATCGCCCTAATGCACGCACAATGGAAGAAAATGCCATAAGTTCTACTATAGATGTAAGTCGTTACAGATCGCAGGCGTACAGCGCCTAACTCAACTATTTTAAAAGTGTCAAGAGGGATAGTACTCTTGCTGGAGAATCATTAGTCTCCAGTACAATAACCATTGACTAATCGCTAAGATACGAACAGTGTTCTACCCGCAATCACTAATACAGCAGTTTTTCTGCTCGATTGATTCTTTTATTATTGGAACACCTTCGATACTAGATACTAATAAAGTAAGAGCGCAGTTAGCCAATAAATCGGCAATTCAAGGAATGTCTCCAACTATAGAAATTCTAATTATTCTCTTACTAATTTTCGCCAACGGCGTATTTGTCATGTCGGAGTTGGCAGTTGTCTCATCACGCAAGGTGCGCTTGCAGCAGCTTGCGGAACGAGGTGATCTCAAAGCCCGTGCTGCTTTGGAACTAGCATCTTCCCCAAATCAGTTTTTAGCGAGCGTCCAGGTAGTGATCACACTCCTGAGTATTTTATCCGGTGCTTACGGTGAAGAGACGATCGCTAAGAGAATAATACCTATCTTAGATTTTATCGCTTTCCCTGGACAGTATAAGGAACACTTGGCAAAGGGCATAGCAATTTTAATTATTACTTATCTGACGCTGATTATTGGCGAATTAGTACCTAAGCGGCTGGCATTAAACCACCCAGAACCAATCGCGATTGTAGTTGCTCTACCTATGCAATTAGTAGCCAGAATCGGCTCGCCTATTGTTTATTTATTAGGTGCTTCTACGGATACAGTTTTGCGAATATTGGGTGTAACACCGTCTACAGAGCCACAAGTTACAGAAGAAGAAATAAGAGTCTTAATCGAGCAAGGTACAGAGGAAGGAACCTTTGAGGAAGCAGAACAAGATATGGTGGAGCGAATATTTCGCTTAGGCGATCGCCCCGTCAGCTCTTTTATGACACCTCGTCCGGATATTGTCTGGCTCGATTTAGAAGACTTGCCAGAAGAAAACCGCCAAAAGATTGTAGATAGTGCTTATTCCCGATATCCAGTTTGTCAGGGGGGACTTGACAATGTACTCGGTGTCATTCCCGTCACAGACTTGTTAGCTCGAAGTTTCTCTAATCAAGAACTAGATTTAACTGTGGGATTGCGACAGCCGGTATTTGTGCCAGAAAACACTCACGGTTTGAAAGTTTTGGAGTTATTCAAAGAAACAATAACTCACATGGCTTTGGTAGTTGATGAATACGGTGTAATTCAGGGATTAGTCACACTCAACGATATTATGAGCGAAATAGTTGGTGATGTTGCTTCATCTGACGATCAGGAAAATCCCCAAGCGGTACAACGAGAGGATGGTTCCTGGTTATTGGATGGGATGTTGCCTGTAGATGAGTTTTTAGAACTTTTCGAGATGGAAGAGTTACAGTTTGACGAACGCGGTAGCTATCAAACATTAGGTGGTTTTGTCATCACCCATTTAGGACGTATCCCTGCCGCTGCGGATCATTTTCAATGGCAGGGTATGCGTTTTGAGGTGATGGATATGGATGGCAACCGTGTTGATAAGGTTTTAGTCGTGCCAACGGGGGATAAATTGGCTAATTCGACAGATAAAAATTAACTAGGGACTGGGGACTAGGGAATGGGACTAGGGAATGGGAACGAGTAATTTCATGAGGGAAAAGGTTAAAGGTGAGAAAGAAAAAATGTTTTCCCAGTCCCCAGTCCCTAATTTTGAGACAAACGTTTAACTCCTTCACCTCCCAACATTTGATGTGCTTGGGCAAGCAAGTGGGGAATTTTGTCAGCGTGGGGACTGCGGACAAGACATTGCTGCAAGTTCAGTTTGTCTACTTCGTCTGCTTTGTTACCGGGAAACCAGTCACCACCATTACCAAGGAGGTTGTAGCGCATTTTCGCATATTCCGTCATATCGTAGGCGATCGCTAAATTCCTCAACCACAAAATCACCGGAATATTTACGTTTCCTGGTGTCTCCTCATAGCTGGGTAAATTCACATCCCAGGTTTTCACCCAGTCTTCTCCTAAAGTAGCGATCGCTTCTTCTTCCAAAGAAGCCAAAATCGATGGTAAAATTTCTGATGCATTATCCAGCAATTCTAAAGTCTTCAAGTGTTCTTCAAAATCTTCGGGTTTTGCCGCTCCCAAACTCAGAGTATGCACCTCTTGATGACTCAGACAAAACAAATCATTAAACACCATCGGACTCAAAGGAGCGCAAAGATTTACTAACTTTTCTGACGGTTCATATAACTTTCCCCCTTTATCGGATGGGCTAATAATAAATACCCCCATATCGTGCTTAGTTGCTGCTTCAATTGCCGTCCAATTATTTTGATTAATATAATACCAATGCAAATTAACATAATCAAATTGATTGGTATTAATTGCCTCGACAATTATATCGGTTGATCCATGCGTCGAAAAGCCAATAAATTTAACTTTTCCTTGTGCTTGCAGCTTTCTAGCTACATCCAAACAGCCACCGGGACGAATACAATAATCTAACGTTTCCGGATTATTAATACCGTGTAATCCCAGTAAATCTATATAATCTAGCTGGAGGTTTTGCAGCGACTTTTCCAGATTGCGTTCAAATTCTTTGGCATCTGCATGAGGATTAACTTTAGTTTGAATTATCAACTTTGCACGGGTAAATTTCGGCAATATTTTTCCCAACTGCACCTCAGAAGTACCATAACCACGAGCAGTTTCAATGTGATTAATGCCAACTTCTAAAGAACGTCGAATAGTAGCTTCGAGATTTTCTTGATTGTTACGTGGAATTTCCGACTCCGGAACATCCTGCCATTTATATTGATATCTCATACCACCGCAGGAAAAAATCGGCATTTCTAATTCTGTGCGTCCAAATCGTCTATATAGCATCTGTGAATTTTGAATTTTGGAATTTTCGATACTACCTTCATTCCTATTCTGACAAAAATCTGGTTAATAAGTATTTATAACCACAGATGCACGCAGATAATTCATCTCAAATTTAAATCACTTAAACTACAGACTTACTACAAAAAAAATGAAGAGCTTATAAACACGACAATTTTTGTAGTACGGCAAGGCAATTTTTACGAAATATAAAAAATTTTCTTGAAAATCAGAAACATAAACGGTTAGATGTGAAGTCTTTAGAACCGACACACTTGAGCAACAAGTGCGAACTAACGGCACGAAGCCTTATATCGTTAGCTAAATGCTTAGACATCATGTTCTATCTGTAAAAAAGTTAACTTTTTTTCCAATTTCTATCCCAAAAGTGCATAACTTGATTTTGTTTATGCCATTAAAAACATAGAAGGAGAAGCAAAGCTATCCAAGCTTAACGGACTTTGCTGCAAATTAAGTTCTGACTTAATTGACACAATAAAACTTTTGTCAAGCGCTAAGTAGAAGTCTTATTAGTAAAACTACAAAATAATTATACGGAGAAACTAATGCAGCAACATTCAACTACTCAAACAACAAATAACAGCGTTGATTTACGCTCCCGTGACCCACAGACTTATGTTAACAATGTTATGGCAGCTTTGATTATTATGTTTCCCATTATGCTGTTTCTAAGTGTGAAAGCTTATAAAGGATATCGTATTGCTGTTGTACGCAAACAAATGGCAAATTTAGAAAAACTATGGCATTTAGATATCAAAAATAAGAAGTATTAAATTAGTTAGGAGACGCGATTGATCGCGTCTGTACAGAGTTAGGAGTTCTCTTTCACAACGCTCCACCCAACAACTAACAACTATCAACTAACCAATTACTAAATTTGCCTAACTAAGGGCTGACCATCTTTGACTTCACCAATTAAAACTAAATCTGCACAGTTGACAAAGATGCCATTTTCTAATACACCAGGAATGTTATTTAGTGTTTTTTCCAGGCTAACGGGATCGTCGATACTATCAAATCTAACATCAAGTACCATGTTGCCTTGGTCGGTGATGACTGGTCCAGCTTTTCTGACACCCATGCGAAGTTCTGGTTTACCACCGAGTTTTTTAATTGCATTAATAACCGGAGTAATTGCCATCGGTATAACTTCAACAGGCACAGGGAAAGTAGAACCCAATCGCTCAACTAACTTACCACTATCAACAACGACGATAAACTGATTTGCTAAGTAGTCTACTACTTTTTCGCGGGTATGTGCCGCACCGCCACCTTTAATCAAATTCTTTTGGGGATCAACTTCATCAGCGCCGTCAATGGCGATATCGATATGGTCGATCGCATCTAAAGTGGTGAGAGGGACACCGTATTGCTTTGCCAACACTTCTGATTGAAACGATGTAGGCACACCAACGATATCTTTGAGTTCACCAGACTTGAGGCGATCGCCTAAAAACTGTATTGTATACGCTGTGGTTGACCCTGTACCCAATCCCACAATCGAACCTGATTTTACCAAGTTGGCGGCAGCTTTGCCAACTTCTTGCTTCATCAACTTCACCGGGTCTGCTGCTGCGGTCATAACCAAACTCCTCAAAAACTGGCTATAGTCCATCTTAGTGGTCAGTTGTCACCAATAGATAGAGGGAGCGATCGCATTTGGCATAAGGGAGCTATCTATCTGCTTAAACGCATCACTCAATTGGGTGACGCACTTTTTTTTCCCTTCGCACATCCAAGAATAGGACAACTGCCAGCAGGATAAAGGCGATCGCCGAAGCATATTCCCTTGGCAGTGATAGACCGCCACTTTTGACTGGTTTGGTCAAAAAATCTCCGAAAGTGGCTCCGAAGGGACGTGTGAAGATGAACGCGAGCCAGAATAGGAGGATATCGCTCAACTTTGTTACGTAGTGAAGAGCGATGACAACACCAATGACGGAGGCTGTCACCAATGCACCCTGGATATAGCTTAGTCCCAAGTTGCTTGTCAGAAAGTCACCAAAAGCCGTTCCCAAACTGTTGGAAAAGACCACAGCCAGCCAATAGGTAGTCTCTGCGTCTTTCCTCGCGATCGGATAAACGCTCAGATCGCGATCGCGGTAGTACCAAATGCTAAGAACGGTCAATAGACAGGCTACCAGGATAAGCGATCCGAGTGCATAGCCAAGCCCAAGAGATCGATCCATCAAGTCTGAAACTTCGGTTCCAGCTGTGGTTGTCGCGATGATAGCTGCCCAATAAAAAACTGGACGATATCTGTCTGATTGAATTTGAAAAAACAGGAGAATAGCAAGAATGGCGAACGTTATGGCAAAGCCTATGTAATACCCTAGCCCAAGAGACATTGAGATGAAGTCACCTGCCGTCTCGCCGAGCGTCGTGGCGATGATCTTCATGATCCAGAAGAAAATTGTGACTTTTGCAACTTTGTTCATTTTTTTCACAATAAAAAATAGTAAGTCATTGTAGAGCATGCTGAACCTTGCTGCGATCGCAAATTACCACCAAATTGCTAGGTAACAACAGAAAGACACCCAAGTTGAGAAGGCGATCGCGCTTTCAGTTTTGTCGGTCAATCGGCAGTAAGGCTGGCTTCTTCTGCTTAAGGCTTAAGTAAATAACCAGACTCAGGATTATAGACAGAAAAAGCATACTGGTTCCGACCGTACCAAAACCGAAGCCTCCATTTTTAGCAGATTGGGATAGTAAATCACCCATAGATGCTCCAAGCGGACGAGTTAAGATGTAAGCTAACCAGAATGCCAAAACTGTATTCATCCGCAAGTAATAATAAGCGATCGCTATAATTGCAATTGAAGCACCAAATATAAGTGCTGATTGTGCATAACCCAGTCTCAAAGACTCCGCTAAGAGATCTCCTGTTGCAGTACCCAAAGCAAACGTCAATAA
>JBPCQW010000524.1:0-23975 GCA_050997715.1 Hassallia sp.
CCTTTAGAACTGCTATTTCTTTTCGTTTTTTCGACTGGCTGACTCTAAATCGTGACGTATTTGCTGCTTATAAAGCCAGTTTGGGCTTCATTTGGGCTTGATTTTTCTATAAGTCCCGTTATTTACAGCGGCATTGTACAAGTCTTTGTGAAGTTTCCGGTGATACCGCAAAGACCGCTCTATCTGCTTACTTGGGTATAGTCGGAACGTCATACGCCTTGTTGCCACTGTTTTTACCTCCTAGACGGTTGAGAAGTTTTCACAATTTCCCGCTATTCATCCCCAGCTATTGTGTACCTTGAAACTGGGGACTTTCGGGAGACGTTAATTTTTTGTATAAAAAAATCAATTTTTCTATAAATGAGCTAATTTCATAATACGGAGAAAAGTCTGTGTTCTCATTTGAGGGAATAAAAATGACAGAAGTATCAATTCGTCTTCGCGATCTCAAACCGGAATATCAGAAGCTTTGGCAAAGCTGTCAAATCAAATCTGACCAGTTAGATACTACTAAGCAGATAGTTGCAAAAATCGCTCTCAATCGCGATCGCTACCAAGCAGTGCAACAAAAAATTAATGTACCTTGGTACTTTATTGCGGTCATCCACAATATGGAATCCTCCCTTAGCTTCAGCAAACATCTCCACAACGGCGATCCACTCAAAAAACGTACCGTAAATGTCCCAGCCGGTAGACCAGTCTCCGACCCCCTTAACGGCTGGGAGGTAGGCTACACATGGGAAGAAAGTGCTATAGATGCTTTAACAAAAGGAGGCAAAGATTTAGACAAAGTAAAAGATTGGAGTTTACCAGCACAGCTTTGGCAAATTGAGCAATACAACGGTTTTGGTTATAGGCAAAACCATCCAGATGTTCTCACCCCTTATCTGTGGTCAGGCACTAACCTCTATACCAAAGGTAAGTACACCTCTGATGGAAAATGGAATGCGAATGCAATTTCTGAGCAAATCGGCGTTGCTGCTTTATTAAAAATTTTGATGCAACAAGAAAATCTTACCATCCTCATGGCTTGACGGGAAAGGCAAAAGGGGAAAGGGAAAAACTTTTATTTGATTACCCTTCCCCATTGCTCATCTCTGAGAGAATGATTTAAAATGTTAAATAGTAATGTGATTTAGGTAACATTTTTTTTTACAATTTCTTTAATTTTATTAGTGCTGGCACTGATATAAGATAATTGTATTGATACAGGCACAAGCCCCCAACTTTGTGATTCCGATGTATACAAGTGAGTTGACTAAGTATCCTCCCAGAGCAGAGATTGCAAACACAAGCCGCATTCTCGTGGTAGAAGATGAAGAATTAATTCGAGAAATGTTGGTTGTCGCTTTGGAGGAGGAGGGTTATGGAGTGGTAACTGCCTCAGATGGACGAACGGCTCTAGAATATCTCAAAAATTTTGAAGCCAATTCTGGAGAGGTTATTTTCGACTTAGTTATCCTTGATTTGATGCTGCCTCAAATCAATGGACTGGATATTTGCCGCTTGCTACGTCATCAAGGAAATCCAGTACCAATTTTGATGGTGAGTGCTAAAGGTAGTGAAACTGACCGGGTTTTGGGTTTAGAAGTCGGGGCAGATGATTATCTGACTAAACCTTTTAGTATGCGGGAGTTAGTCGCTCGTTGTCGAGCCTTACTTCGGCGTCAACGCTTAAGCACTTTGCCCGTAGTGGCAGTTTTACATTATAAAGAAATTACTTTAAATCCACAAGAGTGTCGCGTCATGGTTCGCGGTCAAGAAGTGAATTTATCGCCTAAAGAGTTCCGCCTTTTAGAATTGTTCATGAGTTATGCTCGTCGGGTATGGTCAAGAGAACAATTACTAGATCAAGTTTGGGGACCAGATTTTGTCGGGGATAGTAAAACTGTAGACGTTCACATCCGCTGGTTACGCGAAAAATTAGAGCAAGATCCTAGTCGTCCTGAATATATCGTGACTGTGAGGGGTTTTGGCTATCGATTTGGATAATTAATGACGATAGTTGTTAGTTTTTAGTTGTCATCAAGTAACTAAAAACTCGCGATGCTGGTATTGGTTTTTTTTCTGGGTTTAGCCATAGGTATTGGGTTTTGGATTTGGCAACAAATTCAACTAAATCGCTATTTGGGACGAGTCCTGCGACCTTTTACCGCCGACTCTGCTAAGGTAATACTACCGCTGATTCCTCCTTTGCGGCAGGAAATTGCCTTGGTTGAGCAGCATCGGCAAGATTTACAGCAGTCGCTGCAAACTTATGAAAAAGTGCTGGATTTTGCACCAGTGGGATATTTGCAAGTTGATGAAGAAAATCAACTGCTGTGGTGCAATCAGCAGGCAAGAGAGATATTGTATTTGCAAAGGTGGCAACCAGGACAGGTGCGCTTATTGCTAGAGCTGGTGAGATCCTATGAACTGGATCAGTTAATTGAGCAAACACGCGATCGCTCTTCTTGCCAAATCAAAGAATGGGTGTTTCACCCCTCTTATGAGAACGCCGCAGCTATCTTAGAATTAAAATCTCTAGCTTTGCGAGCATCCAGCTTGCCCTTACCCAATGGACAAGTAGGGGTATTTCTCGAAAATCGCCAACCACTGCTAGATATGAACGCTGCACGCGATCGCGCTTTTTCCGATTTAGCACACGAACTGAAAACTCCCCTGACTTCGATTCGTCTGGTTGTCGAAACTTTACAAAACCGGTTAGAATCACCTTTAAATCGTTGGGTTGACCGCTTAATGCAAGAAGTTGACCGATTAATTAGCTTAGTGCATAGCTGGTTAGAGCTGACCCAAATGGAAAATAATCCAGCAATTCAACTACATCTAGAAGTAGTGGAAGTGCGATCGCTTATTGCCTCTGTGTGGGCAACACTAGAACCGATAGCACAGCAACACCAACTAACTCTTGATTCTTCAGGACGCGATAAACTGTGGATTAAAGCAGATAAATCGCGGATTTACCAAGTATTTCTCAATTTGCTCGATAACAGCATCAAATACAGCCCTCCTGGGACAAAAATTTACGTAGACGCGAAAATCATCCCGAAAAACAATAACTATAGTGACGATTCTTCTCCCCAATGTCTGGAAATCAATATAATAGATTTTGGATTCGGTTTTTCGGCAAGCGATTTGCCTCATGTTTTTGAGCGATTTTATCGTGGAGATACAGCCAGAAGTCGGAAGGAACAATCATCTGGAAATTCAAAAATGGGAATTGTTGGAACTGGTTTAGGTTTAGCGATCGTTAAACAAATCATCCTCGCTCACGGGGGTTCGATTAAAGCCATGAATCATCCCGAAACCAAAGGTGCATGGCTGCAACTTGTATTCCCAGAAGTAGTGGCAAACTCCCAAAGCCAAGACTATAGTTAAACTATATCTTCATGTTTGAGACCAAAAATGACCAAAGCAGTCCTTGATAGTCCCAATCCTGAAAGACCGCAGCTAGCACGGGCTATGAGACGTTTAGAACGGGATGTATTATGTATGGGTGCTTTGGTCGAACAATCATTTCGGCTCAGTCACCAAGCTTTAATTGCCCGGAATTTAACCGCAGCTGAGGAACTTCCCCGATTAGAGAAAAAAATTGACCGCTTTTATAAACAAATAGAATTAGATTGTACAGCAATCATGACGCTGCAAGCACCTACAGCTAAAGATTTGCGTTCTTTGAGTGCTATTATGCAGTTGGTACGCGACCTAGAACGCATCGGCGATTATGCTGAGGATTTAGCTGAAATTGCTGTGAAAATCTTTCCTTATCCCCCTCATCCTACTTTACCAGAAATTGCCCTCATGTCTCACCACGCCCAGGCAATGTTAGCTACTAGTTTGGTGGCTTTGGCAGATTTGGATGAAGTCAGTGGACGCAGCGTCAAACGGTTAGATGATGCTGTAGATAATGCCTACGATCGCGTTTATCAAACTTTAGCTTACCAACGAGATGTCCCCGGCGTAGTTGAACCAATTGTTTTGCTAGCTTTAGCAATTCGTTGTCTCGAACGTATGGCAGATCACGCAACTAATATTGGTCAACGAGTAGCATACATCGTTACTGGTCAACGCGGTTAATTGGGCACGCTCGCATTGAGCAATTTGAGGAGGGGAAAAGGGAAAAAATTAATTCTTCGTCTCAAGAATCGTCTCCCCCCAGTCACCAGTCCCAGACAATTTAAAAATTTTGTAGTAGTGGATACCGGTTTTCAACAATTTTTTTTGGTAATGTGTGACAAGAAATTAATTTTTGGTGAAAAAACATACATTCCACTTAAATGTAACTTCTAGTTCAAGTCTGAAGATTGAAGTAAGAATTAGGCAAGTTGAAAATTTTGGGAGAATTTATCGCAATATTTTAAGTATCTAATAATACTTTGTTGCACGGATAAATATTTTTACAATTTTTTCGTGGCTTCACGGGTAAATCAAATATTTGTTAAATAACATACATTTCACGAAAAGCTTACCTGTTCTTAATCTTTGAAGTTTAAAGTAACCAAAGACCAAAGTGTTGAATGTTCCTTCATATCTCACTTAAGTTTATGCTGTAATCGATAAAACTGATGAGTATCAAACGTCGGGAATTCTTGCTGTTATTGGGAGGAAGCGCAGGTGCAGTTACATTTGGCTCTCTAAGTGGATGTGATAAAAAAAATACATTGCAGCAAGTAGCTACGACGGTAAATTCATTTTTATTTCAACCGATAAAAGGTGCTATCCCTCTAGAAACGGCTGGGTTCAAACCAGAACAGCAAAAAGAAAATTACAGCACTCATGAAGTAGTAGATGATTTAGTGCTACCACAAGGATTTCAATATCAAGTTATTGCCGCTTGGGGTGATAAAGTGGGTGATTCCCGGTTTGGTTACAACAACGATTATTTATCTTTTGTCCCGACAACTGAAAGCGAAGGATATCTCTCAGTTAACTTTGAATATATAAGTGCCATCCCTTGGATGCAGACATATGAGCAGGTAATTGGCAAATCACTGCCATTTGCAGAGGTGAAAACAGCACTGCAAAAGAAGGCATCCAGTAAAAATGAAATTAATGCCTATGCTTTGCCAGATAATGACCCGATAAAAGGTAAAATCAAGGAAATCTGTTCAGAAGCGCTGTTAGATCAAGGGTTGGGGATTATCTCAATTAAGAAAACAGGTGCGGGTAAATGGGAAAGAACTAATTCTCCAAGCGATCGCCGAATTAGTGGAATTTCTGGCTTAGAAGACAAGCGTTATTTAAAAGCAACCGGTCCTGCGGTAACTGTGTTTCGCAAAAAGCAGGGGCAGGGATATATAGATAAATTAGGCGATCGCATAATTGGTTCTTTTGCTAACTGCGCTGGTGGCACAACACCTTGGGGTACAGTATTGAGTGCCGAAGAAAACTTTCAAGCACAAGTACCAGAACCCGTTTATGCCGATGGTACATCTTTAGACCCAGGTAAACGACCTTTTGCTTTGGGTGATGAAGAATTATTCGGACAAGGTAATGTTTTCGGATTAGCGGGAAATAAATATGGTTGGATTGTTGAAGTCGATCCAGCAAACCCGAATGATTACGGGACAAAACACACTTGGTTAGGACGATATCATCATGAAGCTGTTGGTGTGCGAGTTGAAGCAGGCAAACAACTAGCATTTTATTCGGGATGCGATAGACGGGGAGGACATATATATAAGTTTGTGAGTAGCGATCGCGTTACCAACCCCAAAGATAAAGCTAACTCCCGACTGTTGCAAAAAGGAATGCTTTATGCTGCAAAATTTAACGCTGATGGTACAGGTCGCTGGATTCCCCTAAAAGCAGATACACCCGTAGATCCAGATGTTCCCAGCAACATTGCGGGAAATATCATCCGCTTACCAAAAGGTGCGACAAAAAGCAAAGTCGGTTTTCAACCTTTACCAGAACCAATTGAAGGAGTTAATCTACAAATCACCAAAGACGAAGAAATTAGCTCCTTTAAACAAAACTACAAAAAATTAGGCGACCTTTACACAGGTAATACTCAAGAACAGCAAGGTGCAATTCTAATTGACGCACATTATGCCGCAAATGCTGCCGGTGCAACCTGCACAGCGCGTCCAGAAGATACGGAAATTGCTCCAAATGGCGATTTGTACATTAGTTTTACCTCTGGTTCTCCTGATAAAGAGGGTGGTTCAGATATGAGAGTTTTCAAAAGTCCTAAAGGTGAAGCACCCTATGAGTATGGCTGGGTGATGCGTTTAACTGAAGAGAACAACGATCCCGCAGCCGATAAATTTAAATGGCAAATGTTAGCAACAGGAGGTGAACCCGCAGCAGGTGGTCTGGGTTTTGCCAATCCAGATAATTTGCTGCTAGATCGTAGCGGAAATGTCTGGATGGTAACGGACGTTTCTACAGGGAAGCTAAATAACTCTGTCAAAAATCGTGTTGATGACCAAGGTAAACCCGCTAATATATCTGGTATTTTTGGTAACAATGCTATCTGGTTCATACCTACCAATGGCGAAGCTGCTGGGAAAGCCTTTTTATTTGGTACAGGACCGATGGAATGCGAAACCACAGGTCCTTGCTTCACTGAAGATGAGCAAACAATGTTCCTTGCAGTGCAGCATCCTGGTGAAGTCAACGGTATCCGTAAAAACCAAGCATCAGAAAGTAGAGAATTTTTAGTTACCACTACCACAGGTGAAGAATTTATGCAAACTCGTCAAGTTCCCATTGGATCGAATTGGCCCAGCAAAACTCCCAATTCTCCACCGAAGCCAGCAGTTGTTGCTATTACTAAATCTTCATCTACTTGACAATAGATTTCGATAATAGTACGCTAATGAGAATTTAATAGAGCATGTTTTATACAAATCATTAGCAAATTTGTAGCTGCAATATATAAAATTCGCCTAATAATATGTGATGCTAATGCCATGTCATAACTTCTAAAAGCTACTACCCGATTTGAGTAACCCTTCCTCAGGCGATCTTATCTGCAATTAGTTGTTGAATAATTTACAGAGACTATTTGGCAATGTAATTTTAGATTTGCCCATCATTCAAATTGCCTCAACTTACCTTAAAGGTGTTTTTCCAAGAAAACATCTATCCTTTGACTTAAATTTGTGGTTAATTGCGGCTATAACGCTAGATACAGCAGGAAAGTAATTAAATGAAGTACGGCAGCCATGCTTACACACCACATATAAATCCATTTTCATTCTAACGACTGACACCTTTATTCTGTTGTATTTGCCTGCTGTAAGAATTTTTAAATTCACACAAACAACTTCTATTAAGCGAGATAACTTTCATGACATATTCGTCGATTAATACACCAAATCCTATATCTAACAATCCCTTAACTACTGCAAATGAACAACTACCCCAGAGGTTATTTAACCGTCGAGAAATAATTCCCCAACGCAATGATGTACTTTGGCGGATTGAGCGGGGAACAATTCGTACCTTAACATGGAGTGAAGATGGGGCATTCATTACTTTGGGTTATTGGGGACCTGGGGATTTAGTTGGTTATCCTTTATCCACAGTCAAACCTTATCAAATTGAATGTTTGACAAGTGTAGAGGTAAGTATAATACCACCTCACCTTTGGCATCAAGATTTGAATGCTTTATTATGCCACATTCAACAAGCAGAGGAACTGTTAAGTATAGTACATCGTAAGCCAATTTCTCTACGTTTGTGGCAATTTTTGGTCTGGTTGAGTGAAAAGTTTGGTCGTGAGGTCGAACAAGGCAAGCTGATTGACTTGAATGTTACCCACCAAGAAATTGCCGAAGTTTTAAATACAACACGGGTGACAGTCACACGGCTGCTACAGCAGTTTGAGGAAGAAGGAAAAATGTTACGCTACAAACGCAGGATTGTTTTGTGTTTTCCCAATCAAGGGACAAAAAAATAATGTCAAATGTGTGCTAGTTGACTTGTGTCTGCTATGGACATTCTGGTTAAATAAATAATGAAAGTTTCCTGGTGAGGACTTATATCATGTCCTTTGAAATCAGCCGTAATAAAAAACCTGTCCCTCTGCGAGTCCTAGAGGGATAAACTTGAACGCATGTTCAAGACACAAAGAGGTCAATTCGGGAATTATGGTTAATTTGGGCTTCCATGATATTAGGCAACACTATCTTAAATAATTACTCTGTGTTCAGGGAAGTTTGAAGTGTCTTCATTCGCTTGAGATTATCTGTGGGTATAGAGAAGTTAGTTTAATGATTTTGCGTAAGTCCTAACTTATGAAAGAACCAGATCCATGAATATTTTGTCTGTGGGATTTTTTCAGGCGATCGCCATTGGCGCTCTCTATCTCATGAGATAATGTTCGTGGTGTTGAAAAACCAATAGTAAGTACTAAGTACTAAGGTAGGAACTAACTAAACAGACAATAAGTTTTGGTAGATTAATAAACTTTCCAAAAAGGGAAAAGTTATGTGGTTCTTTTTCCTTTTATCATAGTCGGTAAATATCCTCTGACGGTAACTATAAAAAGACTATTGACAAGGATTCAATGTCAGTCAATAATAAAAACCGATGCAGATAAATTGCCCTATTATTCAACATTTTCTTATCAAGGTGCTTGTTGGCATTAGTGCAAAATATGAATTTTACCTAAACTTAACCTAACTAACAATTATCGGTGGACAGGTAGTTAAAAATCCCATTTGAATTTGTTATGGCAATAAACAATATCACTCCTAAATTCCATATCTCAAAGTGAATATTAATCATAATATCTGCTACTATTACTGTAATTATGATTATCGAAATTTACTCGATTAAATCAAATAGGTGTGAGTGAGAGTTAAAAAAATGAAAAAACCTCTGTGGAACGTTTTTAAACTAAGTCCATTAGTTGTCGCTGCCTCATTTTTAGCGGCAAACACTGCCAGAGCAGCAGAAGTAAAAGCTGAAGTTAAAGAACAGACAACTTCTGTTTCCCAATTGTCCCAAGAGTCTAACAGCATAGGTCAGGTAACATCCGTTTCTCAGTTTTCTGACGTGCAGCCCACAGACTGGGCATTCCAAGCATTACAATCTCTAGTTGAACGCTACGGCTGTATCGCTGGGTATCCAAACGGCACTTATCGCGGCAACCGGGCAATGACCCGTTATGAATTTGCCGCTGGTTTGAATGCTTGTTTAGACCGCGTTAACGAATTGATTGCCACAGCTACCGCTGACTTGGTAACAAAAGAAGACTTAGCGACCTTACAGCGCTTGCAAGAAGAGTTCTCTGCGGAATTGGCAACTCTGCGCGGTCGTGTGGATGCGCTAGAAGCCAGAACCGCTGAGTTGGAATCTAATCAATTCTCAACTACCACCAAGTTGAATGGGGAAGTCATCTTTAATGTGGCTGACGTTTTCACAGAGGAGCGAGTACTTCCTTACCGATTAAGTCAAGGTGACTTTTCAGCAGCTAACTTAGCTAGTCCAGCGGCTGTAAGTGCAAGAATACAACAGTTGAATCCTGGTTTTACGGCTGCACAAGCAAATGCCATCAGAGACGCTTATGGTACAGCCAACTTTACAAACTCAAGAAGAGACATCGCAGGTAACACTGTCCTTGCAGACCGGGTACGTCTGAACTTTGATACCAGCTTCGTTGGCACAGACCGCTTGCGAGTCCGTTTGCAAGCCCGAAATATTAGTCAATTTAATACGACTAGAACGGGTACTAATTTGACCCGGCTTGCGTTTGACGGAGATGAAAATAACGCCCTTGAAATCGATGACTTGTACTATCAGTTCAACCTAAGCGATGCGGTACGGGTGAACATATCCGCTGCCAGAAGTGAGTTCTACGACTTCGTTGATACCGTCAACCCTGCCCTTGCAAGCAGCGGTACTGGCGCTATCTCCCGCTATGGACGATTCAGCCCCATCTACCGTCAGGCTTCTGAAGGTGCAGGTATAACTATAGTATTAGCTCCTAAAAGTCCTATTACTGCTACTGTGGGTTACCAAGCAGGTTCAGGTGAGAACCCAGATTTAGGTCGCGGTCTCATCAATGGTTCTTACTCTGCTTTTGGTCAGATAGCTTTTAAACCCAGCAAAGCCTTCACTATTGCTGCAACCTACGCACGCACCTATCAAAATAGTGAAGGTGCAGGTGGTGTCAATCTCTTTAGTTCCACGGGCAACTTTAATGCCAATCGTCCCTTTGGTAACTTTGCTACTACCGCTAATAATTACGGCATAGAAGCGCTCATACGTCCCAGTTCTAAGTTCACTCTTGCAGGTTGGGTAGGTTATACAACCGCAGAAGCTGAAGCTGGTCCATTTTCTGGTGCTAACGCAGACATCCTCTACTGGGCTGGTTCTCTGGCTCTCCAGGACTTTGGCAGACAAGGCAATACCCTCGGTATAATATTTGGTCAACCGCCTACAGTGATTAGCAGCGATGTCATTGAAGATAGAGACACAACCTATCATTTAGAGGGTCTCTACAAGATGCAACTCAACGACAATATTGCTATTACTCCCGGTGTGTTGGTGATTTTCAGCCCAGAGGGTAATAGCAACAACGACACTACCTATGTTGGTACACTCCGCACCACATTCACTTTCTAAAACTTCCCACAGATATTAATAGCTAATAGCAATTTAGATCAAACTTAGTCCGCCTACAGGCGGACTTTTTCATAGGAAGATAAATGATGTGGAATTATAAGAATTAGGACTTACACACTGTACAAATTTCTTATTTTGTGCATTAAGGCGCATTCGTTGTTTCCGGCTTTGATCAATTGTCCTTTGATAAATAACGTAGGCGCTGCGCGGGTTGTCGTCAGACATCGCCTAAAAAATGTCGAAAAATCAAGGTTTAATCCCTGACTGAAATCCATACCACATATTTGCTATTTATAGTCAATGCCTAAGTCCTAGAATTTAAAACTTTATTATGATAAAAGTTAATTAAGGTGTGAAGGAGAAAAACTTTGACAAAATTATTCTGGAACGTTTTTAAATTAAGCCCACTAGTTTTTGTTGCCACCTTTTGTGCAGCAAACAGTGCTTTAGCAGCTGAAGTCAATGAAGAAGTGATTTCTGTTACCCGGTTGTCTCAAACTGACAGCATGGGTCAGGTAACATCGGTATCTCAGTTTTCTGATGTGCAGCCTACAGATTGGGCATTCCAAGCATTGCAATCTTTGGTTGAGCGTTATGGCTGTATCGCCGGATACCCAAACGGCACTTATCGCGGCAACCGGGCAATGACCCGTTATGAATTTGCCGCTGGTTTGAATGCTTGTTTAGACCGTGTTAACGAATTGATTGCCACAGCTACCGCTGACTTGGTGACAAAAGAAGACTTAGCGACCTTACAGCGCTTGCGAGAAGAGTTTTCTGCTGAATTGGCAACTCTGCGCGGTCGTGTAGATGCGCTAGAAGCGAAAACCGCAGAGTTGGAAGCCAATCAATTTTCGACTACTACCAAGTTAGTTGGAGAAGCAATTTTCGTTTTGTCTGATTCTTTCGGTGATAACGCAGCAATCAGCGCTGCTACACTCAGAAGCAATCCAAATGCTCCAGAGCGTGACTTAGACAGCAACGTGACTTTATCTGAGCGGGTTCGTTTGAACTTACTCAGCAGCTTCACTGGAAAAGACCAGTTACAAATTCGTTTGCAAGCAGGGAATGTAATTGCCAACAACAGTCCTAACATCGGTAACGCTTCAACGGGTACTAGCATGACCCGTTTAATATTTGAGAACGACACTAATAACGTTCTCCAGGCAGAGAAAATCAACTATTCTTTTAACCTAACTGACGCAGTACGTGTCAAAGTTGATGCAAACAATGGTGAATTTTGGGAAAACATCAACAACTTCAGCCCCTTCTTTGCCAGCACTAGTCAGGGTGCTATCTCTCGCTATGGTCGCTTCAGCCCCATCTTCCGTCAAGGTCAGGGTGGTGCAGGTGCAACTATAAGTCTTAACCCCAAGGGAGCTTTAAGTGCCTCTGTTGGTTATCTAGCTGGTGGACGTAATAATACAGCTAGCAATCCTTTGGATAGAGATGGTCTTCTTGATGGTAACTATGCGGCTCTAGCTCAGGTCGCTTTCCAACCGACTCCAAGGTTCAATATCGGTTTAACTTACGCACGTACTTATCAAAATGGCGTTAGAACTGTTAATGGTGTGACTAGTGGTAGTGGGGTGAGCATGTTTGAATCCACAGGCAGCAGCATTGCCAATAACCCCTTTGGTAATGTTGCCACCACAGCTAATCATTACGGTGTAGAAGCTGCTTTTAAACTCACCCCTAAGTTACTACTTAATGGTTGGTATGGTTACACTGATGCTGAAGCGCAGAACACTGCTAACTCAACCGTCACCGGTGTTCCTGTAACCGTTAGAAGCGGTGATAGTGCAACATTCAACTACTGGGGTGCTAGCCTAGGTTTGCAAGATATTGGTACAAAGGGTAGCGTGCTTGGTTTTATCTTTGGTCAACCACCCAGAACTGCCAGCAATGATGCCAATGTGACTTCTAATGGTAGAGGGCTAAGAGATACAGATACCTCTTACCATTTAGAAGGTCTTTACAAGTTCCGACTCAACGACAACATTGCTATTACTCCCGGTTTATTGGTGATTTTGAGTCCTGAGCATAATGATAGGAATGACACCATTTATGTAGGTACAGTGCGTACCACTTTCAGTTTCTAAAACTTCCCACAGTTCTTAATAGCTAATAGACACGCGAAAGTGAAAACGAATGTAGAGACGTAGCAATGCTACGTCTCTACGGGTTTTGGATAACGCATAATTAATTGGGTCAATGTCTAATAAGAATTTAGATAAATCTGAGTCCGCTTACAGGCAGACTTTTGCATAGTAGGGTAAGTGATATTAAATTATAATAATTTGCAACTTTATGATAAAAGTCAATTGAGGTGTGATATTATCTCCGTTTAATTAACAGTAATAAAAACGTCGTAACCGTCGTAGAGACGTTCCACGCTTTACGTCTAAACAAAAGTAAGTAATTTACCGGACATGATATGAATGAGAAAAACTTTGACAAAATTATTGTGGAACATTTTTAAAGTAAGTCCACTAGTTTTTGTTACCACCTTTTGTGTAGCAAACAGCGCCTTAGCAGCTGAAGTCAATGAAGAAATGACTTCTGTTACTCAGTTGTCTCAAACTGACAGCATGGGTCGAGTAACATCCGTTTCTCAATTTTCTGATGTGCAACCTACAGATTGGGCATTTCAAGCATTACAATCTCTGGTTGAGCGTTATGGCTGTATCGCTGGATACCCAAGCGGTACTTATCGCGGCAACCGGGCAATGACCCGTTATGAATTTGCGGCTGGTTTGAATGCTTGTTTAAACCGCATTAACGAATTAATTGCGACTGCCACCGCTGACTTGATGACAAAAGAAGACTTAGAGACCTTAGAGCATGTGCAAGAAGAATTTTCCGCTGAATTGGCAACTATGCGCGGTCGTGTAGATGGGCTAGAAGCCAGAAACGCCGTCATGCAAGCGAATCAGTTTTCAACTACCACCAAGTTAGTTGGGGAAGCGATTTTCGCTTTGTCCGATTCTTTCGGTGATAACGCAGCAATCAGCGCTGCTACACTCAGAAGCAATCCAAATGCTCCAGAGCGCGATTTAGAGAGCAACGCGACTTTATCTGAGCGGATTCGTTTGAACTTGCTTTCCAGTTTCACGGGAAAAGACCAGTTACAAATTCGTTTACAAGTAGGGAATATCATTCCCAACAACAGCCCTAACATCGGTAACGCTTCAACGGGTACTAACATGACCCGTTTAATATTTGATAACAACACTGATAACAATCTCCAGGCAGAGAAAATCAACTATGCTTTCAACCTAAGTGACGCAATACGTGTCAAGGTTGATGCAAACAATGGTGAATTTTGGGAAAACATCAACAACTTCAGCCCCTTCTTTACCAGCACTAGTCAGGGTGCTATCTCCCGTTATGGTCGCTTCAGCCCCATCTTTCGTCAAGGTCAGGGTGGTGCAGGTGCAACCATAACTGTTAACCCCAATAAAGCTTTAAGTGTCTCCGTGGGTTATCTGGCTGGTGGACGTAATAATGCAGCTAACAGTCCTTTGGATAGAGATGGTCTTTTTGATGGTAATTATGCGGCTTTAGCTCAGATAGGTTTCCAACCAACTAAAACCTTTAACGTCGGTTTAACTTACACACGTACTTATCAAAATGGTACTACTACTGTTAATGGTGTGACTAGTAGTCGCGTGAGCATGTTTGAATCTACAGGCAGCAGCATTGCGAACCAACCATTTGGGGGTGTTGCTACCACAGCTAATCATTATGGTGTAGAAGCTGCTTTTAGACTTACCCCTAAGTTGCTACTTAATGGTTGGTATGGTTACACTGATGCTGAAGCGCAGAACACTGGTACCTCAACCGTCAGCGGTGTTCCTATAAGCGTTAGAAGCGGTGATAGTGCAACATTCAACTACTTGGGTGCTAGCTTCGGTTTGCAAGATTTTGGTTCAAAAGGTAGCGTGCTTGGTTTTATCTTTGGTCAACCACCCAGAACTGCCAGCAATGATGCCAATGTGACTGGTGGTAGAGGGCTAAAAGATACAAATACTTCTTACCATTTAGAAGGTCTTTACAAGTTGCAACTTAATAACCACATTGCTATTACTCCCGGTTTATTGGTGATTTTGAGTCCTGAGCATAATGATAGGAATGACACCATTTATGTAGGTACAGTCCGTACCACTTTCAGTTTTTAAAGAAGCGAATGGAATTCGCAGCGTTGTTACGAAGCCCACGCAGCTGGGGTAAAGAGTAAAATACATAAAGATTAGCCCGCTTGTAGGCGGGCTTTTGTTTGTTGAAAATTTGATTATGTGAGATTATTATCTTGTTGATTTGATAAATCTGTTGGAGGGCGATCGCTACTCCAAGCCCACCACACACAACCACAATTACAATTGTAAAATTCTTGCCATTTGCGACGACGTTCTTCTGTAAGGACAGGCGATCGCCGATTGAGCCAAACTTTTTCGGCTTCTAAGCTACTTGCGTTGCAGTTAGGACAGCAAAACTTATAGGCATGAATTGCCTGATTTGTCCATTCAGGTGGGATAGGAATAAAAGCTTCCATGTAGCAAAAATTCTAATTTCATTGCTCATTATGCCTAATAATATTAATCATGGAGCCTAATGTTGAAATTCGTCGTTTGTTAGATGTGATGCCGGCTTCTGGTCGAATGACGGTGAAACTCGTACCTCAGCCAGAACAGTCAAAGGTGATTGATGCTTCTTTTCCTTTACCTTGGAATCAGGAGCGACCAGTATATATTAATTTTGATTTGTGGCGTCGTCTGAAGCAGCCGCAACGCGATTTGCTGCTGTTGCGGACAATTAGCTGGTTAACCGGAGTAAAGTGGTTTAAACCCGACATTTATCAAGGTGTGGTATTGGCGGGGATTTTAGGTGGATTTGTGGAATCAGCGCAACAAGATGTCATCGGTGTAGTTGTCGCAGGGGGATTAAGTGCGATCGCCTTAATTAGAATTTGGCACACTAATACTTCGCAAGAATTAGAGTTAAATGCTGATACAGCCGCAATTAGAATCGCACTGCGTCGCGGTTACTCAGAAACTGAAGCCGCAGAACATTTATTAACTGCAATCGAAGCGGTTGCCAAAATTGAAGGACGTTCTGGTTTAAATTTCAGCGAGTTGATTCGCTGCCAAAACTTACGAGCGATCGCTGGCTTATCTGCGATCGGTGTACCAAAAAATTACAAGAATAATCCCATGTAATCCTCAAACCTCTCTGCGCGTCTGCTACGAGTGCGTGAGATAATCCTTTAATTCCCATCAAGGCAACCAAAAATCAGGCAAAATAGACTTACCCAACTCACGCACAATCTTATTAACACTTCTGGCAACTTGAATATGTGCTTCATCGGGTTCTACAGGTAAAATGTCAGCAAGTTTACCGTGTTTTAAATAATCAACTACCAAATTCGCCGCTTCTAAACCTGTCACATAAGCTTTTTCTTGCGACCATGAACCGTGACGGGTAACAATCCAATCGCCACTCATAAATACATTATCAAAACTTGTCGAAGCTGGCAACATATAAGGATAGCTACCAGGTGCAAAGTGAGTCACAGCGTTTGCTAAACGTATTACGCTACTATCTATCACTTTCGCTTGCCGAAATTCGGGAATACAAGTTGCTAAATCACGTTGAACTCTCTGTACAATTTCTTCATCACTCAAATTCAAAAACTGATTTGCGTGATAAAAATCTGCTTCAATTACTGTCCCCGGTTCATTTTTATATTCATCATGTAATTCATTCAAATTAAAAAATGTCCATCCGGTAGTCGCATCAAAGCCAAAGCAAGCATTAGAAGGACGCGGAATTTCAATTTTGCGGTCAAACCATAAACGAGTTGCTAAAACATCAATTCCCCCCAAATTGCTCAAATTGCAAAATTCTTGACGGCTTTGTAAGCTAGGGCTATTTGATACGATTTTCTTCATTCCCGTGATACCAACCGCAAAAATTACCGCATCAGCATCAAAGACTTCATCACCGCAAACAACACCTGTTGTCCGATTATTATCAACTATTATGTCAGTAACGCGGCGATTTGCTAACCCCTTCGCGCCAGCTTTTTCAATTTTTTCTACCCAAGGACGAAATATTTTTTCTCCCACAGTTCCGCGACACCAAACTACATCAAAATCTGGTTGATGGGCAAGAATAAAAAAGTATAGCATTCCCAAAGTTGCAGCGGCTGAACATTGTTCACCTGGGGCAAATAAACCTACCAATAACATCGGTTCAAATGAGTCACGATAAAGCCGCGCTGAAACTCCAAAATCTTTGAATAATTCTCGCGCTGTTACAGAATCATAACGTCGCCAAGCTTCATCGGAATTATCAAAGTCAATTAGGGCGTAAAGTAAAGGTAAAGCGCTGATTCGGTCAATTAATGGTAAACGTTTAAATTGTGTATATAAAAATGTCCCTAGAGGTGTAGGAAGTCGCGGTAAATTCTGAAAAATTGGTGATTCAACTTCTAAACCGAAAGGCGAATATTGAGATGAACGAGTCCAAGTTGTAAAGGGATTTATTCCAAGTTCGTTAATAAGAGAAAATATATTTCTGTAAGGATACCAAAAGCCATGAACACCGGCTTCTACAGATTGTCCCCCTGTTGTTTTCCAACCCGCTACCAGTCCCCCAGGATTAGCACCGGCTTCGAGAAGCGTTACATCGTAACCTTGTTTGGCTAAGTGGTAAGTTGCCCCTAAACCAGCCCAACCTGCACCGACAACTACCACCCGTTTTTGTTGTAACCCTTCTTTCATCAGATTCTCCTGTTTTCTAGTCCATCCACAATTTTATCGAAAGTTGCAATTTTAACACTTCCTATATTACGTATTAAGGACTTCAGTCCTTTTCTTAGAAGACGAGGACTGAAGTCCTCACTACTGAAAACCTCTTTTCATACCTCAGACTTTCGACTCATCCTTTGCGATCGCCTGCGGTATTTTTCTATTTAAATAAAAACGAGCGCGGAGGGATTTGAACCCCCGACCCACAGAACCGGAATCTGTTGCTCTATCCACTGAGCTACGCGCCCACGCTCCTAGCTATTATAACACATTTGTGAAGCGATCAACATAAAGCTTAAGAAAGAAAATTCGCGGGATCTACTGGTGTACCGTCTTTGCGGACTTCAAAGTGGAGGTGAGGACCGGTAGATAAACCGGTGGAACCAACAGCAGCGATCGCTTGTCCTCGCTGCACTGTTTGCCCTTCGGAAACAAACAATTGGCTCGTATGACCGTACAATGTAGTAATGCCTTTGCCGTGGTCGATAATTACAGCGTTGCCATAACCACCATACCATCCAGCCATAATCACTGTTCCTGAATCTGCGGCGCGAATTGTACTGCCATAGCTAGCGGCAAAGTCTAAACCGGCATGAAAGCGGCGATATCCTAAAACAGGATGCATTCGCCAACCGAAAGGACTGCTAGTAGAAGCATCACTAGGATATGCCATTATACCAGTTCCGCGCAGAATTATGCTGTTGCGACTGTTAGTTTTATTTTGCGCTTCGGCTACTTTTTGTTGAATTAAAACACTTAAAGCTTGAGAATCTTTATCAAGTTGGTTTTGCGCTGCTTCTAAAGCTAGGCGATCGCTATTTAAGCGTAAAATCAAATCTGACTGTAACTCTGCTTGTCCTTGATAATCGGCTTTTTGCGCTAGCAACTGCTGATGAATTAAAGCAACTTCGTTTTTTTGCTGTTCTACATCGGTTTTTTGCTTCTTTATCTGGTTTGCTTGTTGAGTGAGTTTTCCTAAAATTTTCTGGTCAGCTTGATAAATTAACTTTAACTGCCGACGACGGTCAAGAAAATCGCTGATATTTTGACTTTGTAGTAAAACTGCCCATCCAACAGATGCTGGAGAACGTTGCAGAAAGCGCAATCTCCCAATTGTCGCTGTTTGTCTATTTTGATAGTTCTGTTCAGCGATACCTAAATCAGCTTGCAATTGTTGAAGACGTTCAGTTGCAACTTTTAACCGCAATTCGCTGTCAGTAATGTGATTGTCGGTGGTTTGCAGATTTTGGTTTAAACCAGTTAAGCGATGTTGCGCTGATTGCTGAAGATTGGTTAAGCGATCGCGTTCTTTAACAACATTTTGACGCTGTTGTTTAACTTGTTGCTGCTGAGTACGCAAAGTGTCAATTGTGTTTGCACTTGATGCATATACTGGCATTAATGCCAAGAATACAGACAAAATGCCGCAAAATACCAGATTTTTTAAAAGCGATCGCGCTGTCATGTTGTTTTTGATAATCACAAACACCATGAAGATTATTCCCAAAATGCGACTCACCGTATCAATTTTGTCTGCCTTATAACAGAACGATGACAGTGATGCAGCTATCGCTCATTGTTTACAACCCGGTTAATCTATCCAATAGACCTATCCCTAATTTTACCTAATTTTAACCTTACAGAAACCTTCCGGGTTGCTTACGCTGGTACTCTATACTGAAGAACAATTTGCAAATACGCAGACTAATATCAGGTTCGCTTAAATACTTACGATAAAGTAAACACTGAGATTTTTCAACATAAAGGTTCTGAGGATTTTATAAGGCATTAATCATGAAACTAGCTTACGTAACAACCTTTGATCCATTAGACATGATGAGTTGGTCAGGCACTAGTTACCACCTGGCTAAATCCCTTGAAAATCAATCTATCTCACTTGAGTATATTGGACCACTCAAACGAGAATCTTCAGTACTAAGTGATTTAAAGACTCGTCTATATAAAAGACTATTCAGAAAGGATCACCTTCCTTGGGTACAACCAACTGTTCTCAAGAAATATGCTCAACAAGTTTCTGATATGTTAGCCAGTTCTGATGCAGATATAATATTCAGCTTAGGGACATCTCAAATTGCTTATCTGGAATCAAAGAAACCAATAGTGTATATGTGGGATTGCACTTTCTCAGGTCTAAGCGATTATCCCATGTTTAGCAATCTTTCTCCAGAATCTATAAAATTAGGAAATCGCATGGAGCAACTAGCATTAGATAAATGTAAACTAGCTATTTTTTCATCGGAATGGGCGTATAAAAGAGCTATTAATAATTATGACGTTGATGAAAAGAAGATTAAAGTAGTTCCTTTTGGAGCAAATATTGTCTGTAACAGAAGTATTAATGATGTAGTTGATATTATTAACTCTAGAAGTTCCGAAAAATGTAATTTGTTATTTATTGGTATTGACTGGTTCAGAAAAGGAGGAGAGATTACTTACAAGATAGCTAAAGAGTTAAATAGGTTGGGTCTGGAGACAACATTAACTATTGTTGGATGTCAACCTGTAATAGACGAGACTCTTCCGAGTTTTGTCAAAACATTAGGATTTATCAATAAATTTGAAAGTAGCGGGCTTCAAAAAATTGAAAAGTTATTAGCTGAGTCTCATTTTTTAATCATGCCTTCAATGGCAGAGTTTTATGGTATTGTGTTTTGCGAAGCAAGTTCTTTTGGCACTCCGTCATTAGCAACTAATATTGGCGGTATTCCAACAGCAGTCAAAGATGGAATAAATGGCAAACTCTTCTCTAGAGATGCCGATATAACAGAATATTGTGAATATATTTTGGATTTATTTCAAGATTATTCTAAATATAAATCTCTAGCCTTGTCTTCGTTTCAAGAATATCAGTCCCGCCTAAATTGGTCAGTAGCGAGTAAGACTATAAAAGAACTTTTAAGAGCTACGGTAAGTTTTGGTTGAAGAATAACGCTGAAATTATGTTACACCTTCGCGCTCCTTTGGATAGCGTCAGGTGGGATAATTTTTATGATTCTATCTTCAATTCGTTCATCAAGCCAGGAACTGCTTGATAAGTTTTATACTTAAAATCCATATTACCGTATTGCCCTATAACTGATTAGCTTTCCAACTAGCCAAATCAGCTAAAGAGCGATCGCGATAACGTCCGTAACGCTCCGGCTTACTCTTGACTTTCTCACCCAAGACTGGTATAATGCCAAAATTCGGCGGCATCGGTTGAAAATGCTTCGGTGAAGCGGAACTAATAAAGTCAAACAACGCCCCCATCATCGTTGTATTCGGTAGCGTCAACGGTTCCTTACCCAAAGCTAACCGCGCTGCATTCGTTCCCGCCAGCCAACCACCGGCAGATGCTGCGGTGTAGCCTTCAGTACCAATCAACTGCCCAGCTGCAAATAATGTCGGACGCTGCTTAAATTGTAAGTTAGCAGACATCAACTGCGGTGCATTAATAAAGGTGTTGCGGTGCATCACACCCAAACGCACAAACTCGGCATTTTCCAAACCCGGAATTAGCTGAAATACGCGCTTTTGTTCGCCCCAACGCAGATTAGTTTGAAATCCTACCATATTCCAAAGTTGACCGGCTTTATCTTCTTGCCGCAACTGCACCACCGCGTAAGAACGTTCCCCAGTGCGGCTATCTGACAATCCTACAGGCTTCACCGGACCGTAACGCATGGTATCTTCCCCGCGCTTTGCCTGTTCTTCAATAGGCAAACAAGCCTCTAAAAACTTCGCAGTTTCCCGGTCAAAATCTTTTAATTCTGTTTGTTCAGCTTTGCGGAGTTCTTCCCAAAACCGCAAATACTGTTCTTTATTCATCGGGCAGTTGAGATAAGCAGCTTCCCCTTTGTCGTAGCGCGATGCCATAAAAGCGATATCGCGATTAATCGATTCTCCCACAACAATCGGGCTAGCGGCATCAAAAAAGCTGAGATATTCCATCCCGCTGAAGCGTCGTAAATCTTCCGCTAAGTCGGGACTAGTTAATGGACCTGTTGCTAAGACGACAATTCCCTCAGGAATCGTCGGTACTTCACCGCGACGGAAATCAATTAAAGGATGTTTAGCTAAAGTTTCGGTTAAATCTTGGCTAAATTGCCCTCTATCTACAGCTAGCGCACCACCAGCGGGAACAGCGTGTTCATCAGCTTTGGAAATGACGATAGAATTGAGTTGACGCAGTTCTTCATGCAAAAGACCGGCAGCGCGATCGCTTGCCATTGCCCCAAAGGAATTACTACACACCAACTCTGCTAAATGTTCTGTATGATGTGCCGGACTAAAACGTTTTGGTCGCATTTCCCAAAAAATTACCGGGACTCCCGCAGACGCTATTTGCCACGCTGCTTCTGTTCCCGCTAATCCACCTCCAATCACTTGTATCGGTTCCATAGTTAAATCCTAAAAATTTCGTCTATTAATTAAACCTCAACCAAACCTAAACTAATTTGAATAGCTTGATTAACTTGCTTGATTGTCGATTCTTCTAGTTTACCTAGTCGTTTTATTAATCGTTGTTTGTCAATTGAGCGGATATGGTTGAGCAACGCGACCGAGTTGATAGTGAGTCCCCCTTCAGGAGCTTGAATTAATACTTCTATAGGATAAAGAGGTTCATCAAATTTAGACGTAATTGCAGCTACAATTGTAATTGGGCTGTACTCATTGCTAACATCATTTTGCAGCACCAATGCCGGACGAGTTTTTTGAATTTCAGCCCCAACCGTTGGGTCGAAACTGACTAGATAGACTTCTCCTCGTTGAGGAAGGGCTAGCTTTCGTCCTGCCATGCTTCTTCCTCAATTACAAACCAGTCTTCTGCTAAATTGCGATCGCGTTCAGTCCTGCGAATTGCCCCTTCTTGCAATTGTTCTCGCAGCTTTTGTTTCTGAATTTGGTTAATGTAATGTTGAATTGCTTCATGGATGAAACGACTGCGATCGCCTTTTGGGGCATACTCATCAAGTTGTTTCAAGGTTTCACTCGGTAGTGTCACATTGATGCGGTGATACATATATTAAGCACCCACACTGTTGATGTGTATCCTTAGTGTATCACATATCAAGGTTCGCCATAGGCGATCGCTGATTATAGTAAAACTTCAGCATGGTTAATTTATCCAATTTCAAGTGACAAAATTAACTGTTTCTATCGCGATACAAACGCAACACATAAGCACCCGCTGGAGTTTCTCTAAAAGCGCTAATTTTTGATGTGATTTCTGATGACAACTCTTGTACAGAGGTAGATTTAATCGGGTGTTCTGGTGGTGATATAACAGGTGCAGCAAGCGCGGCAAAAGTGATATCAGCAGCAGTAAGGCTATCTCCAACTAAGTAAGTGCGTCCATCTGCTAACAACTCATTTACTTTCTCAAAAATGCTGTGAATTTGTTCATAAGCTTGCGCGCTAGACTCGGCATTGACATTATAAGCTTGGCGAACAAGTTGACGCATAAAAGGATAAACTACGGGAAATAATGCTTTTTCCCAAAAAGGCACATTCGGAGTCCATCTACTTTGGATATATTTGTAATTATCTATTACATAAAAGTAACCCCAACAGCGTGTAGCTGGTCCCAGTTGCTTGTCAAATAAATCTTCAAGTTCTTCTACTTGTCGGCATAATTCCGGGTCACTAGGGTAAAGTTTAGCGTTGTCAGGAACAATTTTATTTAGGTATTGCAAGATATCGGTTGAATCAGTAAAAACGCCGTCTTTCGTCACTAAAACCGGAGTAGATTTTCCGCCAACACGATTAGTTGCAAATCGGTAAAATGGCGGCATGTGCGCTTTTTCCACGTAAGGAAGTTTTAGTTTTGTCAATGCCCAACGTGCTTTTTCACAATAATGACTCACGGGAATTGTAATCAGACGGAAAGGTTTTTGTTGCATTTTACTTTTGGGGGTTAGGTTTTGAGGACAATCGGTCTGTTAAATAAATTAGATATTGTTGAATATTAATGTTAAATTCCTAATTCCTGGTAGAGACGTTCCGGCGGAACGTCTCTACAAATATTGAACAAAATTTAGGTAGAATAAAATTAGAGGTTATTTATATCTGCAAGTAATTTTCAATGTAATTATTCAAGTGCTTGATAACTCTTTCCATGTGAATCGAATCTCCATATAACTTACTCATCATCACAGCACCTTCTAAAGTTGCAATCACGATAGTTGCAACTTCATCAGCATCAATATCTGAGCGAATTTCGCCTTTTTCGATGCCTTTTTGGATAATTCGACAAATCATATCCTGCCAAGAATTCATCGCTTGTTGAGCGCGATCGCGCAACCCTGGATGAGTATCATCACTCTCAACCGCCGTATTCAACAGCGGACATCCACCTTTGATGATAGGATTATCTACAAAGGTGCGAAATACATCAATAATTGCTTGCAAGCGTTTGATCGCATGACCTTTGTTTCGCAATGCAACTCGATAATGCTCTCTGATTTGAGCGATCGCATAATCAAAAGCTAACAACGCTAGCTCATCTTTGCTTTTGAAGTGATTGTAAATTCCCCCTTTCTGCAATCCTGTCACCCGCATGATGTCAGAAATCGACGAACC
>JBPCQW010000536.1:0-2848 GCA_050997715.1 Hassallia sp.
CAATAACATGGGAAGCGGTTATCAATACCCTATAACCAATCCTCAATATTACCCTCAAAGATAAAGGGGAAAGGGGAAAGGGGAAAAAGCTCTATAAATGCGATCGCGCATTCATGAATGAGTGCAAGAGGTCTAATTATTATGTAAATTTTTATTTCGTAGTCAGCACTTCAGTGCTTCAAATATGCATATTTAATTGTTGAGACACGCTCTGTTTAGAACCGAAGCGATCGCGTGGGTGCTATCCAACCACCTTCCAAAGAGTTCGTATCTGACAGTAATAACACACGCACGATTTATTTTATACGTATAACTCTTACCTGTATTTGTAAATTTTTCGCGCCTACGCTCTTTCTAATGCTGTTAGAGAGACATTGACAGACTATTAGCTTCTTACTTCATAGCGCGCAAGAAAAGTTTTGACTGCTTCGATTACAACTTGCTCTACTTCGGCTTCAGAGATTTCTAACCCCGTAATCAAGAACCGAGGCCAAAATATTAGATCGTTAATCATACCAAGAAATTGCCTTGTTGCTAATGAAATGTCTTTGATTTGAAATCTTTTTTTACTAGTTTCATTTTGTAGATATTCATGTAATCGCTTGAGATAGGGTTCTTTGCCACGACGGTAAAGTTCCTCCCCTAATTCAGGAAATCGCGATGCCTCTGCAATTATGACTCTAAACAAGGCTTCTATGTTCGGTTGCCGGAGCAAGCGGGCGTATTCCTTACCAATTGTTGTCAAGATAACTGCTGGTTCAGCACTATCAGCCGTCTGATCAATAAGCTTGAGTTCAGTACTCCATATGCGCTCCATGATCCCACCAAATAAGGCACGCTTGGTTGGAAAATGCTTATAGACGGTAGCTGTTGATACGCCTGCATCTTTTGCAACCATTTCTAGCGTTGCCCTCTCATATCCAATTGTCAAGAAATTCTTGATAGCTGCGTCAAGGATCGCTTGACGCTTTTGGTCTGCAACTTGCTTGCGATATTCCTTAATCGTCATCTCACATCCTGAATTTTTCTAGAGATTAAGAACACTTCTACACATTTTTAATATAAGTTGAGTGACTTAACTTTGAAATTAGGTGACTTTTCTAAAGTGAGTTACTTAGTTTATGATAGAAAAAAGTCAAAGGTGACTTTATCCCATTAGGGTGGATCTTTTGTTCCTAACCAAGTTTGTGCAACACAACCGTTTTGTTTAGTATGGGTTTGTCCATATGAAATTTGTAAGATATTACGTATTGCTAGCAGGCATTGTGCTTTGTTGTGTATTGCTCTTCGGTCTTTTAGGTCAAGCTAAAAAGCCAACTAGTTATCTTGGCTTTAAAGGACAATTCTTAGTCGCCATGTCCGACGTTGACATGGTTGCATCAGCGTATGTTGACAATCAAATAGGAAAACGCGAACCGAGTATGTTCGACGCTATGACTATCATCCCATTGGATAGGAACCCACGTAATATTAAGCCGATTGCCATTCCAGTCAGTACCTCGGTAGGAGCGTGGCCAAACAACTTGGCATTTACACCTGATAGAAAATTTGCATTTGTTGCAGAAGTTTTTGGTCCAGCCCCGAAAGGAGCGACCTTGCGTTCGGATATACCTTCAGGGCGGCTCCTTACTGTCGTTGACCTTAGGAATCCGAAGCAGCCGCAGGTCAGCGATCGCATAAAATTGGGTAATCAGCCTATGGCAGTCGCTGTCCATCCATCCGGCAATTTACTGGCAGTGAGCCTCAGCGAGCCGGGACGGCAGATAGCGTTCATCCCGTTTACAAATGGCAAGTTGGGAACTCCAACGTTTCAGGGTCATCCCAGTATCGACGACCCAAAGGTACACACACCGCATCTTGAGTGGCATCCATCTGGTCGCTTCTTGAGTGTGACGTTTCCTACCGAAAATGAAGCTATTTTCTATGAGGTTGACCGTAGCGACTTGAATAATCCGAAAATCCGTAAATGGGGTAACTCAGTTATGACTGGTAAGTTTCCAGGCGTCGGTCACTTCACGCCAGATGGTCGCTACTTGATCACAACCAACTTGCTCTGGGGTGAGGATGTTGAGGGAACTTACATCGGCGCTCATTACGGGCATTTTACCGTGATTAAGTTTGCTCAGGAGGAAAGTCAGGATGGCAACGTGCGCCACCAGATTGTCTCGACAGCACCTGTCGGTGGAAGCGCTGAGGAGTTTGCAATTAGTCCAGATAGCAAGCTAGTGGTTGCCCTGAATATGGAAAGAAGCTTCCTGCCATCGAATGACCCCCGGCTCACCAAGCACAGCTCACTCACCCTCTTAACTCTAAGTACTGACACGGGGCAGCTAACGCCAATGGGCAGTTTCCCTTTTGAAGGCATCCTTCCTGAAGGTATCACATTTGATGCTACTGGTGACTACCTGGCTGTGGCTAACTTCAGTCACTTTAATCCAGCAGTTAAAGGCGGGTCAATTGATTTTTGGCAGGTCGTCAAGGAAGATGTTCCTAAGTTGGTTAAGCAAGATACTTCACTGCCAATTATGCGAGGTGTACAGATCCTCAAGTTGTTGTCATGAACTGTGACCAGTCAAGTACCTTAACAACATTTGGGAGCAGTGTTAAACGAATTGCAAGAAGGTGTTTATGACAGACTACTAGTAGTTTGGTTTTGATGAAATTGCTTTCCTACACTATGTTTCGGTCGCAATGACAGATGTTATCTGGAAATTGCAACGCGCATATCAACACCGTTGATACCGCATTCCCGGTAACTGCGAAATCAAACCCATAAGTTCCAACTGCAACAAAGCACTAGAAACCGAACCAGCATTCATCCCCGTTTGTTGGATAATAAAATCAAAAG
>JBPCQW010000614.1:0-22204 GCA_050997715.1 Hassallia sp.
CTGCGTAGTGAAGTAGCACACACCAAATTTGGATCTACCATAGACTGGGTGGGAACTAAAAAAGACGGCGCATATACTGACCCCGATAACGAGTGTCATGGTGGCTGGTCGGCAGCGCAGGTCTTACAACAACCGAAATCAAATGTTCGTCTCCCCTCCTGGGAGAAAAACCCAGGAAGTATTCGGGATTGGGTTCAAGCAACTAAGCCTGATGTAGTGCTGATAATGCTCGGCACCAATGATTTCTTTGGTAATGATGCACGAGGTGATAACACCTCAGGCTTTCTCACAAAATCCCTTGAAGGTATTATCGATGATATCTTGTTATCACGTCCCAACGCCAAAGTTGTAATCGCCTCAATTCCCCCGTTTAAATGGGATATAAATAAAGGTATTGATGGTAATCAAACTAAAACTACAGCTAACGCATTCCTTAAGCAACGTGTCACAAAGCTCTCCGCACAGGGCAAGCGTATTTTTTTCCTTGATATGCACGCCTCAATACTTGCTCGATTAAAACAGGGCGATATTTTTAGCAGCGACGGTCTCCATTTTAACGATCAGGGCAATAAGTTTATAGCACAAGAGTGGACCCGTTCCCTTAAAGCAGTATTTCAAGGAGCGCGATCGCCCATTATTTAAACAACTTCTAAAAACTATAGCAATCTGACTTATTAAAGAAGTCGGGAAGCTGAACACCGCGAATTTTCACTTTAGTAATAAGCTCCTATCAGACTGTAAGTCAGAGCCACCAATACGAACAAATTCACAATAATGTAAATAAAATTACGCTGACGAATAAAAGCCAAAAGGGAAACTATCACACGAACTATAGGAGTAGCAATTAATAGTAGCAGCCCAAGTTGAATAATCCCACGGCTGCTACCTGAAAAAATAGCTTCTACCACACCACTAGGAGAGCGAAACTCAGATGGTGTTCCGCGAAAAAACTGATATTCAGCAGGTTCAGCACCGTGGCGAATTAAATACAAAAACCCCCCCAGCAAAACTACAGCGCTAGCAATCAGAACGCCATATTTGAGAAGATTACTAAGTAGATTTTCTAGTTGCTGCTCACTTGATGTTTTGGTAATATTATTACTATCAATATCAGAAGTTATTTTGTGAGCGCGTTCTGTTAACTCTTGAATATCAGAATCTGGTTCTGAGTGCAAAGGTAGTGGAACTACTTCAACCTTTGACTGTACCGATGATTTCCACTCCAAACCCGACGAATTAAATTTATACATTTTACAGCCCCCCTAATAGACTGTTGTAGACCATCTTCAAAGCCATTACCACCAGCACAAGGCTGAAGATAATTCGCAAAATCTGCGTTTTAGCTCCTACTAGAACTTTTGCACCCAAAAAAGCACCAGGTAATACCCCCAACATCACCGGCATTGACAATCCCGGATCGATGTAACCCCGTGCTAGGTAAACCCCTGCTGATGCAGCTGCTGTCACACCGATCATAAAATTGCTGGTAGTGGTGGAAACTTTGAATGGTAGACGCATAGCTTGATCCATCGCTAATACTTTGAATGCTCCCGAACCAATTCCCAGCAAACCAGAAAGCACTCCAGCTACTAACATAATGCTAAACCCAGCTGGCACAGATTGAACTTGATAAGACATCAATCCATCAGGAGTTGGGTAAGTACCATTGAGTTGCAGATAGTTTGCCAGAAAGTCAGTTGACTCAGTTTCGAGATTTTCGGGTCTAGGTTGTTGTGAAAGGAATGCTGAATAAATTAAAACGATCGCTAACACAATCGTCAGCGCTTTTACAGAAATAAAGCTAGCAATTAAAGCGCCAACTATCGCGCCAATTGTTGTTGCCACTTCTAAAAACATTCCCAAGCGTAAATTAGTGTAGCCTTTTTTTATATAAGTACATGCTGCACCGGAAGAAGTAGCAATTACAGATACCAGTGAAGCACCTACGGCGTAGCGGATATCAACGCCAAACATTGAAGTTAATAAAGGAACAATTACTACCCCACCCCCCAACCCAGTCAGGGCACCGAGAAAACCAGCGCTAAATGAGCCAATCCAAACTAGTAAAGAAAATTCTAGGATATTCAAATTTAATTCCTCTTTCTTTAACGTGTGTAAAAAGGCTGAAATAATATTTATATGCTTTAAATTTAAACTGTTATTTTAATACTTGTAGTAGCTGATTAATTGTTACGTGTGTTACATGGCAGCCGGGTGAAGGTGAAATATTATTCGTCACTTTCAGCCCGAACCGATGATTTTTGTCCGCCGTGGTTACTCATAGGGGGAGATTTCGTTATTAAATAAGTTTAGTAAACTTAACGTACCACTATCTACCATAATAAAAGCACCATTACCGATCAGCACAAAATGCTAATGTTGTCAGTACCATATCGGCTTTAAGAGCAATTTTGTACTTTCCCAGACGGATGCGTTTTCTGTGGAAAGTCAAAAGCGGGAAATTTTATATTCCAAAACTAGGCAAAAGTTGGAAGGTTCCACTTTTAACTAGGATGGAGAGTCCCAAGTAGATTAATACAAACGGAAAGATTTTCCGACCATAGCGAGCTAGAATCGGTGCCATGAGGGGACTACGAGTCATGTAGTAAGACAAAAAGCACCATACCCCTACAGTTAAATAGCAAACACACACAATGACCCCTAAACTATGGAGATTGCTACTGGCAAACAACGGCACGTAGATGCCAATGTTGTTTCCTCCATTCGCAATAGTGACAGCGCAAACGCGGTAAGTTTGGCGATCGCGTATAGTTGCCCATAGTGATTGATTGCGACGCTGAGGTTCATCATCTGAGTTGAAAACTGACACAGTTTGCGATCCCTCTTCTTCTCGACTCATTAAATTACTGATACCAATCGCGATGGGAAGGAAACCTAGCAATCCAATCCAAGCATCTAACAGGGAGCATCCCAATGCGTGCAAAAAGCCCGCAGGCTATAAGCCTGGGGCTACACGGACAAAGCCCACCTTGTCTACGACACGCTACGCGAACGTGGGCTTCCCTGTGGGACGCTACGCGAACGTTTGTATAGCCGCACCCTTCTAGGGTGTCGGGTAAAATATTTTTTCATGCATTGGGATGCTCCCCAACTAACAACTATCCAAATCGCTATAACTGTGTTTCTTCCGGAAGTAATGAGGTTTCCTCTACTGTTGGCTCATTTACATCCCTTGCTTTAGTCAAATGCGGTTTGATAATCACATTTACCCCAATTGCCCAGGCTAATGCAACCATCCATCCTGCGAGAATATCACTAGGAAAGTGAACTCCAAGATAGAGTCGCGTCCAGCCGATCACAACCACGAATAAACTACCGAAAATCAAAGCTAACCAACGCAAGTTGCTATTCCAAGCCAAAACTACGAAAACTGCTATCAGTGTCATACTCGTCATTGCATGACCACTAGGGAAAGCATAACTCAGTTCATGAGCGCTTGATTCCCACAAGTCGGGACGCACTCTATGCATGAATTCCTTAACTGTGCGGTTGATGAACGCGCTTCCCAATGCGGTGATGAGTACATAAGCTAGCGATCGCCAACGCTTCAACAACAATAACACGAGGGCGATCGCACTAAAAATCGGTATTGCAGTCCAAAACGACCCAAACTTAGTTAGTGACAGTGCAAAAATATCTAACTGGGGCTGGGAAGTTTTGTGAATTGCGATCAATATCGGCACATCCCACGGAAAGCCACCTTCATGTTGCCATACTTCTAAGGCAAGTAACCCAAAGACTTGTAAAGGTAAATAAACCCCGATAAATAAAATTAGCAGAGAACGCCAACGCGCAATCAACAGTTTTTTGATAAAGCTCAAAAGCGATTTTTGTTGTGAGCGATCGCTTTTGACGTTTTCTAATTTTTCCATATTAAATACACCCTTCGACTGAGGTAAACAATTCTTACATGCGATCCAAGTGCTGCATGTTGACTTGGATTTTTTGCATGGCATTTGATTACATTAATTTTAAAACTATCTTCTAAATTTATACATAACGTAACAGTCCATTATAAGTAAAACTTAAGTGATTTTTATTACCATCTTAGAGCGAGTATCTAGTTTAACAGCATGTTTCATCCATGTAATTGGGTAATTTACAACACTGTGGACTAGACGTTTGTTTATGATTATGATTAAAATACGGTAAGTCAATCGGATTTTAGTATTTTACATGTAAAATGCTAGAAAAGTCAGTCAGCAGTTAAGTTTAGCAGGATAAGCGTTCCATCGGCAGTTACGAGCTGTTCAACAAGGCAAAAGTGCGATCGTGCTGAAAAAACTCACTTCAACGGCTTTTTTGGTCAGAATCTTAAATCCTGAAAGCGATCGCTAAATAACCTTTGTGTTTCTCATCCAATTAGAAACACGAAAATTTGTGGTGTTTACATTACCACACTTAAAAACCCCCCATTTTGGATAGGAGTATGAACTATTTATTACTACCATTGTTAAGCTTCTTTGTTGGCATCATCGTTGGTTTAACAGGAATTGGCGGAGCATCTCTCATCACCCCAATGTTGATTTTTGTATTTCAAGTTCCCCCTTCGGTGGCTGTTAGTTCTGATGTCGTGGCTGCCACACTAATGAAGATTGTTGGCAGTGTCAAGCACTATCAACAGAAAACCCTTGACATGCAAGTTGTCCAATGGCTGGCATTCGGAAGTGTTCCAGGATCGCTCTTTGGGGTGGGAATTTTGCACCTAATTAGGCGTAATGGTGGATCTAGCCTGGATTATATTCTGCTGCACTTACTTGGGGTGATGATTCTGTTAGTTACAGTCTTAGCACTCGTACAATTGCTACTTTTGACCTTTTTCCCCAAGTTTACGCTACCCGAACTGCCAAAGTTTGACTTAAAAACTAATTTTGGTCGTTTTATGACGATGACAGTAGGAGCGGTTTTAGGCTGTTTGGTCGGTTTAACTAGTGTTTCTTCCGGTTCAATGTTTGCACTGGTATTGATTGGCTTTTTCCGCCTTGATGCTCGAAAATTGGTAGGTACAGACATTTCACAAGCCGCGATTTTATTGTTTTTTACCTCCCTCGGACACCTCACTTTGGGAACAGTTAATTGGAGTCTGGTAATACCGATTTGGATAGGCTCAGTTCCAGGAGTGTTACTAGGTGCTAAAACCTGTCAAATCGCGCCGCAACGACCACTGCGGTTTATCATTTATACAATATTGATGATGGTTAGTTGGAAGTTAGTTTATCAAGCTTGAGGCAAGATGGATGTGAGGCGCGATAGAGACGTTCCGATGGAACGTCTGTACGAAAGGCGCGGAATTCGTATAACAACGCTCCAACCAACAATCCAAAATCCTTGGCTCCAAAATGGTTAGGTTTTGACCCACGGTAGTAGGTTGAATGTACCTCTTTCATACATTATAAAAAGTCCCAGGCAAATTAAGACATAAGGGACAAGAATGTTACCGTACCGAGTTAAAATATCAGCAATAGTACGGTGAAGGGTTAATAGGTAAGCAATAAAGCACCAAACCCCTACCATGACAAAAAATACACTCAAAATCACTCCCAAACTGGCAAAATTATGACCGGCGAATAAGGGAATATAAATACTGATATTATCACCACCATTGGCAAAAGTTACTGCCGCTACTTTATATGTATTAGGATGCAAAAGACTCAATATAAAAGATATTATCGGGTTTCTGTGTGGGGACTGCTTAAAATCACTGGTTACTGTTTGAACTTCTGTAGTTTCTTCTTCCCGACTTAGCAGTTGCTTAAGACCAATTGCTATTGGTAGTATTCCGAGTAATCCAATTAATTCTCGCCGCACTACCAAGCCACCGAAAAATCCTGGTAAGCTAGCGATGATGATGGCTATAAAACCAAGATATTGACCAAAAAAGATATGTCGGCGACGAAAGTTAGCATTTATCTGTGAAAAAAATAGCAGCAGGATTATGATGTCATCGATATTAGTGGCAAAGAAGGCGATTATTCCTTCTATGAAAGCTGTCCCAAGCTTATTCATGCTGGATTATCGAAAAATATTATTTATATAGTAAATTAATTTCTGTTGTATAAAGCAATTCGTGCAGGAGTTGTGAGATTTTTTTTTAACGAACCGCCTTCGCGCTTCGCGTCTCGCAGAGAAGGCGCCTTCGCGCAGCGTCTCCGACAGGAGAAGAACGCGAAGAAAGAGTAAGAGAAGAATGAATGAGTTTATTACTGCAATTGGTACTGGGGTAACGGCGTTTACTGCTACAAATATTGATGATATTGTGATTCTGTTACTGTTTTTTTCGCAGGTGAATGCTGCTTTTCGCCGTCGCCATATTGTTGTTGGTCAGTATTTAGGTTTTACGGTGCTGGTAATTTTTAGTCTTCCCGGTTTCTTTGGGGGGTTGATTTTATCGCCACACTGGATTGGATTGCTAGGTTTGATGCCAATGGCAATAGGTATTAGTAGTTTGGTTAATTCTGAAGATGCATCGACGGAAATTGAGGCGGAAACAGAAGAATTTGATGATTTAAATATTACTAGTTTTCTTGCTCCCCAGACTTATAGTGTAGCGGCTGTGACGATTGCTAATGGTAGTGACAATATCAGTGTTTATGTGCCTTTGTTTGCTAACAGCAGTTTTGTGTCTTTATTAATAATTATTATTATATTTGTTCTTCTTTTAGCTGTTTGGTGCTTTCTTGCAGATAAATTAACCCACCAGAGGACAATAGCTGAATTGATAACTCGCTATGGTAATTATCTTGTGCCTTTTGTCCTGATGAGATTAGGTGCTTTTATTGTCTTGAAAAGCGAAGCGTTAAGTCTAACTAAATTAATTATTAGTTGTATGTGTTTGACTGTTTTGGTGAAGAAAGACGGGGATTCTGTTAACAAGGTATAAGGAAAAAATTAAATTTTCATAAATAAATTTAGAGATAAGTTAAAGTGCTGGGCTATATCAGAACAATTTGCGCTAGGCGCTATTTTCTAAACGCTTTGCTACAAGGATTGGTGCATATGCCGGCTTTTTGCTTCAATGTTGACTTCTTTATCTCCAACTTTGATACTAATTTTTATCGGCTTGTCACCCAAGCGATCGCCCAAAAAATCTAAAAAGCTTTTGACATTCTTCTGCCAAAAATCTTCCTCAACTATGAGATTAATGAAATGCTGTACTAAAATATATTAAAAATGCGATAAATTATCCAACAATTGGGCTGTTTGCTCTGGCTTAACCAAAGTATTCGCGCACAAAATGCCAGATGCAGCTACCGCCGGTACACCAATTCCCGGCATGGTGCTGTCACCAACGCGATATAATCCAGCAATGGGTGTTTGTGTGCTGGGAAACATTCCTTTACCTGCTGCGATCGCTGGTCCATAAGTTCCCTGATATCTTCTGAGGTAACGAGCGTGAGTTAGCGGTGTGCCGATAAGTTCTAACTCGACGCGATCGCGAATATCTGGGATAACTCTTTCTAAAGCACGATATAAAGACTTTGCTCTTTCTTGCTTCTTCTGTTCATACCCTTCATTCCGTTCCCATCCCGCATAAGGTTCTAACGTATAAGCATGAACCACATGATGTTTTTCTGGTGCAAGAGAAGCATCCCACACACTGGGAATCGATATCATGCAAGTATTTCCCGGTGAAGTTATATCTTGCTGTGCATCGTGAACTACTACATGATGTCCCGTCAAATTCTCCAACCCTTCACCACTAATGCCTAAGTGTAAATGCATAAAACTATCTATCGGTGGTGTATCTAGCGAAACTTGACGGTAAGATGCGGGTAAGTCTTCCGGACGCAACAACTTAGTGTAAGTATCCCAAATTGTGGCATTAGAAATCACCACAGGCGCTTTGATAATTTCACCATTTTGTAACCTCACACCAACAGCTTTGCCAGACTCTACTAAAATCTGTTCAACGTGACACCCCAACAGCAACTTTCCATTAAATTTTTTTAATCCGCGCACTAAAGCATTGACAATTGCCGCACTACCACCCACAGGATATTCAACTCCGCAGCGATCGCGTTCACCCAACATAAAAGCGACCTCTGGGGCAATAGTCCCATGTGCCTTTAAACCAGACAGTAAAAAGCATTCTAAATCAATGAGCCGTCGCACCCAAGCATCTTGCACTGTTGCATCCATCACGCTGCCCACAGAAGCTTGAACAATCGGCAAATTGGGGAGCATTTTTGTTAAAGATGGCAAATAACGTCTTAGTAACACCAAAATCATCTGCCAATCTGTTCTCAAAGCTAAAGTGGGAATGCCTTTCATCGCTTCATAAAGCGGTACTAAACGTTCTTCAAACCGCTTTAATTCTTTAGCACCTTGAGGGGTAATTTTCTCCACCTCATGACGGTAACGCTCAGTATTGCTATAAACTGCAAAAGTGCCTTCCGGAAGGTGATAATGTCCTAAAGGATCGTAAGACACACATAAAAGGGATTCGCCTAAAACATCAAGAACTTGTTTGAGAGGATTTAAACTCTGGGCATCAGTCAGACCGCAATAGAAAGAGGGACCGGAATCAAATTCAAATTTTCGTCGTCTGAAGCTATGAGCAGCACCACCAGCAATGGTGTGGCTTTCACATACAATAACTCGCTTGCTATAACGTGCAAGTAATCCAGCAGCACACAAAGAGCCGATACCGCTACCAATGAGTATGACATCACAATCTTGCATTTTTGTTATTTGTTAGTGGTACAGACGCGATTAATCGCGTCTGTACAATGGTAGAGATTAATCGCGTCTGTAGGTGGTTAGTGGTTATTTGTTATTTGCCCAATGCTCCATGCCCAATTCCCAATTCCCCATGCCCAATTCCCAATGAATAAACCATTGATTGAACTTAAAGGTGTTTCTAAGTCGTTTGGTGACAATAAAGTTTTAGACAATGTAGACTTGACAATTTACCAGGGAGAAGCATTAGGGATTATTGGTCCTAGCGGTACTGGTAAATCAACAATTTTACGGCTAATTGCAGGATTAACGGCTCCTGATGCTGGAGAAATTTACGTAAAAGGACAACGGCGAGAAGGTTTGATAGAAGATGGTGCCGATGCGGTTGGCATTGGGATGGTGTTTCAGCAGGCAGCATTATTCGATTCATTGACAGTAGAGCAAAATGTGGGGTTTGTACTTTATCAATACTCAAAAATGCGGCGATCGCGCATCCGAGAATTGGTAAATGAAAAACTAGACATGGTAGGTTTGTCAGGAATCGGTTCACGCTACCCTAGTGAACTTTCTGGAGGAATGCGAAAACGTGTCAGTTTTGCCCGTGCGGTTGTGTCTAACCCAGACAACCCACAAGATGGTCCAGCAGTTTTACTATACGATGAGCCTACAGCCGGACTTGACCCAATTGCCTCTACTGTTATAGAAGATTTGATTCGCCAATTACAATGTACTCAGGGAGTCTGTGGTACTTATGCCATTGTTACCCACCAAGACAGCACTATTCGTCGAACCGCTGACAGAATTATTTTTCTCTATGAAGGTAAAGTCCAGTGGCAAGGTAGTATAGATGAACTTGAAAATACAGAGCATCCTTTGATTAGACAATTTCTCAGTGGGAGTGTGCACGGACCGATTCATGTCGGCGTCGGCTAGATGGCAGAAGGAGAAAAAGGCGATCGCGAACATTTAGAGAAGGTTCTGTAGGTTTATTGCTCCTGGCAGGGTTAGGAGTATTTGGACTGATTCTGCTGTGGTTGAATAGAGTCACGACATCTCAACGTTCATACAAAGTTATTATCGAGTTTGCTAACGCCGGTGGAATGCAAAAGGGAACACTTGTTCGCTATCGTGGGGTGAAAGTAGGGAGTATTTCCAAAATTCAACCTGGTTTAAATAGCGTTGAAGTGGAAGTTGATATTTCTCAACCTGAGTTGAAAATCCCCCGTGATGTATTAATTGAAACTAATCAGTCCGGTTTGATTAGCGAAAGCATTATCGACATCACACCAAAAACAACGTTAGTTCAAGCGACTGATCTGGCTAAACCCACAGACAAAAATTGCAATCCCCAAATCATCCTCTGTAATGGATCTCGCTTAAGAGGTCAGGTTGGCATCAGTGTTGATGAGCTGATTCGTAGCTCAACTGCGTTATCTGTTGCATACAGTAACCCGAAATTTTATAATAATGTCAATAAAACCCTAGAGACTGCCTCTCAAGCAGCTGCCAGTGTAGCGGGTTTAAGTCGAGAACTCCAGGTTTTGAGCAAAAACGCACAACAACAATTAGGCACATTTTCGGCTACAGCTAATTCGGTGCAACGGGCAACAGATAAACTGAGTACATCCACCAATCAAACAGTAAATCAATTCGGTAGCACCGCCAAGCAATTTAGCACAACTGCAACTGAATTTAGTACAACCGCAAAAACTATTAGTTCGACTGCAAATCAAGCAAAAAGTTTGGTGACAAATCTCGATAATTTGGTGACAACAAATCGCTCAACGCTAGTTGGTACTTTAAATAATCTTAGCCAAGCCAGCAATGAACTGCGCGTTACAGTCAGCAGTTTATCACCAACTGTTAATCGGTTCACTCAAGGAAAATTACTAGAAAATTTAGAAACTCTCTCGACAAATGCAGCGCAAGCGTCAACAACTTTACGCGATGCTACTAAAACTTTAAACGATCCAAATAACCGACTGCTATTGCAACAAACTTTGGATTCGGCACGGGTAACATTTGAAAATACCCAAAAAATTACATCTGATTTAGATGAGTTGACTGGTGACCCGGCTTTTAGAAATAATTTGCGGCAATTGGTGAATGGTTTAAGTACTTTGGTTTCTTCCACAGAGCAGATGCAACAGCAAGTGCAAATTGCTGATACTTTAGACTCTTTTAAAGCATCTGTTAACAAATCAAATTTGGTCATTCCTACCCCAACGGCAACCCAAAAGGTGATGATTATTAATACGTCACCTACTGCTTTTAAAAGTGCTGCCAAAAAGCCGATAACGACAGCTATCTCAAGTACTAAATCATCCCAATCACGCTTATTGAAGCAGTTGCGCGAGTATAAAGAGCAACAAAATCAGCTTCAGCAGTCTAAACAAGAAGAACAGACGGGATTTAGCCTGACAACTGATACTAAGTACTGAAATGTAAATAAACGCTCCAAAACGTAGTAAGCGGCTCTAGCCCTTAAAATTGAAGGGTGAACCGCTCACTACGATCTAGGGGTACATTTTCATTTGATGAAAAGGCGATCGCTCAAAAAACAAAGATATTCTAGAAATTCAGGACTTACGCACTCATCTCGCCAAAACGTTGAATTTGTGTAGGGGCAATTCATGAATTGCCCCTACAACAGGTTAGTTTTGCGCTCATTCCTAAAATTAAATCAATAAATTTCCATTGCTTAACCTTGAGGTCTTAAATATGGTTACTTCACCTGAAATCTACCTCACCCCTGACGAATACCTCCAAATGGAGGAACACAACGACATCAAACATGAATACATCGACGGCTACATCTACGCAATGGCTGGAGCGCTTGACTCCCACGTTACCATTGCTCTCAACTTTGCTACACTCCTCCGTAATCAGGTACGTGGCTCAGGTTGTCGTGTTTACATCGCCGACATGAAAGCACGTATCGAATCTCTAAATCGATATTACTATCCCGATGTCATGGTGACTTGCGATCAACGAGATCAGGAAACTCCTGCGTATAAAAGTTTTCCCTGTTTAATTGTCGAGGTTTTATCTAACTCTACTGAAGCCTTTGACCGGGGGGACAAATTTGCCGATTATCAAACTTTATCAAGTCTCAAAGAGTATGTTTTAATTAACACCAAACGTCAACGAGTTGAATGTCTCCGCCGTAATGATGAAGGGCTATGGGTTTTACAATCTTACACAGCAGAAGATAAATCATTTCGACTACACAGTATTAACTTTGAAGTCACAATAGCCGAGCTTTACGAAGATGTAGTTTACCAAGAAGGGGAAAAGGGGTAATGTCAGAAGAAAAATTTTCCCCACATGGTATAAAGCCCCTTCCCCCCTCTTGAAACCCCTTCCCTAATTCCAATCTTGTTCTTCTTTTTTGCCGCGACTTTTGTAAATCTTGGCAAAGTTGTGAATTTGGCAGGTTTTCTCATAAAGTTCCGCTTCCGTCAAACCCCACTGCTGCAAGACTCGATTTAAACTCTGTTGGATATCTCTCGCACCTGGAAAGCCTTGATAACGTATTCGCAGCCTAGCAAGTTCTGCCAAATTGTAATCTGTTGGCTCTTGAGATAGTAAACTATCTATTAGAGGGCGATCGCGATTGTAAAGCGGATGTTGTTGGTCTTTACCAGGTGATGCGTCTGTCATAATTTATACTTAGTTTAAATTTTATATTTTTTTTGCAAAGGTTTAAGAGCCAAAAGTTATTATTTTGGGCTTCCACAGGCTTTCCAGCCTCTCCACTTTACTACTAGACGGCAACCACACCTGAGCCTTACGGCTCTCACTACTGCCACTTCACTTTAAATAAAGATACATTGTCTTTAAGAAAATACATGAAAGTTTAAAAAGAGTGAAGATTATTTCACTCTCCTATAAGCAGCAAGGGAGCAAAAACCCGTTATGTTTGAACACTTCACTTCCGAAGCCATTAGAGTAATTATGTTAGCTCAGGAGGAAGCTCGGCGCCTGGGACACAACTTTGTCGGCACAGAACAGATTCTCCTGGGGTTGATGGGAGAAGGAACTGGGGTAGCTGCAAAAGTGCTAACTGAGTTGGGTGTTACCCTCAAAGACGCACGTCGAGAAGTAGAAAAAATCATTGGTCGCGGTAGTGGCTTTGTACCACCAGAAATTCCCTTTACACCTAAGGTAAAAAGCCTGTTTGAGCAATCATTTAAAGAAGCTCGCAGTCTCGGACACAACTACATAAACACAGAACATCTACTTTTGGGATTGACCGAAGCTGGTGAGGGTGTCGCTGCCAAAGTCCTGCAAAATTTGGGAGTTGAACTACAGAGTATCCGCAGTGCAGTCATTCGCCGTTTGGGCGATGATACAAGCGTTACCGCAGGTGGTGGTCAAAAACGCACCCAAAACCTAAGTATAGAAGAGTTTGGGAGAAACCTTACCAAACTAGCCAAAGAAGGCAAGATTGACCCTGTAGTTGGTCGAGAAAAAGAAATTGAGCGTGCTGTGCAAGTTCTCGGACGCCGCACCAAGAATAACCCAGTCTTGATTGGCGAACCAGGAGTTGGTAAAACAGCGATCGCCGAAGGTCTAGCCCAACGCATTATAAATCAAGATGTGCCCGATATTTTGCAAGACAAGCAAGTTATCAGCCTAGACATGGCTTCGGTCGTATCTGGTACTCGCTTCCGTGGCGATTTTGAAGAACGCCTGAAAAAAATCATGGAGGAAGTCCGCACGGCGGGTAATATCATCCTCGTGATAGATGAAATTCACACGCTTGTTGGTGCTGGTGGCACAGAAGGCGGCTTGGATGCTTCTAACATCCTCAAGCCAGCATTAGCGCGAGGTGAACTTCAGTGCTTGGGAGCAACCACACTTGATGAGTACCGTAAGCACATCGAGCGCGATGCGGCTCTAGAGCGGCGTTTCCAACCGATTATGGTCGGGGAACCCACTGTACAGGAAACCATCGAGATTCTACACGGCTTGCGGAGTGTTTACGAGCAACACCACAGAGTGACAATTTCTGATGCAGCGCTACAAGCTGCGGCTGAATTGTCAGACCGCTATATTAGCGATCGCTTTCTCCCAGATAAAGCAATTGACTTGATTGATGAAGCCGGTTCTCGCGTTCGTCTGCGGAACTCGATGTCTTCTACCAACAAAGAACTCAAGCGGCAACTCTTCAGCGTTTCCAAAGCTAAAGACGAAGCCGTCAGACTCCAAGATTTTGACAAAGCAGGACAAATGCGCGACCAAGAATTAGAAATGGAAGCGCAACTGCAACTAGAATCACAAAACGAGGCAACTTTCCACGGAATCGTTGATGAGGAAGACATTGCCCAAATCGTCGCTTCCTGGACTGGTGTCCCCGTCAACAAGCTGACCGAATCTGAGTCAGAGTTGCTTCTACACTTAGAAGATACTCTCCACCAACGGCTCATCGGTCAAGAGCAAGCTGTCACCTCAGTATCTCGCGCAATTCGTCGCGCTAGAGTTGGTTTAAAGAATCCCAACCGTCCGATCGCTAGCTTTATTTTCTCTGGTCCTACCGGCGTTGGTAAAACCGAATTAGCGAAATCATTAGCATCTTACTTCTTTAGTTCCGAAGAAGCGATGATCCGCTTGGATATGTCGGAATACATGGAACGTCACACCGTTTCTAAGTTAATTGGCTCACCTCCTGGTTACGTAGGATACGATGAAGGTGGACAATTAACCGAAGCCGTGCGCCGCAAACCATACACAGTGCTGCTTTTCGACGAAATAGAAAAAGCGCACCCCGATGTATTCAATATGCTGCTGCAAATTTTGGATGACGGTCATCTCAGCGATGCGAAAGGTCGGAAAGTGGACTTTAAGAACACTTTGATTATCTTGACTTCTAACATCGGTTCTAAGGTGATTGAAAAAGGTGGTGGTGGTTTGGGCTTCGATTTCAGCGAAAACGCTGCCGATGCAAATTACACCCGCATCAAAACTTTGGTAAACGAAGAGCTAAAAGCTTACTTCCGTCCTGAGTTCCTTAACCGTCTGGATGAGATTATCGTCTTCACTCAGTTGAACAAAGAGGAAGTCAAGCAAATCGCGGAAATCATGCTTAAAGAAGTTGCTGGTCGCTTAACTGAAAAGGGAATTACCTTAGAAGTTACAGAACGCTTTAAAGAGCGTGTGGTACAAGAAGGTTATGACCCCAGCTACGGTGCTAGACCGTTACGTAGAGCGATTATGCGGCTTTTGGAAGATTCTCTTGCCGAAGCTATGCTATCCGGTCAAGTCGTCGATGGAGACGCAGCTATTGTTGACGTTGACGACGATGGACAGGTGGTAGTCCGCAAGACAGAAAAACGCGAGTTGTTATTAACGAGTGTTGGCTAATTTATTCCAAATCACTTCTGGATTTAATCAAGTAAAAGTGAAATGGTAATCGTGTTGACCCCTGGTAGAAATACTAGGGGTCTTTTTGTATAAGGCAAAATTCAGTAATTTTCTAGCTCCTATGCTCTGACTGGGAACAAGACAAAAGCAAGTAGGGGTAAAACTGAAGTTCTACCCCTAATTTAAATTTATAATTAATTGATGACTGCTAAAACTGGTTTATGCAATCTGTTCTCACACCGCATTTATCTCAATTCAGTTGCTGAAAAGTTGCCAAAATCAACTTATTAAATTTAGCCAAGTGTGAAATTCAGAACTTATGCGTTTTTCACACGCTTGCGTCGGGAAGCAACTACTAAACCACCGACAGCTACTAAACCGAATAATGCAGAAGGTTCGGGTACAGTTTTGTAAGTCTTACTCCAAGAGTAAATGCCGGTGTGAGATGTGGTATCTTTGCGATCGCCTGCAATTGCACCGGAATCAATTGCGCTGAAGCCAAAAGCGTAGTCAACCTTACCATTGAAAGTCACTTTGGCAATTTCGCTGATTTGGAACGGTGTATTTGTTGTGACTGCTGTTCTCGTTAAATTAAGCAGTATCCCGTCAAAGATTGCATTTCCTGTAGAGTTACGAGCAAAGTCTGAGGATTTAGCAAGATAGGTTGGATTGGGAATATTTTTGTTGTAAGTTGGATTGGCGATATCTTTGTTGTAAGTTGGGTTGGGGATATCTTTGTTGAAAGTTAGGTTAGGAATATTTTTGTTGAAAGTTGGGTTGGGGATATCTTTGTTGTAAGTTGGGTTGGGGATATCTTTGTTGTAAGTTGGGTTGGGGATATCTTTGTTGAAAGTTGGGTTGGGGATGTCTTTGTTAAAAGTTGGGTTGGGGATGTCTTTGTTAAAAGTTGGGTTGGCGACAGTTTTGCCATTTTTGACTATAGTTGGTAGCGTATCTATAATCGTTGGTCGCGTATCTTTAATTTTTGGTAGCTTATCTACAATTGTTGGTCGCGTATCTACAATGGTTTTTTGGGTATCTTTAATGGTTGCTCGGCTATCTACAATCGTTGCTCGCGTATCTACAATGGTTTTTTGGGTATCTTTAATTGTTGTTCGAGTATCTACAATCGTTGCTCGTGTATCTACATATTTTCCAGCTACATCCAAGTGTCCAACTAAGTCAAGTTTCAATTCTCCAGTATGTTTATCTATTTGACTTAATGCAATCTCTCCAATGTTAGGATCGCCAGCAGAGTTGAAACCAGTCGCGCTCAGAGTAGTAACTAAAGAACCAAAGTTAGTATTAAAATCTTTGAGCAAGTTAGAACCAGCAGTTGTCGGAATGCTTGATAATAATCCGCTGTAAGCCTTACCAAAGCCTGTCAACCATGTTGTTGCTAATGTACCATCAGCCCAGTCAGCTTGAGTGACACTCTCAACCTTGACGGTGTTTCTTCCTAAATTAGCACTGAAGCCAACATGGTCTGTGACAACTTCACCATTTGTAAATAGTTCAACGTTGGTAGCACTATCGTTATCTGTTAAAGCTGCGATCGCTTTAGAGGTATTGCCGTAATTTTTGGTATCGTTTAAAACTCGTCGGTTTACACCACCGATGCCAGTCTTATCATATACAGGCGCACCATTATAAGTCCAAGTGTTGATGTTAGGTGTATTCGTAGCTGTGTTATTGACACCGTTGGTAGTGAATTGAATATTAGTAGGTTTGGTAAGATTTGTAGCAAAAGCTGGAGTTGAAGCGATCGCACTCATGCTTGCTGCTACTGTTGCACCGATTAACAATTTTTTGATAGTTACTGTCATAATTTTCTCTCTATTTTTTGATGTTATGCGAATCTGTTTACTTGCAACAGATTCAGCCCTTTCATTAGCTAATTTAATTTTTATTCACTTCAATCGGGTAAAGTTGAAGTGAATTTATGAGGCTTTTTAGCTTAAGAAAAAGGCTTTTTAATACTGACAGTATTTAGTGATTTTACGTAATTAAAACTATTTTAGGTATTTTCGCTAATATAAGCTTTAGCAACACATTGACGCTGATACAAGTAGGTAGGCACACTCAACACTGGAAGAGTGGATTTTGCTTGGGTTGAAACTGGGACATTCTTTATCAGTAATTGATAATGTCGAAAATAAACTGCATAACACCATGTCCGCTTAAATGCAAGTAAATACTGTAGTTAGGTTTGACGACCTAATGCATTTTCTCGCAAAAAGCGATCAACCGGGTTAAGTTCAAAGGTATACCCGGTTTTTTCGCGTTTTACCTAGCGCTGGGGATACAAGCAATCTTCACGACGACCACCCCCGCGATAAGTACAGTCGCTTAGTGCATTAGATAAGCCATAGTTGGGTGATTTGTGGGCATCTGCTAGCGCTGGCATCGTCAAGGCGAACGCGCTAATGAACAAAACTGCTAAAATTTTCATTGGTTTAGCTACTCGGATATTTAATTCATCAGGATTAATGAGCTAATACCGGGTGCTTTTGCAAAACTTGTTTAGTCTTAAACTTGGGTTAATAGCAGTTTGGTGCGGTTGAACAGGTCGCAAGCGTGATAGTTAATAAAATCAGCATTTTCTTGAAGCAAGGGAATATTCGCATCTGCTACGAATTCCTGGTGTAATTCTTCATCACAGCAATCAAAGTTAGTAAACCAAAAAGTTTCCCCAAACACTGAAAATGGAGCAGTAGACCTATAAGCAAAAGTAAGTGAGCAAGATAGGCTCATGGAAAAGGTTAAAGCTGAAGGGTTTTTCTTACCCTTTCCCCTTTCCCCCCAATAAGTGCAAGAAGTCTAGTGAAAGGGCAAAGAACTCAATCGCAGGTAAATACTTTGTGAAAGTGCGTTTTTTGGTAGACAAAAATTTGTCACCTCGTCAGGTAAAAAGGCGATCGCTTTTCCTGATTTTATGGTTTGAGGTAGAAAATCGACTTACTTAACACCATCATTCAACCTCAGAAGTTGATAATTCAAGCTTTGAGGTTCATCATCCGAGTTCAGAACACGAAACTTCAGCCTCTGAACACGAAACTTCAGCCTCTGAACATGAAACTTCAGCTTCTGAACATGAAACTTCAGCCTCTGAACATGAAACTTCAGCCTCTGAACATGAAACTTCAGCTTCAAAGCGTGCAAAATCCGAGTTTAGAACTTCATCCTTGAGGCTATGAGGTTGAACTTTATTGCTCTGAAGTTATCTCAGCACGAAGAATTGCCAGATTTTCACGAACAGTGATAGTGTGGGGATGATTGACAGCTAACTGACGCTCAAAAATATCTAAAGCTTCTTGCAATAAAGGTTCGGCTTGGCTGTAACTTCCTTGGGATTTGTAGAGTTCTGCCAGATTGTTTAAGCTTTGCGCGACATGGGGATGGTTGTCTCCCAGCAAGCGTTTATCGAGTTCCAATGCTTTTATTGAAAATGCTTCTGCTTTAGTGTAGCAACCCTGAATTCTGTACATATAACCTAGAGCGTAGATAGTATCTGCCAAAAGGGGATGGTCTTCTGGTAGTAGAAGCTGTTTGAGTTTCAAGGCTTGGAGAAATAATGGTTCTGCTTCGCTATAGCGTCCTTGAGCGCGGTATATCAAAGCCAAATTGTGAATAGCTGTAGCTAAATCAGGGTGCTTTTCTTTTAAAAAGTGCTTATCTAGTTTTATTGCTTGGAGCGCTAGAGGTTCGGCTTCACTATAGCGTCCTTGATAATAGTGGAGTAACGCCAAATTGTTGAGGCTTTCTGCGACAGCGGGATGTTCTTTTTTTAGCAGCGATCGCCTCAGTTGCAAAGCTTGTTGGTATAATGGTTCGGCTTGGTCGTAACGTCCTTGAGAACGGTAGAGTTCTGCCAAGTAGTTGAGGGTAGGTGCAAGATAGGGATGTTCTTCTCCCCGCAGGTGTCGCATTAGTCGCAAAGCTTGTTGGTACAATGGTTCGGCTTGGTCGTAACGTCCTTGGGATTTGTAAATTCCTGCTAGGTTGTTTAAGCTTTGCGCGACATAGGGATGGTTGTCTCCCAAGTGTTCTTTACTAACTTCTAGGCACTGCTTAAACCAAGGTTCTGCCTGAGCATACAACCCCTGACCTTTGTAAAATCGACCCTGCGCTACGAAAGCCCAGATTAAATCTTCATCGCTAATGTGTTGAATAAAATTCTTCGCTACTTCTGCTAAATGAGGCATAGCGGGGGAGACAGCGGTGATTAACTTCAGGGTAGGGGTTTGAGGAATATACTTGGCGATCGCTATCATTACTTTGACAAAAGCTTTTTTAAAATTCCCGCTACTCTCCTGCAAAGGTGGTGCTTCTAACTTCGCTTGAAAAAATTCTCGTAGCAGTCGATGCAGTTGATAAATTCCCTTGGACTTACGCTGGAGCAAATGCAAATTCACCAGCTTATCATCCCGACTTTCTTCTAACTCTTCTGCATCTACATGCGGTAAGCACTGTTTCACTAACTCCCAAGGTATCGGTGCCGCAGCAAATAAACTCAGCAAACACGCTAATTGCTTATCTGTGTCGTTTAATTCTTGCCAACTTAACTCAAAAGCTGCTTGCACACCCTGCTGTGCTGTCATATTTTCTTCTGGCTGAGACAAAGAACGCTCTTTGAGTTTCTTTTTCTCCAACCTTTGTAACATTTCTGCTAAAGACAAATCCTCTTTTCTTGCTAAATACCGTCCGACTAACTCTAACCCCAAAGGCAAATATCCCAACCTTTCAGGTAGAGACGCGAAATACAAAGTCTCTACATCAGCCCGTTTTTCCCCAATTAGTTTTCGCAACAACTCCAGCGCGGCTTGTGGTTGCAGCACATCTAATGGTAATTTAGAAATCTGCCCAAAGTGCTTTCTGGTTGTCATCAGCACCTTAAATCGGGAGGATGACGGCGGTAAATACGGTTGAATTTCCTTGTATATAGTGACATCATCCAGCACTAACAACACTTCACCTTCACGCCAGCGCTGCCAACAGTATTTCACCTGCCCGACTAAATCCAAATCTGTCAACGGGTTTAATTCTAGGTGAATGCGAGCAAATTGCACCACCTGCAAACCGATATCGCCGCTTTTGACACCACACCAGCAAATCCCACCAGAGTAAAATTGGCGTTGCTTGAGTGCGTATTGCAACGCCAATTCAGTTTTACCCACACCACCCATACCAGCGATCGCGGCTATTGCCACATCATTTTCCTGCAATAGTTGGTGGAGAACTTCGAGTTCTTTTTCACGCCCGACGAACTCCGTCACCCCACTCCAGGGCAAATTATCCGGTATTATAATGGGGGGATTTAACTTTGTCCGTTCCCGTTCGGACGACTGGAGTCAAAAGATATTAGTCCCGTTAAAAGTATTTCCCTGAAAGACGTTTTTAATCGATTCAGCTAACTTTGCAGAACTGATGACACCCCCTGGTTGCGAGTTAATATCATTTGCTAATGCCTGGACTTTTGGCGAGACTTGTGCATCGGCGTTTGCAGCTGCTTCTACAGACCGTACTGCAAAAGCAATTTCGCTATCTGCGTCTGCTGCTGCTTTCAACTCCAGAACTGCTTTGCCATAATCTAATCGCTGTTGGTTTTCTTGTGTCGCATCCGCTAGCAATGGTAATTTATTCTTATGGCGTAGCTGTTCGATTAACTTATGACTTTCCTTTAATGCAGCTTCTCCAAGCTTTTCGCCTGTTTTTTCTAAGGCTTTAGTGAAAACTATCGTGGCGATCGCTGTTGCTACAGCTGTTAATGTTACAGGTTCCATGCAGCAAGCTATTAAGTACAAAATTATAGTTATATCTATCTTCAAGTGTATGCTTGTCTTCTCCGGTAGAGCATAAAAATATAACTTGAAATCAGCAAATTGTAAGCCTGTGCTACAAACTAAAATGATTTAAGACTGGATGAATAGCCGCGATCGCTTTTGGTGTTTTAATCGGTTTTAGGTGGAAGATAAACTGTGTATCATTATGTCCGTTAAATCCACATGTATAGATTAGACATCTGGTAGAAAAGACGTAGAGAGGTTTCACATGCTTTCTCTATACAAGGGTTTTGGGCAACGTAAGCGATGACTCTGACGGGCTACGTCTACGCCTTCAAAACACCATTATTCCACTTCAGAGTTTTATTCTGGGGATTGTTTACTATCTCCATCTTGATATTCTTTAATTTTGGCGTATAAAGTGGCAACTGTTTCTTGAGCAAACAGTTTTTCTTTAACTTGCAAATAGTCAGTTTCACTTAGTTTACAAGCTGCCCAAAATTTCATTACCTTCGATGGTTCTAAGTGGGTGAGTAAAACCTGCATTACTTCTTGTAAATTTTCTTGTTCATTAATAACTTTAATTTTCATTTTCTACCTCAAAGATAAAATTATTTGGGTTGATGACTATGGGTGATAAATTCTGACATCGGTTGATTAATCTCCTGTCACAAGTGATAAAATAATCACTTTGAGAAGCTTCCGCACAAGCTACATGAAGTGCATCAATAGATTTAATTCCTTGTTGTTCTAGTTGTTCTGCTCTGTTTCTAATATTTTCATCTACTAATACTCTCAAGGTAGCTAGTTGTAAGTATCGCTCCATTAATTGCTGATTGACAACAAAACGGTTACGGCTATTTTCATATTCTAGAACTGAAGAACTAACTAATTCTATTAATCTTGCTTCTACCATTTGTAAAATTAAGATAACAGCTTGTGTTTCCAGAAATATTTTTGGCTGTGTTTGGTCGTCAAATGGACGATTATAAATACTGGTATCTAGATAAAGCCTGGTCATATAGCTTTTTGTACAACTTTCTCTCAAAACAAGCGAACGCAACTATATTCATCTCGCAACTCTCACAGGCGTAGGCGTAGCCCGTCGGAGACATCGCTTGTGATTTTACCATCTGCACAAGAGCGATCGCCTATATATGTAAAATTAGACTAGTGTTAAGTGTGGGGAGTGCGATCGCGTAACATTCCCCAAGAAATTTTACCAAAGCGATCGCCCTCATAACACCATCATTCCACCTGAGAACAGGAACGTTCTCACTTGAAACACGAACGTTCTCACTTGAAACGAGAACGTTCTCACTTGAAACAAGAACGTTCTCACTTGAAACGAGAAC
>JBPCQW010000146.1:0-8603 GCA_050997715.1 Hassallia sp.
AAGGTCCAGTTTTGGGCACGTTTTGGGAATCATAAACCTTACCCTGAAAGTAAGTGCAAAGCATAGGGCTGACGACAGACCACTTAAAGGCGTGGTAAAGTGCCAGACTGATAAACGGTTCGCGACTTTTGCCCACAGAAGATAATTGAAATCGGACAGAATTAAGGATAAGCGATCGCCACCACTTTTGATTGTTAAAGTTAGTTACTAAGCAACCTCCTTACAAAGCTTCTTTTACCTGCTTTGAAGTTGCGTAGCCCAAAAAAGCTTTTACTGCGGGGTTAGGAGGCTTTTTATAGACGTACAATAACTTACGTTGATAAGCATAATTAGATGCCCCTGGTACTGAGTTATCAATTGCTACTATCCGCGCCGTACTTTCTTTCGCTGCTTGTTTGTATGTAGCGTAGCCGATGCCATTTTTTTTCAGTTCTCGGATTAAACCTGTGGTTGTATCCCTTCGCAAAGTTATAAAATTAGAAGCTGTACCAAAATCAGCATTTCCTAATACCAGTTTTTTAAAAGTCTGACGTGTACCACTTTCCACGGGACGATTAATTACCCGAATTGGATCTGAAGAACCACCAACCTGCGACCAATTAGTAATTTTTCCTTGAAATATGTCTGCGATTTGAGTACCAGTTAAACCGCCCTGAAAAGGATTATCTATTTTGTGTACGACGATTGCTATGGCATCATTGCTAATTATTACTGCTTGCAATCCTTTTTTCTCGTCATTATCAGTGAGATGACGAGATACTGCCGCCACATCGATATTACCTGCAATTAAATCCTGAATTCCTCTTTCAGAACTATGAGCATTAGTTACAACTTTAGTACCAGGATATTTATCTTCAAAGCCTTTTTTAAGCTTTTCATTAATATTTACCATGCTGGTAGAACCATCAATTCTTACATTAGTTCCCACAGGTACTGCATCGGGAAGTTGGAAAGAGTAAGCTTTATTACTGCTATCTTCTTCAGACGATACGTGGTTGTCTGACAAAAGCAATGGCTTGCTAAATGGCGATTTCAAATACCACCAACCACCACCTAATAGCAAAAGCAATAACACAATAAAAACAATCGGAGGTGGACTGCTTGTTTTCTTCATACCTTTTAATTTTTGCTTATAGTTGTTCAGAGATACCCCACAACCAATTCCAAACATTAACTGTAGCGCGTCCTGCTCTTTCTCCCATCAACCAGTAAATGAAGCCATCTTGGTGCATATGATTAAGAGGCGGCTGAGTTTTCACAAAAAAAGGCAATATAGCTTGCAAAACTTCCTCAGCAGATTGATATCTGTCTTTGACACTAGTTTGCAGCAATTTATCTAAAAGTTTACTCAATTCGGCACTAATTGATGTTCTTGGCGGTAAATATTCCCGCCACCGCCAACTGTAATTTTCACTGTCATACATCTCAATTAAAGTAGGAGTCTTCGTCACCATTCGGACGCAGGTAACACCCAAACTGTAGAGGTCGCTGGTACGATCCACTTTACCATGCTTTATTTGCTCAGGCGGCGCGTATCCCTGCGTACCGATTAAAGTTCCTGGCTGCATTAAATATGTCTCTGAAACTATTTTTGCAGCACCAAAATCAATTAGTACTGGTTTGCCGTCTCGTTGTCTGCGGATAATATTTTGTGGTTTAATATCGCGGTGAAAAACTTTATTTTGATGAATAAACTGTAAAACTGGTAATAAATCGCGCAAAAGTTGCCAAATCTGAGCTTCGTTATACACACCCTGCTGAAACTCTTGCTCTAAAGTCAAACCTTCGATAAACTCTTGTACTAGATAAAGCCGTTGCTCTTGTTGAAAGTAAGCCAACAAAGCTGGAATCTGGGGGTGAGTTCCTAAAGAATCTAATCTAATCGCTTCATCCTTAAATAATTCAATTGCTTTATCCAGGACTTCGCGCTGTTGTCACGAAAACTGAAACTGCTTAACTGCACAGTATGGCTTAGAAGGAATATCCTCATCTACCGCCAAAAGAGTCTGCCCAAATGTGCCTCTGCCCAAGACACGAATTGGGCGATAGTGCATCCTTAGCAATAGCTGAGAACCACAACTAAAGCAAATTTTCGCTGTATCCGAATTATGAGGACTCCGACATTCAGGATTTACACACAGAGTCATAAAAGTATGAGTTACCTGAATCTATTATAAACAGCAAAGGTTAACAATAAGTTAAGCTAGTAATTCGGTAACACCACGGACATTTTCTAAGATTAAGTCAGAGCAAGTGCGTTTAATCAAACCGGTTAACACGTTACCTGGACCAATTTCTACTACTCGTTCAATGCCATTTAGTGGTAATTGTAGAGAAATTTCTCGCCAGCGTACTGAACCAGTCATTTGTTTAATTAAGCGCTGTTTTAAAACTTCAGCATCAACTGAGGGAAGTGGTTCTACATTAGATAATACTGGTATAATAGCTGGTTTAAATTCCACAGATTCTAAAATTTCTTGAAATTCATTCGATGCTGCTGTCATTAAGTGTGAGTGAAAGGCACCGGAAACTTTTAAGGGAATAGCACGTTTTGCCTTCACTTGCGACATTACGGTTTTTACGGCTTCGGGAGTGCCAGAAATTACCACCTGGGCGGCACTGTTATCATTTGCTAATACCACATCAGGGATTTGGGCGATCGCTTGTTCTAACTGTTCGCGGTCAAAGTTCATCAAAGCTGCCATCATCCCACCTGCGGCACTTTCCATCAGTTCAGCACGACGCTTCACCAACCGCAACCCCGCAGACCATTCAAATACTCCGGCTATGTAAAGGGCAATATATTCACCCAAACTGTGACCGGCAACTAAATCTGGTTTGTGTTCTTTTTCCCGCATGATATCAGCAAGAATGCTTTCAACTACGTAAAGACACGGCTGAGTATAAAGTGTATTTGATAACTTTTCTTCGTTTTCACAGATTTCCGTCACAGACCAGCCCAAAATATCTTCAGCTTGGGCAAATTTATCTTGAGCGGATGGTAAATCTAATAAGTCAGTTCCCATTCCTAGTACTTGAGAACCTTGTCCGGGAAACACCCATGCGGTTTTAGTCATTGGTCGCGAAAGTTAGGAGGTAGGAGTTAGGAGGTTGGAGTCAGGAGTCAGGAGTCAGGAGTTAGGAGTTCTTCCCCTTGTCCCCCTTGTCCCTATCTTCCCCATTGAAAAATTGCTGCCCCCCAAGTGAGTCCGGCACCGAAGCCAGAGGTAGCAATGATGTCACCTGGTTTGATTTTGCCTTGTTTCACTGCTTCATCGAGTGCGAGCGGGATGGACGCGGCGGAGGTGTTGCCATATTGCGCGAGATTACTGATAACTTTATGTGCTGGAATATTCAGGCGTTGAGCTACGGCATCGAGAATGCGCTGATTTGCTTGATGTAATATCAGCCAGTCTATTTGGTCAACGCTGAGATTTGCGTGAAATAAAGCTTTGTCGATGACTTCTGGAACTCGTTGGACGGCAAAGCGGTAGACTTCTTTGCCGTTCATGGTGATGGGTTGGAAGTTGCCTTTATTGACATTTACACCGGGGATAAGTTCGTGTGTTGAGGCTTTGTAGGCAAGGTTGAGATAATGGTTTTGAGTGCCGTCACTTTTAAGTTGAAATCCTAACAAGCGATCGCTTTCGTTTGCTTGCAATATTACCGCTCCTGCGCCATCACCGAACAATATACATGTACCTCGGTCTTGCCAATCTACCCAACGAGAGAGGATATCTGCTCCAATTAAAAGTACGTTTTGATAAACGCCTGTTCTGATGTATTGGGCAGCGGTGACAAGTCCAAACACGAACCCGGAACAAGCGGCTGTCAAGTCAAAGGCAACTGCTTTGGTGGCTCCCAATTCAGCTTGAATTTGACAAGCAGTGCCAAACAAGTCATCTGGGGTAGAGGTGGCGAGTAAAATCAAATCTATGTCTGCTGCGGTAATTCCGGCAGCGGCGATCGCTTTCGCGCTGGCTATAGTAGCGATCGCCTTCAAAGATTCACCATCCCCTGCCAACCGTCGCTCTTTAATTCCGGTTCTCGTGGCGATCCACTCGTCTGATGTATCAACCAGTTGAGTTAGCCCCTGGTTATCTAAAGAAGTTCTCGGCACAGCCGAACCGCTTCCTATAATTGCGACACCTAAATTTTGCACTCCTAGTTTCTCCATCTCTCAGCTTTTATTGTTTGTCATCTGTCATTAGTAATAACTATTGACTTATTGACTACTCTCCTGCTGAAGACTTTGATATTGAGACTGAATTCGTTGCAGCACAGAGTTGTCAACCGCTTCTTTAGCGATGCGAATTGCATTAAAAATCGAAGGCGCTTGCGAACTGCCGTGACCGATTATACAAATGCCGGCTACGCCCAAAAGCAAACCGCCACCGTGTTCGGCGTGGTCTACTCGTTGCTTAATCCGTTTCAGGTTTGGTTTTAAAATTGCCGAGCCAATTTGACCGCGCAATCCTTGGGGTAACTCTTCGCGCAAAATTTGCAACACAATATCCCCGACTGCTTCGGCGAATTTTAACAAAACATTGCCGACAAAGCCATCACAGACAATCACATCAAAGCGACCGGAAAGCACATCACGTCCTTCGGCGTTGCCAATAAAAGAAATTTGGGAATTTTCGCGCAGCATTTGGTTAGCACGGACGGCTGCATCATTTCCCTTAGAATCTTCTTCGCCGATATTTAACAAACCTACTTTGGGGTTGGGTGTACCCAAAACATACTCACTATAAATCGACCCCATAACGGCAAACTGATCTAAAAATTTCGGACGACAATCTACATTTGCGCCGACATCAAGTATCAATACTGGCTTACTGGCTATCAAAGTAGGAAAGACTGCGCCAATTGCGGGACGGTCAATTCCCGGAAGTCGTCCCAAACGCAGCAAAGCAGCTGCCATAGCCGCACCAGAATGACCGGCACTAACTACACCATCTGCTTGCTTATTTTTAACCAAATTCATCGCCACATTGATCGAAGCCTTGGGTTTGCGTCTAATGGCGCTTAAAGGCTCCTCATCCATAGCGATCGCTTCGGTTGCGCTGACTATCTCTATCTGCCCTAAATTTGTTTTTGACGGCAGGGCAGCCTCAATTTGCTGGGGATCACCAACTAACAATACTTCTACACCTAGTTCTTCTCGTGCCCGCAGTGCGCCGGCGACGATTTCCCCAGGTGCGTGATCTCCTCCCATTGCATCAATTGCGATCCGTACGCAAGTCGATCCCATTGCTAAAGCTTATAGAAACCTTACAAATTTTACCAGATGTTAGGGAATGAGGATGGGCAATTGTCTCGTTCCTAGCCGGAAATTGGGAATGCTTCATAAGGTAACTCCGGGTTCGGAACACGAAACACTGAACCGTATTGCTATGGAAACACTTTTTATAAAGTCTTGAAGTAGTTCTGAATAATTTGTGATCGATATTTATTCTTCATTAAAACTTCATCAAAAAAGTTACAGATATTTGGTATCGTTCATAACAAAAGAAGTTTCTAATTTCCAGTTTTTTAGGAAAACTTTTTTCTCACTAGATATCTCCATAAATTAATTATGCGTTGCCCGAAACCCTTGTAGAAACGTAGCATTGCTACGTCTCTAAGTCTTTTCTGGAGATATCTAGTGGGCATGAATGCAAACATGAGTTTGCAAGCATAAGTAAGTCGTCTTTTAGCCAACTTTATAAGCGCAGAAGGAAAAATTAAAAATGTTTAAGAATTTCACCGCATTGACAATTGGAATCCTCTCAGTACTGAGCATTTCAAGTGTAATGAATTTACAGAAGGCAAACGCCCAACCTGTAGCAGACAATGATTATGAGCAAAAAGTTTGCAGAACAGTCCCAGGTACATATCTGACAACAATATCTACTTCAAATGGTGAGTTTGCCTCTCGCTCACTTATCACGCTGACCGCTGACGGTAACATTTTGATTGCTGACTCGAACCAAGGTGGTGTAGCGGGTGTTTTCAATCCTTTCACCAATTCACAAGGCGCTTGGAAGTGTAGAAATGGTGAAATTACCGCTAAGGTATTAAACTTCACTTTATCAGGATCTGAAGGTTCTACTGGCGGTATTGCTAGAGAAAATTTTAGCGTGAGGTTCAACCGACGGACTCAGACGCTGCAAGGAACAATCAATCTTCGTTTGTTTGATTTAAATGCAAATCCACAAGAAGGTAATGGTTCGGACGGGGGGACGTTTACATTTACCGGACAGCGCGTTACTGCCGAATAACACTTGAGATGATGTCCGCGCAATCACCCATAATTCATGAAGAACCCCACCCGCCTGTGGCACCCTCCCCGCTCGCGGGGAGGGTTGGGGAGGGGTTCTTTTATTATGGCTGTTTGACCGGACATCATATGAGCTATTGCGCTTAATAGCCCTCAGGCTGGAAGCCTGAGGCTACACAAACAGAGCTTACCTGGGTGGGCTAAAATTCTAATGGTATTAACTCAGCACCCAATTAACGAGGGTGCGAACGCCGAAGCCTGTTGCCCCAGAACCGTTATAGCCGTTTTCTTTATCTGTCCAAACGGGTCCTGCGATGTCTAAGTGCGCCCAAGGGGTATCTTTGACGAACTGCTTGAGGAATAAAGCTGCGGTAATTGAACCACCTGCACGGGGACCGGTGTTTTTCATATCCGCAATGCCAGACTTCAGCCCTTCAAAGTATTTTTCTTCCATTGGCATCCGCCACAGCTTTTCACCAGCAGTCTCAGATGCGGTTTCTAGCTGTTTGGCTACGGCATCATCGGGAGTAAATAACCCACCAATATCGTCTCCTAAGGCAATCAAGCAAGCACCTGTGAGGGTCGCTAAATCAACGATCGCTTCTACTCCCAATTTATCGGCAAACACCAAAGCATCAGCCAAGGTTAAACGCCCTTCAGCGTCGGTGTTGTTCACTTCGATTGTTTTGCCGTTAGAAGCTGTCAGCACGTCGCCTGGGTGCATGGCGCGACCGCTAATCATGTTTTCAGTCACCGCTGAGATAAAATGCACTTCCACATCCGGCTTTAATTGACCAATTGCTTTTGCTGCACCCAACGTCGCTGCTGCACCACCCATGTCAATTTTCATGGTTTCGATGCCGCTACCAGCACCTTTGATGTTGAGTCCCCCAGAGTCAAAGGTTAAGCCTTTACCAATTATTGCTAATTTGCGTCTGGGTGTGCCTTCGGGTTTGTAGGTGAGGTGAATAAATTTCGGAGGCATATCAGAAGCTTGTGCCACTCCTAAAAAAGCGCCCATACCCAACTTTTCACAGTCTTCTTGTTCGAGAATTTCTATTTGCAAACCGTGATCGGTGGCGATCGCTTGAGCGGTTTCTGCCATCGTAATTGGTGTGACAGCATTCGCTGGTGCTGCTACCAACTGTCGCGCCAACATTACCCCAGAAGCGATTTGATTAGCGCGGGTAATTGCGGCTTCTTGTCCGCTTAAACCTAGTAAATGTACTGTTTCAACTTGTGGTCCTTTATCTTCGTTTTCCGACTTGAAGCGAGTATCTTGATAAAGGGCTAGTTGTATACCTTCGGCGATCGCTTGCGCTGTTGCCTCTGGATTATTATTCCACACTGGCAAGTCAATTGCAAGAGTTTTGCATTTTTGCTTCTTGGCTAATCGTGCCACAGATGCAGCAGCGCGGCGCAAACTATCTAATTTCAAAGCATCAGGTTTTCCCAAACCTACTACCATCAGCTTTCGCACCGAATTCCCACCACTCAAACGGGTGAAAATGCTGCTACCTGCTTTACCTTTAAATTCCTCTTCCGCAATCAGTTCTTTTAAGACACCGCCGACTTTTTCATCCAAAGTCGCCAATTCTCCAGTTAATTCTACTGCATCTTCAAATAATCCAATTGCCAAACCGTCTCCCTTCCACTTTCCAAGAGGCGTATTAATTGGTAGAATTTCCATTTTTGATATTCTCTGTAAAACTTCTTGTACCAGTATTGCGTAAAATACGCTTTTCGTGCTTATTTCGGGGGAGTGGGGGGAGTGGGGGACAACAACCAACCACTAACATTGTACAGACGCGATTAATTGTACAGACGCGATTAATCGCGTCTCTAACTCTTAACGGAAATATTAAATTTAGAGCCGATCGCTTTAATAACTCTTGCCTCTTCTAATGTGGTTTTGTTGTTGAGTTGGGCTATTCTATAACATTGGGCTAGCAAAGGTACTGCAAAATCGCGGTTGAGTTGATTGAGTAGTGTATCTAAAGGTTGGGGTGATTTGATGTTTTGCGCGATCGCATCTATTGATGTTGGACTGAGGTTTAATGCTTGCAACTGCGGTAAAATTTCTTCCCAAGTCTGATTTGGATGGCTAGCAAGGATCATGTGAACTAGAATTTGATCCATAACCGCTTCTTGAGCGATCGCTTTTTCCAAATAATTTTCGCTTTGTTTCTTTAACTCTGCAAGTGTTGCTTCCGAAGTCAACGAAGTCGATTCATCCAACTTTGCTTCATAAAATCGACAAGCTGCATATCCCAATGAATATATCATCGTCGCATTAGAACTAGCACCAATCACCGCACCCGCAAAAGGTACATTTCGCAGC
>JBPCQW010000213.1:0-3403 GCA_050997715.1 Hassallia sp.
GGGTAGCGATCGCTCGCGCTTTGGCAATTCGTCCTAAGTTACTATTGCTAGATGAGCCATTTGGTGCATTGGATGCACTGACGCGGGGAAATTTGCAAGAACAATTGATGCAAATTTGTCAAGAAAATCAAGTTACTGCCGTGATGGTGACACACGATGTCGATGAGGCAGTGCTGTTGTCTGACAGAATTGTGATGTTGACCAATGGACCCGAATCGAAAATTGGTGATATTTTAGAAGTCGATATTCCCAGACCCCGCAAGCGGATGGAAGTAGTCGAACATCCGAGCTACTACAGCTTGCGAAGTGAGATGATTTACTTCCTCAATCAGCAAAAACGCATCAAGAAAATTAGAGCGCGGAAAACTGCGGCGATCGCACGTCATGGCTTAGAAAAAGTTAACTTAGAAGTTGGCTTTTTACCCCTGACTGCTTGCGCTCCTTTGGCGATCGCTAAAGAAAAAGGCTTCTTTGCCAAGCATGGTTTAGATGAAGTTACCCTCGTGCGCGAAAGCAGCTGGCGTGGTATCGTTGATGGCATGACCGGCGGTTATTTAGATGCGGCGCAAATGCCCTCAGGGATGCCGATGTGGTTGACCTTAGGAGGACATAACAACCAACCTTTACCCGTGGTTACTGCCCTCACCATGACCCGCAACGGTAACGCCATCACCTTGGCGAGACGCTTCTATGAAGAAGGTGTGCAAAGCTTGTCAGACTTCAAAAATTACCTGCTTCGCACCCGCAACTTACGCCACACAATGGGCGTAGTGCATCCCGCATCAATGCATAATTTGCTACTGCGCTACTGGTTAGCTGCCGGGGGAATTGACCCGGATTTAGACGTGGATATGAAGACTATTCCGCCCGCGCAGATGGTTGCAGACTTGAAAGCTGGCAGTATAGATGGTTACTGCGTGGGAGAACCTTGGAACTATCGCGCTGCGGTGGAGCAAGTTGGCTTTACGATTGCTACCGACTTAGAAGTTTGGTTTGGACACCCTGGTAAAGTTCTCGGTGTGCGGGAAGATTGGGCAGAAACTTACCCTAACACCCACATCGCGTTAACCAAAGCTTTGTTAGAAGCTTGTTATTATTGTTCACTTCCGGAAAATGCCCTAGAGATTCGGCAAATTTTAGCACGGCGGGAGTACGTCAGCAACGATATCGAGTACATCCAACTCGAAGATCCAAACAACGCGACTTGTAGCTTAGACCATCCGTTGCGCGATTATGCCCATCACCAATTTTATTCAGATTCTGCCATCAATCGCCCTAGTCGCACCGAGCAAATTTGGATCATGAGTCAATTAGCGCGTTGGGGTGATACTCCCTTCCCTAGAAACTGGGTGGAAGTTGTCGAAAGAGTGTGTCGAGTTCGCGTCTTCAGCACCGCAGCTCGCGAGTTAGGTTTAGATATTAGCTACACCCGTCAACCGATCCAACTGTTCGATGGAACTCCGTTTAATGCTGACGATCCCATAGCTTATCTCAACAGCTTGCAGATTAAACGTGATGTTTCTGTGGCAGAGGTGATTCTTGATACGCCGACGAGAAGAGTAGCGTAGTAAGCACGAAGAGTGCTTATTTCTTCTACCACTCGTTCCCTGGCTCTGACAGGAAATGCGCTACTAGGAGGCTCTGCCTCCGCTACCGAGAGTCGAGGCAGAGCCTCTCGCGCTGCATTCCCAGCCTCAGGCTGGGAACGAGTTCAATGAGCCTTTGAACCTCAACGATGACCTTCTGAACCTCAACGATGAGCCTTTGAACTCGAACCTTGAACTTTTTAACTTTTAAAACACCATGCAAAACCGTACTTTAAGAACAACCGACATCGGACAACCATTAAATACCCAAATTAACGATGTCCGCAAGCCTTTTTTAGAAATTAAAGATGTTTCTAAAGTTTATCCGACCAAGAAAGGACCTTACACTGTACTCGATGGTGTTAACCTGAATGTCGGACAAGGTGAGTTTATTTGCGTCATCGGTCACTCTGGCTGTGGCAAATCGACGCTGTTAAATATGGTATCCGGTTTTAACTTTCCCACTTCCGGACAAGTGCTGCTAGAAGGACAACCGATTACCAAACCGGGTCCCGATAGGATGGTTGTCTTCCAAAATTATGCCTTGTTACCTTGGCGGACTGCTTTTGAAAATATATACTTGGCTGTTAACGCGGTTTCTCCCAACAAACCCGAAGCCGAAAAAAGAGCGATCGTCCGCGATCATTTAACGATGGTGGGACTAGCTGACGCGATGGACAAAAAACCACCGCAAATGTCTGGGGGGATGAGACAGCGGGTTTCTATCGCTCGTGCTTTGGCAATTCGTCCGAAAGTGTTAATTTTAGATGAACCTTTCGGTGCGCTAGATGCTATCACCAAAGAAGAGTTACAAGAAGAATTGCTGAAAATCTGGGGCGATAACCGCTGTACAGTGTTGATGATTACCCATGATATCGATGAAGCGCTATTTTTAGCAGACAAATTGGTGATGATGACTAATGGACCTCATGCGAAAATTGGCGAAGTTATGCCGATTCCATTTTCGCGTCCACGCGATCGCTCTCGCATTATGGAAGATCCACAATATTATCAACTGCGTAACTATGCTTTAGACTTTCTCTTTAACCGCTTTGCCCATGATGACGTAGGTTAGCATCTTTTCCCCAACAACGCACGGAGCGTACTCTTGTTAAAGGTAAAATAAAAGGCAATTTATTGTTTTAACGATTGCCTTTTTTCTTTTGTAGTGAGGACTTAAGCCCTCCCTGTCTCCGCTGTCCCCCTTGTCCCCCTTGTCTCCCTTGTCCCCTTGTCCCCCCTCCCCCTCGCGATAATCTTTTTTCTCTACGTACCAGCATTTTGATAAGTTAGTACATGAGTTGAAAATAATTACGTTTAACGCAAGAGGGGATTACGTTGAGTTACCATCTAGATGCTATTGCCCCCCACGGTGGACAGTTGGTGAATCGCATCGCTACGGCTGAACAAAGAGATGAATTTCTCTCTAAAGCTGATATTTTGCCGCAAGTGCAACTTGATGAGCGAGCTGTTTCTGATTTAGAAATGATCGCGATCGGCGCTTTTAGTCCTCTCACGGGTTTTCTGAATCAAGAGGACTACGATCGCGTAGTCAGCCAAATGCGTCTCGCCAACGGTTTGCCCTGGTCAATTCCAATTACACTGTCGGTAACTGAAGAAGTTGCTTCTTCCCTTACCGAAGGCAACTTGATTCGCTTGGATAACTCCAAAGGTGAGTTTATCGGGGTTTTGCAACTGACGCAAAAGTACCGCTACGACAAAAAGCGCGAAGCAATTAATGTCTACCGCACCGATGATATAAACCATCCAGGGGTGCAAGTACTATATAACCAAGGTTCTGTACATCTTGCCGGCGA
>JBPCQW010000229.1:0-4273 GCA_050997715.1 Hassallia sp.
ACGAAACCGATATCTTTATTGGTTAGAAATACTTCGGCTTTGAGAGAGTTTTCGGGGACAACTTTGAGAACGGGTTCGGTGGAATTTGCTACAAATCCAGGGTTGCTAGCTTTTAAATCAAATACTGTACCACTGACTGGAGAACGAATTTCTTGATAATCTAAAGAAACTTGGTTTTGGCTGATTTGGTTATCCATCTCGGCAATGCTCTTTTCGTTTTCAACGATCGCCTTTTTTAATTGGCTGTCTATTTCTGCGATGCGTTTGTCGTTGTCGGCTATTTTCGTCCACAAATCTTGGCTGGACGCAGACATGGTATTTTGCAGACGTTCTCCAGATTGTGCGATCGCTAATTTCAAACGTTCTCCTTCTTGGGTTAACTCATCGACATCCGACTGCTGAGTGCTAACTTGCTGCTCTTGCTGTAGATATTGCAGACGAGCGATCGCACCTTGTTTAAATAAAGGTTCTAAGTCTTTGAGAATCCCTTGATTGATTTTTAAAACGTTTTTCGCGTTAGCCAATTTTACTTTATTTTGTAGCACCTGCTTTTCTAATTGCGAGGCTTCTAACTTTACAGTCGCAGCTTTTGTTTTCAGTTCTTGCTGATTGCTTTGCAAGCGTAATTGCTGATCGGGTGTCAGATTTACTCCTTGTGATTTTCCGGAAAGTTGCACTCGATAAAGTTGATTTTCAGCAACTAAACCTGCACGATTTTTTGTCAATATTGCTATCTCTTCAGGCAATTTTACTTGATTTGCTGCGGGGACGCGAACCTTACCACCCATCTGAGATTGATAAAATTGATTTTCTTGTAGTAAATTATTACGAACTTTCTGCAAATAGACTTTTTGCGCTTTTTGTGCAGTGTGGTCAAGACGCAACAACAAGTCTCCCTGCTTAACTTGTTGACCATCTTTAATATAAACTTCTTTTACCAAGCCATTGAGCGGTACTTTAACTTCTCTTACCGTTCCTTGTGGTTCTAGTTTCCCCGTTGCGGGAATAGCTTCATCAATTTTAGCAACAGCAGACCAAATCAGGGTGAAGCTAGTTACACCAATAATACCCCATAGTACTGCTCGTGATAATATAGGCGATCGCTGTAAAATTACGGGTTGGTCAAATTCAAAATTCATTGGTTGTTAATAATGGGTAATGGGCATTTTTTAAGAGGGGAAAAGGTTAAAGGGGAAAGGGTAAAAAGAAGAAAAGAAAGTTTTTTATTCCTAGTCCCTAGTCCCCAGTCCCCAGTCCCTAAAGTTGCGCTTCTTGTTGTTGATATAAACAGTAATAACGACCTTTTTCAGTCATTAATTGTTGATGGGTTCCTTGTTCCACTACAAAGCCTTGATCGAGCATTAAAATCAAGTCGGCATTGCGGATTGTAGTCAGACGATGGGTAATAAAGAAAACTGTGCGTCCTTTAAATGCTTCGGCTAAATTCAAACAAACTTGCCGTTCTGATTCGTAATCAAGAGCGCTGGTAGCTTCGTCGAGAATGAGCATTTGCGGATTTTGGAGGATGGTTCGAGCGATCGCTATTCGTTGTCGTTGTCCTCCAGAAAGCGATGCACCGCGTTCCCCAACTCTGGTATTGTAACCATTGGCTAAGTTCATGATAAACTCGTGAGCAAAGGCAATTTTGGCAGCTTCGATAATTTCTTCTGAGCTTGCGTCTGGATGATTTAAAGCGATATTTTCTTGGATTGTTCCATCAAATAACAGCGTATCTTGTGGTACGATACCTATCTGCCGTCTGAGTGAATAAAGTTCGACTTTATTAATGTCGTAACCGTCAATTAAAATTCGACCTGATTCTAAAGGATACAAACGCGGTAGAAGTTTCATCAAAGTACTTTTACCAGAACCGCTTTGACCGACGATTCCGACAAATATGCCAGCCGGAAATTCTAAGTTGATATTGTTGAGTTGTAGCGGTCCGCTGGGATTGAAGCGAAAGGATACGTTATCATACTTGACTGAACCCTGAATCATCGGCATGGGAATGTTACCGCGATCGCTCTCTGAAGATTCGGTAGGTGAGTCGATAATATCACTCAATCGTTCCAAAGAAAGCGCTGTTTCTTGGAAGTTCTGCCACAGTTGCGTTAAACGCAGCAAAGGACTGGTGACGTAACCTGCTATAATCCGAAAGGCGATTAATTGCCCTAAAGTAAGTTCACCTTTGAGTACTAAATAAGCTCCTACCCACAACACCAGTAAACTGGAAAGTTGACTTAAGAAGTTACTGGTGGAACCGGCTGCGGTGGATGTTTGAACTGTTTTAAAACCAGCGCTGACATAACGAGCGTAACGTTCTTGCCATTGCCAACGCGATCGCAATTCGATATTTTGCGCTTTTACTGTTTGGATACCTGATAGCACCTCAACTAAATGAGATTGCGCTTCCGCATTGCGTTCTGCTTTTGTTCGCAATTGTCGTCGGACAATCGGAGAAACTGATGTTGTTAGGAGTACGAATAATGGTAATGTGGAGAGCGCTACTAAACTCAGCAGCCAACTGTAGATAAACATTACTACGATATAAATAACTGAAAACACCGCATCCAAAACGACTGTTAAAGCTGTTCCGGTTAAAAATTGGCGAATATTTTCTAATTCATTTACTCGTGTTGATAATTCACCTACGGGACGCCTTTCAAAGTATCGTAAAGGTAAACGTAGCAAATGGTCAATAATTTGCGAACCCAGTGCTAAATCAATTCGATTAGTGGTATCGACGAATAAATAAGTACGAATACTGGTTAGGATTGCTTCAAATACTGCAATTACTATGAGAAAAATCCCCAATACTTGCAACGTATCAGCGCTGTTTTGAACTAAAACTTTGTCGATAATAACTTGGGTCATCAACGGATTTGCTAACCCAAACAACTGTACAAAGAAAGAGGCAATAAATACCTCTATTAGTACTTGACGATATTTATATAAAGAAGGTAAAAACCAACTTAAACCGAACTTTTGCTGCGGTGTATATCTAGTTTGTTGTAGCAGCAAAACTGGAACAGCTTCTTTTTGAGATTCGTCTGGCTTGGTTGCCGATTGTAGGAGAATACTGGCAACATCTGCGGTTTTTTGCCGCAAAACTCCAACTTCGGGAATTCCTAAAACGATCGCTTGTTGATTGATTTCGTAAAGTAGCGCAAAACTATCTTGCCATTGCACGATCGCTGGTGCTTGAAGTCGTCCGACGGCGTTGACTGGTAAACTGATAAGTTGAGCATTTAAACCCAATGATTCCGCGATCGCTCCACACTGCTGCAACGATAGCGAACCTGTTCGCTGCTGCTGCGAAAGCAAAACCTTACGCAAAACTTCCCGACGAAAAGGCAAATTTAGCTGCTTACTCAACATTTGGAAGCAAGCAAGAACCGCATCTACTCTACCACTACCGCGCACATATGGATATTTTTTCAGGTTAGAAGTTTCTACGTGTCTTCCTTCTGGTTCATCTGGTGCGTAAGGAATATCATCGCTGGAAGAAGTGGGGGAAGACAACGAAGAAATTCCCCCTTGTCCCCCTTGTCCCCCTGTCCCCTTGTCCCCCTGTCCCCCTGTCCCCCTGTCCCCCTGTTCGCTTCTTTCGGTGGGGAGAATATTTGTGGGAAAGCCGAGTAAACGCAGATGCTTTCCTTTTGTCAGGTGCGTTTCGGGATTATAGCGAGTAGCGATCGCTTCTGGAATGGTTCCCCCACTAACTAACCACAAGCGATCGCTTTGCAGTTCACTTTGAGAATCTTGGGGAAGATTGACAACTAAAGTTTGTGAATGAACCTTCAAAGCTAATTCTTTCAAAGAATCTGCACCAATCGCTTCAAGTAATAATTCCTTATCTGCACGAGTTTGCAGTTCTGCTGCTAATAAATCAAAGACTTCGATTAACTCCGGACGATTGTTAAAGTAAGATGCAAAAGCTTTTTCTTGCTGTAAAAGTGTTAAAAAATCGGTACATTTTATAGTTAGACAGATAGTTTCACTTGAAGCGATCGCTGTTTCACAACCAACTCCCCGAATCAACCCAACCCAACCTAAAATATCTCCAGGTTGGAGTAACTTTAAAGTTACCGGCATCTGACTTTTTGGATCGTATCCTAATAAACGCGCTTGTCCTTCAAAGATAATAGAAATTACAGCGGGTATTTTTTCCCGCATGACAATTGTTTGTCCCATGCGGTAGCGCAACAACTGCGTCTGCTGTGATACTTTAGATAGTGCGTTTTGTGAAAGTTGGTCAAAAGGAGCGATCGCT
>JBPCQW010000346.1:0-13310 GCA_050997715.1 Hassallia sp.
AAATAACAGAAGATTCTAAGTTGCCTTCGCATTCTTCTATTTCAATAGTTTCGGGTAGTAATTTAGGATAACTTGACTCATGTGATTCAATGATATTAAGCTCAACAAGTAAATTCAGAAAATTATCAAGCTGTACAGCTTCATTTTCGCTTAAATCAACATGTTGAGTCATCGATTCCACCTGAGTAATGTTTGTAAATTTTGCCTAACAGTGTTATCGAAGCAATTTGGAATAATATCATGTCCGGTAGATTGCATATGATGTAGAGACGTAAAGCGTGGAACGTCTCTACAAGGATTTCGCATTTGTTTATTAATGTCAATTAAACGGACATGATATAACACAGATTTTGCAAGTTTGCCCTAGCAATTAAAATCGCTAGGTGCTTGATTTAAGGTTGAAATTATGAATGTATTTCTACATTACCGTTAGAGTGACTCAAAACCTTTGACAGTTTTGTAGTTTCTAATAGTGGAATTGAGGGATATTCGCTATTTTCTTCCACTGCTTCTTGTAGCTTGGGAATAAATTCTGTTCCCTTTAATCGCATTCCCAAAGCAAACAAAGTTTCAGCCATGTCATCACGGGAAAGTTTGTTGTCTCTCAAATCTGAAAAGCGTCGTTCTAGTTCTTCTAAAATTAAATCTCGCAAAGGTGAAACATCATCTTGAAGTAAGTCTTTAGCTTGAGAAAGTTCTTCTCGAATTGAACTAGTTTGGCTATCTAGCGTTTCATCAAGAGATTGAACGCTACCGGAAAATTTTTTGTTTAAGCGATCTATTAATTGTCGCAAGTCAGCAGTTTCTTCTTGGGTGCTAAGACTAAGTGACTTGTGCTTTTTATCTAGTGACTCGACTGCCGCTTTTAACTCTGCTGTAAAGTGACTTTTCAGTTGCTCGACATGGCTACGCATCTCTTTTTGAAACAACTGTATGTCTGACTCCATCTTGCTAAATCGATTGTCATAGTCTCTGATTTGCGCTCCAAAAATAATGTCGCGGATCTGATCGACGTTTCCAAGTCTTTCACGCACATCGTCTCTACTCACTGGAACGTCTTTACTATCGCCGGAACGTCTCTACTATATAATAAACCCACAGGTTTTTAGACTGTGGGCTGCTTTTAAGAGTATTTTGTTTGTCTAGCGGGTTTGAGGTGGAATAATTTCGGGGTCGTCGTCTAGGGAGAGAAGAAATTCTATCAAGTCGGTTTGGTCTTGAATATCAAAACCAGCCTGTTTATCAACCCAGTAATTGTGTCCGCTACCGTCTGCGTTGGAATGACGCAACTTGGAATTAGCATGGTTGGCTAAAACTACTTGCCTACGCAAGTTACGATCTACAAGCACCCGCAAACTTGTACTTGGATCTGGGGCAATGTTTTTTAAGGAAGTCCCTGTAAGTCCCAATTGCTCGGAATTAAGGATTTTATAGCCGCTTTTATCTACTTGCAGTGCGTCTTTTGTGGCTGCAACACCTCCATCATGCAAATATGGTGCGGTGACGCTTAATCCTATCAAGCTAGGCACTTTGTAACCACCGGCGTTACCAATGGCAAATGCTAGCTTTAAGTCTTCTTGGGATGTAATATCTGTCGGAACATTCAGCACTGAGGGATTTTCTGGCAAGGGAACCCGCACGTTGCTGGGGTAAGTCTGCGGTTCTGTGAAGTTCCCAGCGAAGGCTGTTTGTGCTTTAGCGCGTGAAGGTTGAGATTTTATTTCTGATTCTGCGATTACGTGATTATTGGTGAAATACCTGCCGCTATGACACTCAACGCACCCCGCTTTTGTGAAAATCACTGCCCCTCGCTTGACTGCTTCTGAGTTGGTAGAATGATTTGGTGGTGGTGCGAGGGAGTTTTGAAACGCTGACATGCCGTTAAGTTGTGCTGCAACTGGGAAACCAGGTGAACTTGCCATCAATCCATCAAGTATGAATGGTGAACCTTTGGGATATCCTGGCATTTTAATTACTTCGTTCATTGCAGGTGTGCCGGGAGTCGGATCGATTTTCTCCAAGAATTCCGATGGTTTGGCGTTTTCTGGTAATCTGAAGGCTGGATTGGCGGAATTTTGCAAAATCACGCCTAAGTAAGTCTCTTTGTCAATACCTAATATCTGTTGACTAGCATCGGCACCAGTTGTCAGGTCTGAGTTTGTCGCGTGAACGTTGCTGTTAAGTGTTGTGAGTCCGTGAAACCAACCAATTGCTGCATTACCACTCCAGCCGTAAGGATATGCGGCAAAAGTATAGGAAGATGGATTTTGCGAAGGATTATTAACATTGTCGCCGGTTGAGTCAAAGTTGCCGGATGCCCAAGTTAATAGTTCTGCATCAACGGCATTTTCTAAAGCTTTAGCATTTGGTAGACGGTATCGCCTGCCATCCGCCTTAATATAAGTAGTTTCACCACGGCGCATTGTTTGCGGATTTACACCAGTTTGCCGAAACCAAGCGGCTGAGTTACTAGCTAATGCAAGAATTAAACCGGTATCTAAGTTGTTATTTGGTGCACCTTCTAAAATGCGTCCGCTGAGGTTATCAACAGCCGCATGGCACGCAGCACAACTAATACCAACGCGAATTTTACCTTGATTGATATGAGTGACAATTCCTAAGGGAAATAGAGAACCTGCGGGAACGTCAAGTCCGGTGTTGAGGATATCGCCTTTTTTGAAAGTGCGATCGCCTACTTGCATATCTCGATCCATCGTCACTTGCAGATTTGTGGTATGCTTGCCACCAAGAGAGGCGATCGCTTTCACCAAGTTCCCAATATTCAGTGGACCATCTAAGGCACCAGTTACATCAGTCAAGAAAACCTCATTTCCAAAGGTTTCTGTATAAAAAGCTTTGCGACCAAGTTTAATCAAATCTTCAGTGATAGCTATAGCCCCATTATCTGCTGACAGTTGCTGTTTACCTTGATCTGTTTTCAGCAAACTTGCAGCTTCATTTTTACTGACGACTTTACCCAACACATCATAAGAACCTATTTCTTGTGCTGTGGGTTGGGTAATTGGTGTATATGTATTGTTAATACTTGGTGTTCCGGGAATAGCGATATCAATTTGATATGCTAAAAAACTAATAAAGACAATCAAAGCTAGCAGTATACTAACCCGACGTAGCCCAAAATTTTGCCTTTGCGCTTTCAGATTTCCATCTGCGCTTTTCGTCTGTTCGGGAGAATATACCATAAAATTTTAGAATCTAGAACCGCAAATTTGATCAACAACTCCTGCTGGTCGGTTGCTATTTTGTTCTCGGCAAATCAAAGTCCTAGCCAAAGTTTGCTGATAATAATATTGATGAGCAAACCAGCCGATAGGTGTTCCTAATATTGTACCGATTACTAAACCAGTTATCAGACTGGAAACCAAATGCTTTCTTTTAATATTTTCTCGCTCAATACTTTTTGTTGGCACCATAATTTTTTCTTGTATATTCAATTAAATTATTTTATTGAAGGCGGCAGCCCTTAATGACTGCATTCCCAGTCATAGACTGGGAATGAGGATATCAGAACTTAAGCTTTTGAAAGTACCTGTTGCATAAAAGACATTATTTCTTCGGTACTATTCATCTGGAATAAATCCAACACTTCTGCTGCTGGTTCCGAAGGAATGTAATCATGTGGTATGCCAACAACTGAACCGCCCAAATTTTGAGCTAAGTGATACCAAAAAGCCAATTTACATTCGGCGTCCATTGAGGTGTAACTATCGGTGTCAATTGCTGTTTCTCCACCTTCTTTACTTTGCAACTGACGCAAAGCAATTATTTGTTCTGGTTGGGATAAATTTTGAATTTCTCCTACCAAATCTGTTGTCCCGTCGGTCGGCATACAATTGAGAGCGCTAGCAGGAACTTCTTCAGAAATTTGAGTAAAAAGTAATGCTAGGACAGCCAAGCGATCGTCTGCATTTAAATTTTGAAATTTTGATACAGCTTGTTCGGAAAAATTTACATTCGTAGAAGTCATAAACACCTCAAGTTAATGAACTGTAATTTAGAAAACTGGTCTTCAAAAGGGTATTATATTTTGATTTGTAGAGGTGGGGAATACCACCCTACACTTCAGTTAAAACTTCGGATTATAGCACTTTTGTCAGGAAAGATACTAAATCGTCAGTATTGGATGATTTCAGAGAGTTCAATACTTCTGTTGCTTGTTGAGAAGGTTGAGATTGACTTGATAAATCCATGATTGCGGTTCTTAATCTTTCTGCTAGTAAATACCAGAAAGCTAACTTACCTTCAGGCTGTAATTTACCATATTCACCAGTAGAAATTTTATTTCCACCATGAGCGAGTTCAACCATCGCTTTGCTGGGATTTGGATCGAGCATTACTTCGTCCTGATCGTGTCTGTCTGCTGGTAGCAAATCACGCAAAGCAAATAGCTCTTCTTCGGAGGACAGTTTCTGAACTTGTGCTACTAACTCCGCAGCCTTTTCTGTTGGCAAGGAATTTGCAACATTTGCAGGTATTTTATCAGCAAAAGAGCTAAAAAGTAATCCCAATACTGCTAGGCGATCATCTATATTCAATCGTTGAAATGCTGATACAGCTTGTTGTGATGGGTTAACATTTGTAGAAGTCATGGAGCCTCCGAGCTTGTTAGTGATGGATCTTTGGTTGTTGCTGTAATTTGGTTATGTGTTTGTAAAAAAGCTTAACCAAATTTACAACGTATATTTGCACTTTTGCAGTTATGCTTCTATACAGATTAAAATTCAAATCCTAGTTAATTCACTATAAAAAGATAGAAAACTAATTAGAGATTATTATTTTTAAACCAGCCACAAGACAGAGGTGAGTGGTTGTCAAATCCTACCTATAATCTGGAATACAAATTAAAGGGTAAGAAGGCTGTAGGATGCAAATACCAAATTAAAAATCATAGATGAACATCGAATATTTATTATCTGTGTTCGTCTGTAATTTTTTCTGAAGGCAGATTACAAAATTAGCAATCTTGTCTAAGAGTAAAAGTCCGAGCGACACCTGAAGCCGCTCGAAACTACGGGGGAATTAAACCTTGTCTGAAACTTTGTTAACTAGTGCTAACGACTACTTATCAAAAATCTCAAAGCTTTAGATTTCTGCGCCAGCTTTGGGTTCTGCACCGAATGGGGCAACGTAATCACGGAAGAGAGTGATTTGCTGTTCAAAACCAAGTTGCTTAATTTTATTCAACAATTCTTGGGGTTGAGAAGAAAGCTTATAGCTAGCAGGCATAGGAATGATAGTAGCGTTATCCATGCCTTGAGCTAGCCGATACCAAAATAAGAGCTTGGTGGTTTCACTCAAAGAGCCATATTCACGAGTTAATTGCTTATCTACACCGTTAATCAAGTCACGTTGAAGTTGTAGTTGTTCTTCGTGGGATAATTCCTTAACTTGATTAAACAAACCTTCGGCAATTTCTGGAGAAACGGTGCTTGCTCCGGGTGCTGCTGGGGTGATTGAGCTACCCATTTCTTTATAAATGAACCAGAACAAAGCAAGCTGATCGTCTACGTCTAAAGCTTGCCATGCTTGAACATGTTCGCGAATTGTTGGATCGTTGGTTTGGGTAAATGTCATAACAAACTCCGATTGCGATTAAATGATTGCTATTGCAACCCTATCAAAGGTACATCTGACGTTTAACCCTACTGAAGACAGATGTATCTAAATCCGAGAGAAGAATAATTAGAAGAGGAAATAGGTAATAGGTAATAGGTAATGGGTAATGGGGCATAGGGAATGGGTAATGGGTAATGGGAAAAAACGCACATCACTATTCCCTATTCCCTATTACCCATGCCCCATGCCCTATGCCCCATGCCCCATTCCCTAGTTTTAGGAGGTATATCGATGGATAGACGTTTAGAGGGCAAAGTTGCGATAATTACTGGTGCTGGTACTGGGATTGGAGAAGCGATCGCTCACAAATTTGCCAAAGAAGGTGCATCAGTAGTTGTCAACGGATTACAAGACGATCCGATTGAAGATGTGGTGCAGTCGATTAAACATTATGGCGGTAAAGCGATCGCCTACGCGGGAGACGTTTCCCAAGAGTTTCACGCTAAAAATTGCGTGCAAACTGCAATCAATGCTTACGGCAAGTTAGATATCTTAATCAACAACGCTGGCGTTTTCCTGGCTACAGCCGAAACAGAAGATTACCCCATCGATGTATTTGATGACACAATACGCATGAACCTTCGTTCAGCGTTTTTGATGACAAAATTCTCACTTACCCACCTTCAGAAAACGCGGGGAAACATTGTCTCAGCGGGTTCAGAAGCAGGCTTCAACGGCTTACCATACAACACAACATACGGCGGTACTAAAGCCTGGATGCATTCATTCATGCAAGGTGTAGCCGTCGAACAAGCCAAACACGGTATCCGTGCTAATTGTGTTTGTCCCGGTGCAATTGATACTGCGTGGACGCACAAAGAAACAGGTCCGATGGACGCGAAGATGGAAAAATCCCTGATTGAAGGTACACCACTAGCGCGACGCGGTACACCAGAAGAAATGGCAAATGTGTACGCTTTCATCGCGTCCGACGAAGCCAGCTACGTCACCGGCGCACTCTGGCTAGCTGATGGTGGCGTCACCGTTGCCAAAGGCTCTGCCGGTTCAGAAACTCCATTTTGGATGCGCTTTGCACCCAAAGGCGAATTGCGCCTCGATCACTCCAAAGAAGGGCTGGAGAATAAAGAAACTCAGACGCTGAAGTAGGGAATGGGGAGTGGGAGAGGGGGGGATGGGGAGACAAGGGAGACAAGGAAGAAATTCCTGTTTATCTCCCCTCTCCCCCTGTCCTCCTTGTCCCCTAGTCCCCTACTCCCTCCTGTCTCCATAATCTTCAGAAGACTTGGGATCTAACTCCCACCGGCTATCGTCGCGCTGTTCTAACATTTCGCTTGTCCGTAGAAACGCGGCGTCATCCATTTCTATTCCTACAGCTGCACCAATTTCGTCTACAATATCTTGGTCGGGAGTGGAAGCAGTACCACCAACAGCTTCATCACCATCCATAGCTGCTTGTTGCCAACCGGCATCAACATCACCTCCAGTTAATTCTGGACTGGTGTATGTAGCATACTCATCCAACTCCTCTTTCATTTCTCGCCCGCCAACATTATAGCCCGGTGCTTCTTTCACACCAGTACCATAGGACTCGGTAATTTCCTGTGGTAAGTCGGAAATTTCTTCTGGTAAATTATCTTCGGATTGAACTTCCTTATCTGGATCTACACGGTTGAGTTGAGCTTCTAAATCTACTTGTTGTTGATCCGCCATAATTATAAATATTTCTACATCTCCAAAATAACGCTTTCCCTCATCTAGCTTGTCTCCCTAGGGATGTATTACTTGAGATGGAAAAAAATCTATCCCTTTGGAGTGAAGAGAAGATAACTGTTGCTGCATACTATTAATAATGTGAATTCATGCTCTAGTCATTGAAAACTAAAGAATTATTCAAGAAAATTCGATTTTATGACAGAATGAAGCCGAGCTTCGTAGCTGAGATTTGCGAATGGTAAGTAAGTAGTAGATATCATATTTTGAAGAATTAAAAACTCCAAACAGCATTGATTACTTTTTAGAAGTGGAGGAACAAAGTGAAATACGACCAATTTATTAAACATGTCCAAAGCGTTGCTCAATTAGATTCTCGTGAAGAGGCAGAACTTGCTACTCGTGCGACTCTAGAAACTATTCGAGAACGGATTGTGGGTAATGAAGGTAAGGATTTGGCTTCACAGTTGCCAAAGGAATTAGGTGAATTTTTGCGCGGTCGCGAAGGCGAAAATGGTCAACATTTTGGCTTGGAAGAATTCATCAAAATGGTGAGTGAGAAGGAAAATGTAGAACCTACTGCTGCTGCGATGCATGTCAGAGCCGTTTTTACTGTGTTGCAAAGTGCTGTAAGTCCGGGTGAGTTTGCAGATTTGCAAGCTAATTTTTCACCAGATTATGCGGAGATATTTCCAGCGGGATCGACTGTGGTTTCGCAGTGAAGATTTGAGCACTGAAGCGCTCAGGACGTAAGTAATTTAAGAGGTTATTCAATGGCAAATTCTAATAATTCTAGTAAGAAAAAAGTCGCTATCCTAATTGAGAATGGGGTAGAGGATGCGGAGTTTCAAGTTCCTTATAACGGGCTAAAACAAGCGGGGATGGAGGTTGTTGTCCTCGGTGCCCGGATGAATGAGAAATATAAGGGTAAACAAGGCAAAGTTTCTCAGCAAGCTGATGGGACTACGACGGAAGCGATCGCTTCTGAATTTGACGCGGTTATAATTCCTGGTGGGATGGCTCCCGACCAGATGCGACGCAACTCCAACACTGTACGCTTTGTTCAACAAGCAATGCAGGAAGGTAAATTAATCGCGGCAGTTTGTCACGGACCGCAAGTTTTAATTGAAGGGGATTTGCTCAAAGATAAACAAGCTACTGGTTTCAGCGCTATTCGCAAGGACATGATCAATGCGGGTGCAAAGTATGCTGATGAACCTTTGGTAGTTGACGGAAATTTGATTACCTCACGTCAACCCGGAGATTTGGCAATCTTTACCACAGCTATCTTGAGTCGTTTGGGTTACGGTGGCAAGGATGCTGCATTACCCGACGAGAATGATACAAGCGCGGAATGGTGGAAGCTGGCTGATGCTTGGGGTGGTTCGACTAAGGGTGATATTGTCAAGGGTGTAAATACTGCTCTTGCTGGTGAGCGTTATTCTTTGGAAGCTTTGGAGAAGTATTTCGAGAAAGAATCAGATGCTCAAATCAAGTCGTTGTTTCAAGAGATAATCACGTCGAAACAACGTCACATTCTCAAGCTGGAAACTTATCTTGACAGGTTAGGTGAAAAACCTTCTTTAGCCGCTAATATCGCCAATCAATACGCGAAGGTGAAAACGGCTATGACCGGAAGTGACGATATATTTCAACTGCGATCGGCTTTGGGTGATGTGCAAACTGGTATCGGTGATATTGGCAATTTGTGTCCTATGTATACTGACCCGGTAGCTACTGCGCTGTTTACGGATATTTACAACGATTTGTTGAGTTCTGAACAGCGATTGGTGCAACTGTATCAGCAGCGGATGGGGCTGGATGTGAAGCCTGCGAAGCCGACGACGGGTGCGGCTGTGTCGATGTAGGTTTTTTAACGAACCGCAGAGGCGCAGAGAACGCAGAGAGGGTCTTTGTGTCTTGGTGGTTATTTTTACTGAGATAAGGAGATAAAAAGATGGCTTCGACTTCTGGGGATGAGTTGAGTAAGGGTCAAGGTGCTGAGGCTGGTGAAACTGAGCGTTGGGCATCTCTTGTGGGTGGTGGTGCGATGGTGCTAATGGGTTTAAGTCAGCGTTCTTTACGCGGGGTGCTGATGGCTGTAGCTGGGGGCGGTTTGGTGTATCAAGGTGTTACTAAGCAAAGCACGATTCAGCAAGCACAGGAAGCTATAGGTATAAATAAATCTATCAAAGTTGAAAAGACGGTAACGATAAATAAACCAGCGGATGAACTTTATCGCTTTTGGCACGACTTTGAGAATCTGCCGACGTTTATGAAGCATCTCAAATCTGTGAGCGTGCAAAATGATAAAAGGTCGCATTGGATTGCGAATGCACCCTTGGATAGTAGTGTGGAATGGGATGCAGATATATTGGAAGACCGAGAAAATGAGTTTATTTCTTGGGCTTCGGTGGAAGGTGCAGATGTAGAGAATTCTGGTTTTATTCGCTTTAAGAAAGCACCAGGCGATCGCGGCACTGAAGTCAAGGTTGTTCTAGAATATAGCCCACCCGGTGGAGCGCTAGCCGCTGCATTTGCCAAACTTTTTGGTGAAGAACCAGAACAACAAATTGGTGATGATTTGCGCCGTTTCAAAATGCTAATGGAAGCTGGCGAAATTGCCACTACTGAAGGTCAACCAAAGGGTGGTTAGTAGTTAGTAGTAAGCGCTTAAGCGCTTATTACTAGCTAATTGGCAATCCCAAATCTAAAATCTAAAATCCCAAATATATATATATGAAAGCAGTCTGCTGGCATGGTGCTAATGATGTGCGGGTGGAAACGGTGCCAGACCCGGAAATTATCAACCCGCGTGATGCTATTGTCAAAATTACTTCAACGGCAATTTGCGGTAGTGATTTACATATTTACGGTGGCTACATTCCCACAGTGCAACCGGGTGACATTATCGGTCACGAATTTATGGGGGAAGTGGTTGATGTTGGCAGTAGTATAACTAATTTAAAAATAGGCGATCGCGTTGTCGTTCCTTCGATGATCGGTTGCGGTAACTGCAATTATTGCCAGCGTGATATGTGGTCGCTGTGCGACAATTCCAACCAAAACGGTTGGATGGAAGAAAAGTTGTATGGTAGTATCACTTCAGCAATTTACGGCTACTCGCACACGTTCGGTGGTTATGCAGGTGGACAAGCAGAATATGTGCGCGTACCTTTTGCCGATGTCGGTGTGGTAAAAGTCCCCAAAGACATACCCGATGAAAAGTTACTTTTTATCTCCGACGCCATCCCCACCGGCTATATGGGTGCAGAATTATGCGATATTCAACCTGGTGATACTGTAGCCGTTTGGGGTTGCGGTGCTGTCGGACAATTCGCCATGATTAGCGCTTACATGATGGGTGCGGAAAAAGTTATAGCGATCGACCGCTTTCCCGAACGCTTAGAAATGGCAAAAAATTTCGCCAAAGCCGAAATTATCAACTATGAAGAAGTTGATGCCGGCGAAGCATTAAAAGAAATGACCGGCGGTCGCGGTCCCGATGCATGTATTGATGCTGTGGGATTAGAAGCGCACGGTGTCGGTTTTGAAGACTTTTACGACCAGACAAAGCAAAAGCTGCGCTTAGAGACAGACCGTCCCCACGTACTGCGGCAAATGATGCTTGCCTGTCGTAAAGGAGGCACTCTTTCAATTATGGGTGTTTATGGTGGTTTTGTTGATAAAATACCGTTTGGTGCAGCCTTTAACAAAGGCTTAACTTTCCGGATGGGACAAATGCATGGTCAAAAATACATGCATAAGTTGCTAGAACTAGTTTTAGATGGAAAATTAGATCCCTCTATAGTTGTTAGCCATCAATTACCCCTGGAACAAGCACCCCACGGCTACCACATTTTTCAACAGAAAGAGGACAACTGTATCAAAGTTGTTCTCAAACCATGAAATCGGTAGGGGTGGGGTTTCCTACCTCTACTGTTCAATTAAATAATCAAATCGGAGGATTACATGAAAAAATTTCTGCACAAAGTTCTGACAATTGTTTTCGCTGCATGTATGTTTATTGGCATCCAAGCATTCGGCAATAGCAATGGATTCCAAGCCTTTGCAGATGATACCGTCGTCTCACCACAAGGTATTTATTACAAAGGAACCCCGGATGAATCGTTGGTTAATAAAGGCAATACAGGGGTAGATAGTGCTAAAAGTAAGCTGAAAGAAACTGCTGATAATGTTCGCGGTTCGGCTAAAAAACCTTTTGGAAAAGATGATAATTTTGACAGTGCTAAAAGCAGGTTAAAAGAAACTGGTGATAATGCTCGTGGTGCTGCAAAAGATTTTGCTAATTCCACCAAAAAAGGCATTAAAGACGCTGCTAACTCAACAGGTGAAACTGTAATATCTCCAACTGGTATTTATTACAAAGGCACACCTGATGAAGCTAACTTAGGAAATAAAACGAGCAATTCTACTGATAGCAAAAATCCGTTAGAATCTTTTGCCGAGAATGTTAAAGAAAAACTGAACCTTGATGAACCAATTCCCGAAAGTACAAAAGAGTTTTTAGACTCAACAGAGAAAAGAGTTGAAAAGGTCGTTGAACCAATAACTGGAACCAAAGAAGGTTATCACCAAATTAGATAATCAGTTTTGAGCAAAAGAGTTATGAGTTAACTTAAAACTCATAACTCAAAGGAAAAGAAATTATAAATACACAGTTGAATGGATTTTATGAAAGAAAATATTTGGTTAAATCAGATTTTTAAAGTTATTGTGGTAGGATTGGCAGTTTTATTTGTGCAATGTTTTGGAGAAATTAATATATTGCCAGCGCAGGCTGATAGCATAAAAACTCCAGAGGCGAAATATTACAATGCAGAACCGACTGAGAAAGACAAACAGTTAATTGATAACACCAAAAATAACCTCAAAGACATTGGTGATAATGTTCGAGAAAAACTCAATCTTGATGAACCTTTACCCCAAAGCACCAAAGACTTTTTGAATTCAAGCGAAAAGAAAGTTGACGAAGTAGTTAACCCTATTACCAGAGGAAACAAGGGATACTACCAAGAAAATAAATAGCAAGAATAAATACTTGTGATGAAATTCTGATTATTGGTGAAAGAATATCCACCAACAACTCAAAAATAACAACCAACAACCAATAAATATTATGAAAGCAGTTTGCTGGCATGGCGCAAATGATGTACGAGTTGATACAGTGCCAGATCCAAAAATTCTTAACCCGCGTGATGCAATTGTCAAAATAACATCAACGGCGATTTGCGGTTCTGACTTACACCTTTTTAATGGCTACATTCCCACAATGGAAAAAGGGGATATCCTCGGTCATGAATTCATGGGGGAAGTCGTCGAACTTGGTAGTGCTGTCAAGAATGTAAAAATAGGTGATCGCGTTGTCGTTCCCTTTACAATAGCCTGTGGGAACTGCTATTTCTGCACTAGTGATTTATGGTCACTTTGCGACAACTCCAACCCCAACGGTTGGTTAGCAGAAAAAATCATGGGTCATTCACCCGCAGGTTTATTTGGCTACTCTCACATATTCGGAGGTTACGCAGGCGGTCAAGCCGAGTATGCGCGAGTACCCTTTGCCGATGTGGGTTTGTTCAAAATCCCCGACGGATTAACAGATGAACAAGTATTATTTCTTACCGATATTTTTCCCACAGGTTACATGGCGGCAGAGAACTGCAATATCAAACCCGGTGATATCGTCGCCGTTTGGGGCTGTGGACCAGTTGGACAATTCGCCATCAGAGGCGATTTTATGTTCGGTGCAGAACGTGTCATCGCCATCGATCGCATTCCCGAACGCTTGCAGATGGCGAAAGAATATGGTAAGGCAGAAGTCCTCAATTACGAAGAAGTTGATGTCGGCGAAGTCCTCAAAGAAATGACCGGCGGTCGCGGTCCCGATGCTGTGATTGATGCAGTCGGACTGGAAGCACACGGTAACGACTTTATGGGGTTATACGACAGAGTAAAACAAGAGTTGCGTCTAGAATCAGACC